>CAYJQF010000008.1:0-17666 GCA_964372375.1 Candidatus Woesearchaeota archaeon
TCTTTAGACTCTTCTTCTCTTGTTGATTTGTTGACTCTTGTTCTATAACTGCAATCGTGTCTCCCTTATTTAGCTTCTTTGGTTTAACAAATTCCATGCTCTTTCCAATATACTAGCCTATTAAAATTTAACTGAAAAATAATATTAATTGCTCTGTATAAAAGTTGTATATGGTACATCACTTTTTTTGACAAAAATGAGATATACGCCCGGACCCGGAATCGAACCGGGAGATCCCAAAGGAAACCTGTTCTCGAGACAGGCGCAATAACCATTATGCGATCCGGGCTAAGCACTGCTACGCTGACAGTGATTTAAACATTACGCTCAACAAAAAAGAGTGGTGCTGCCGAGGGGATGGCCTTCGGCTGAAGAAGGAGTAGGAAAGGGGGCTGGCGCCCCCTACCATAGCAATGGCATGGATCACCTCCTTGCTCTAGTGTTTTAATTATTCTATTCAAGAAATCGCTTTATTAAGCACTTGTTAAACCTCCTTCTTAAGCAGAAGTCAAGAAAGCACTTACATAAGCCTTAAAAAGCTGGACTGAGTAGCGACGGTATGCCAGTCTTGTATACGATTCCCAACTGGTTCTTCGGCTTCGACATTGCAATGGAACTTGCTTTTGGCATTATCACGTTAGCAATTGCATTAAAAGCATATCAAGTCTACGCGCTCTCCAAAGAGAGAACACTCCAAAGATTTGGCTCGGGCTTCCTCTTCATCGCCATCTCCTATCTCGTTTGGGCAGCTCTGAATTTCTTTATTGTTTCCCAAACAAGTTCTGGTTTTAGAACACTCTCCTTAGATCACTTAGCACGAATAGGAATCCTCGGAGTATACGCACACATCCTCTTCTTTATTGTAGGATTAGTCATGCTCGTCTATACAACCTTCAAATTTGAACAGGGAGAAATCCATTATTTGCTCTTAGGCCTCAGCTTGCTAGTTGTAGCAGCAAGCTTCGACAAGCTGATTACCTTTAGAATTCTCTCCGTCTTTCTCCTTTCCTTCATCACGTACCATTACGGCACTGAATGGTACCAGCACAAAAATAAGAAAACAAGAAGTGTCTTGTACGCATTCATTCTCCTGCTACTAAGCAATGCTGATTTTATTTTCTCTTCATACAGTTACAAGCCGTACGTCATTGGGCATTTCCTTGAATTAGGAGCCTATGCCCTGCTCCTGTTCACTTTACTCAGAAGTGCTAAATAAGATGAAAAAAAGAAATCGCTTAGAAATCATCCGGGACATACTCGAAGTTATCAGAAATAAGAGTGGAAAGATAAAGCCAACGCACATCCTCTACAAGTCAAACCTCTCGTATGCCATGATGGAGGAATATCTTCAGGAATTGAAGGAAAAGCAGTTCATCTTGGAGAAAAATACACCGAGGAAAACCTATCTCATTACTGAAAAAGGGCTGAAGTACCTGGAGCAATACCGCCTCATTGCTGATTTCACGCAATCCTTCGGTCTTGAATAAATAAAATATAAACGCCCAGAGCAGGATTTGAACCTGCGAATCCTTGCGGAAATACGCTCTCCAAACGCCGATGGCAGGAATCGAACCTGCATATCCCGAAGGAACCTTGCTCTCCAAGCAAGTAGGCTACCACTGCCCAACATCGGCTTATGCAGAAAAGAAAACGAGGGTTTTAAGACTTACGATTAAAAAATTTCTTAAAAAATAGTATATTATTGGAAGAGGAGATACTTATCTAATCCTTTAGCCTGTGCATAGCTATTGAGGTGTGCAATCATAGTCCATTGCATTACATCAATACCGCCTGAGACATAATCAATAGACCTAACCCTCTCTCTATGTTCTTCTGCAATAGCTGCAAATCCATAATACACTCGCTCATGAAATGCATCTCCAGATTGTTCAAAACGGTCCTTGAGAGGGACTGTTCCAACTTCTACTCTTGTTTTTACATTACGCATGCCTATGCTAGGAGGAGCGCGTAGCCAAAACGTAATATCAGGACGAGTGTCACCAACAGCAAAATTAACAATGTTCAAGACATCATTCATAGGGATTTGACGCCCATATCCTTGATAAGCGATTGTTGAATCGTAAAAGCGATCGCATAAAACAAGCTCGCCGGCTGCGAGTGCAGGACGAATGACTTCTCGTACGAGTTGTGCTCTGCTTGCATTCATAAGCAAAAGCTCTGCTTCGTTAGTCATGGCTTCTTTATGTGCAACGTCCTTTAGCACGTCTCTGATTTCTTCAGCAATAAGTGTTCCTCCTGGTTCTCGTATGGCGCGGACAGTAACTCCATGTGCACGGTATTTCTCAGTAAGAAGCTTAATGTGAGTAGATTTACCAACTCCTTCACCTCCTTCAAATGTTATAAATAATCCATTATTAGACATCTCACTCAAACTCCTGCAATTCTAATATTTTAAGATGCCTTCTCAAATCTTCAGGTGTTTTTGGGCAGTGCACAGCATTGAAAACAACAGTAAACTCACTGTCAGGAGTGGGAATATTGTGTCTTGCCGGCATCCCGAACTCATGCCTCAGCGTTGTTCCTGAAGTTGTCTGGTAATCTATGAAATGTCCTTGCTCTGCTTCCAGTTCAACCAGAGTATTTCCTCTTTGATGCCTGAGAACAAGAACTCCAAACTCATCTCCAAAGCCTGAGCTTTGATAAGCATCTACAAGCCAGGATATTCTCTCCTTGCTGAACTGCGGAGAATAAATCTCTCTCATCCTCTCAATCCAATCGCTATCCTTTCTCTCAAATAATGAGATATACCCTCTTTTTCCTGTAGAAGTCCTGACTTCATCAAATCTTCCTATAACTTCAGGTTTAACCACTAAAACAGATATATCTTGCATGGGAATTATCAAGTTAGGCAGTTTAAAAATACTTATATACTTGGTAAAACAAAGTAAGATATGCCTCCTGCAAAAAAGATAAGCCTTGACAATGCAAAGCATGACAAGCTTTTTTATTTTGTTGCCAATGTTGTTGTTTACAGGGATTCTGACAAAAGATGCCTTATATTTAAAAGAGATGCGAGAGAAAAAGTTCATCCGAATAAGTATGCAGTGCCTGGAGGAAAATTGGAATGGGCAAACCTGCCTTTGGAAAAGCCAACAAGAATGAATAACGATGTCATAGATTTTGAAAATGCTGTTGAAGAATTATTGAAAAGAGAGGTAAAAGAAGAAGCAGGAATAGAAATTCATGATGAGCTGCATTACATAAACAGCGTCGCTTTCATAAGACCTGATGGAATTCCAGTAATTTTAGTAAAGTTTGCAGGAAAATACAAATCAGGAGAAGTTGTTCTAGAAAAAGGCTCCTTCACAGAGCATGTCTGGGTAAATTCAGATGAGATAAAGAATTACGACTGCATACAGGGAATTAAAGAGGAAGTTGAGAGGACGATAGGGATTTTCTCAAAAAGCTGATGAATGAGCCGTCCATCAAGCAGCCATTACGGCTTTAGCATCCCATTTGTGAGGATCATAACCAACTAATTGAGCAACTTCTCCCACTGGTAAATGTATAGCTTCAAAGAGAGGAATATCACGAAGCTCTAATCGAGGCAACAATCGCACAGGTTTTGATAATTGCTCTAAGACAAAAGGAACATGATCCTTCCGGGCATTAAGAGCATCTTCAGGAGGAGCAGTTTCTTCATACCATGCTTTCAAACCAATAAAATCAGCAGGAAGATAGGATGCTGCAAATCTCCGTTTAAAATCTGTAACATTTTGTTCAGCAGTCCAAAAATCAGCTCGTGGGCGAACTCCTAAATAGATATGAGTATTTCCATAACTATGAACAAATTGCCCAGGAGTAAATCCTACTTCCTTTGCTACCAGTGCCAATAATAAAGAATCTTGAGAGATATTGAAAGGAACGCCTAAAAACGTGTCGCATGAACGTTGATACACATGCAAATGTAAATTCGTACCAAAAGCGCTAAATTGATGTAACATAGGACAAGGGCCTATAGCCTGATCAGGTAAATCAGAGGGATTCCATGCAGTCATCACGTGGTATCGCGAACCGGGATTCTTCTTTAGTCCTTCAACAACATTTCTTAATTGATCAATCTCTTCTCTATGTCTCTTAAATCCGTGTCTCCATTGATAGCCATACACAGGACCTAAATCTCCCAATTCATAAGCTGAAACATCAGTAGCTAATCGCGTACAATAGTCTTTAAATCCTTCTTCCCATTGAGGAGTATGTTTAGGGAAATTCTTGCTTTCCCCAATTCTTTTGAGCCAATAGTCGAATGCATTCGCATCCCAGATGTGCACCTTTCTATCAAAAAGCGGTTTAACACTCCGTTCTCCGCGCATCTTCCAGAATAACTCCTCTCCGGGCAAGCGCAAGGGAACATTTTTAGTAGTCATTTGAGGAAAGCCAGCTCGCAGATCATAAATACTCTGGTCTCCAGGCAAACCAATAGTATACGTTTGTGTCCTCGGCTCAAACTGCACTTCTCCGTTAAGAATAATTCTTTTTAATAAAGCATGATATTGAATCACGAAAGAAAATAACCTAAAGAGTATTTAAAGAAGATTATAACGAAACAATTATATTGAAAGCAAATACCCTTTCACAAACGGCCAGCTCAATTGGGTAAACAGCTCAACCTGATTGTTAGAATCAGCAAATAACGCATCTACCTCAGCTATAGACTTAAATAAGCCTTCCGCAATTTCTTTATCTTTCTTTGCAACAGGCTGAGTTGTCTCAAGAATATGCACAAAACCAACATGATAGTGCTCTATCATCTTATTATCCAAAGTTACCAAACCAACAAGCTTGGGAATCAAATACGCTTCCATTGTCACTTCTTCCTGTAATTCCCGCATCATGCCGGCAAGAAGCGGATTCTCAGCATGCTCTTCAGTATTCTTATCCACATGCCCGCCTATGCCTCCGCTCCATTTATTCCGCAGCCGCTCTTCGTTATAGTTTTCATCGGAAGCTCTGCGATACACAAACACTTTTTTTGTTTCAGAATTGAGTATCCAGATATACGGAATAATCTGCTTATACCTAACATCGTGCTCTAAAGCATCATTCCGCTCCTGATATTCAGCATTTTTTAAAATCGCATCTGCCTGCTCATCATCATTAAAAGAAATAAATCCACTGAAAAAGCCGTCTTTGAATAAAATATCTCTTTTAATAACTAAAATCTCTCTTCCCATTAAAGCAAGATTGAATAAGAATTATATAAAGATTGAGGTGATAAGATCATTAATCTTTCATTTCAATCTTAATCTGCACACTTCTAGGAATCTGCAATTTCATTATAGGATGCAGAATTCTATCTTCGGCAGGAATATCAATAATTCTTCGATGCACCCGCATCTCAAACCTATCAAAGGTAGCAGTCCCATTGCCACACGGCGATTTCCTCGTTGTAACTTTCAATCTTCTGGTAGGAATAGGAATCGGACCGCGCATTATAACTCCTGCTCTGCTCGTAATATCCTTGATTGATTGTATAACTGGATTCAATGCTTGTATATCGATGCTTGCTAATTTTATGCGTACTTTGCCAGGCATATAAGTCAATGATAAAATTGGTTTTTAAACCTTGCGAGAAAGAGTTATGCACTGACGAGAGCAGAAACATCAGCTCTTCTAACTCGTTTTTCAGAAGCAAGAAGTTGTAATTTGCCTTCTGAATCAGTTCTAAAAGCGTATACGTCTTCTCCACCATACTGAGGATTCGGCACTCTGACTAGAGAGCCAGGGGGAAAGGTCATAACGGGTGCATTAGGTCTGTCCTTTGAGTAGAGAACTCTTTCTTGTCTTGCACAATCATCACACCAGAAAGCTTGCCCATCAAGAGGAACAGCAACATAATTGAGATGAGCATGATTACAATCAGCTTTCCCCTCACACAATACTTCTGCTTCACCATCAAAACCTTTCATAAAAGCGCAATGCTTGCTGGCTTTAAAAGTATTATTGCACTCTGATATCGAGATAGAAAATGAGTGGGCCCACAGCGCCGCGTGCCATGGGCCCGTCACCTCAGCCATCTGAGGTGAATAGGATGCTCTAACAAAAAAGAAGTGCTATAAAAACCTATTTAAAACAACCTTTCTTCTAGAGTAAATGGCGCAAGAGGTGCTTCTTTACGTAAGTTTAATCATAGGCATAGCGGCAATTCTTACCGTGCTTGCCAGAGTTATCCGGCAGCCACCCATTATTGCATACTTACTGGTAGGTATCATTGTCGGGCCTTTAGGATTTGGGCTGATTGGACAAGGCACAGAACAAACTGCTCTCATCCAAACCTTTGCCCATATTGGTGTAGTGTTCTTACTGTTTATTATCGGCCTCAGCTTAGATTTTCGCGTCCTCAGAGATTTGGGAGGGGTAGCACTCGGAGCCGGCTTAATTGAAATTGCAGTTGCGGGGACCATTGGAGGGTTCATCGCGCTTGGCCTGGGCTTTTCTAGTTTGACCGCATTATATATCGCTACAGCACTCGCGTTCTCTTCCACCGTTGTAGTAGTCAAAATCCTCTCAGATAAAAAAGAAATTGATACCTTGCATGGCAGGTTAGCTCTAGGAATTTTAATTGTAGAAGACATTGTCGCTGCAATTGCGTTGATGGCAATACCTCTGCTGGAAGAAGGAGGCTCTGCGCTAGCAATTGCGCAGAAACTGGGCTTGATTGCAGGACTCATTGTGTTCATTTTCGTAGGAGCAGCACTCATGCACAAGAAACTGCTTGATTATTTGGCGCAGAACCAAGAGGCATTGTTCTTGTTCGGCATCGCCTGGGCCTTATTGTTAGCCATGCTCTTTGACAGACTAGGTTTCTCCTTGGAAATTGGCGCACTCATTGCAGGCATGTCCTTGGCTTCTTCAAAGTATACGTTAGAGCTTGGAGGAAAGATGAAACCGCTCCGCGATTTCTTCATGGTGCTTTTCTTTGTCTTTTTCGGCAGCCAAGTTGCGGGCACCATTTCCTTGAATTTGCTCAAAGATGCCCTGCTGTTCTCCCTGTTCATAATAATCGGCAAGCCTCTTATTGTGATGACTGTCATCAGATGCTTTGGCTTCACAAAACGCACTAATTTTCTAACAAGCTCAAGTCTCGCGCAAATCTCCGAGTTTTCATTAATCCTCATACTCCTTGGGTTTACCCTTGGTCACATAAATCAAGAAGTAATGAGCCTCATGGTACTCATCTCGTTAATTACTATCGGCGTAAGCAGTTATAATATTTATTATGCGAGCCGCCTCTTCAACAAACTTTCACATGTTCTTTCTATATTTGATGGCAATTCGTACAAAGAGCATAAACCAAAAAAAGAGACAGCCTATGAAGTGCTGGTATTCGGCTCCCATAGAGTTGGCTATCGTATTATGCGGGCTCTCAAATCCTCACACGCCAAATTTGCAGTCGTAGACTACAATCCGAAGGCAATTATAGCATTGAACGATCAAGGCATTGAAGCGATTTTTGGCGATGGAGGAGACCGAGATTTCCTCTCGCAGCTTTCTCTGGAAAAGACCAAACTCATCATCTCAACGATTCCTGATGCCGAATCAAACATGACCATTGCCGAGCATTTGAAGCACATAAAAAGTCAGGCAACCTTCATCGCAACAGCGGAGCAGCCCGCAACTGCCCTTGACCTGTACAAGCACGGCATCGATTATGTCATCATTCCTCATCATCTAGGCGGTGATTTAATGGCAACCATTATCAAAGCATTCAAAACAGAAAAAACAAAATATAGAAAATAAGTCAAAGATCATTACAGTAAGCTGCTTGCAGGCATAAAGAACTCCTTGTATACAGGCCAATAAACAATTAAATAACGCCCTTGCTTCGTGAACGTATGATTGATATCAAGTTAGTGCGGGAACACCCTGAACTCATTAAAGCAAATATAAAAAAGAAATTCCAGGATGCAAAACTTGCCTTGGTTGATGAAATACAGAAGAAAGATATTCATTGGAGAAAGCTCAAGGCCGAAGTAGATCAGTTACGGGCAGAAAGGAATACACTCTCAAGACAAGTAAGTGAGGCTAAGAAAGCAGGCAAAGATGCCGCACTTTTGTTGAAAAAAGCAAAGACAATTCCAGAAAAAATTGCGCAAGCAGAACAACACATGCAGCTGCTTCAAGATGAGCTTCAAAACAAGCTCAAACAGATCCCTAATATCATGCATAGTTCGGTGCCGGTAGGAAAAGATGCTTCTCATAACAAAGAGATTAAAAAGATAGGAGCAGCAAAAAAGCCGGGCTTTGAAATTAAGAATCATGCTGAACTTGCTGAAAGACGGGGGCTGGCCGACTTTGGAGCATCAGCGCGCACATCAGGCGCTGGTTTTTACTATCTGAAGAATGAGCTCGCACTCTTAAACCAAGCATTAATCAGATTTGCAATTGAGAAAATGGTACAAGCTGGCTTTACCTATATAGAAACCCCCCTTGTACTCCGAGAAGCAGTGATGAGTAATGTTGCTGACCTCCACGATATGCAAAATCAGATTTACAAACTGCAAGACCAAGACCTCTATCTCATTGGAACGAGCGAGCACTCACTCATAGGCCAATACCTTGACACCATTATTCCTGAAAAAGAACTTCCTATCAAACTCACTTCCTATTCCATGTGCTTCAGGAAAGAAATAGGCTCGCATGGTATTGACGAAAAAGGCCTGTTTAGAACACATCAGTTCAACAAAATAGAAATGATTGCCATTTGCAAACCTCAGGATTCGATGAAGCACTTTGAAGAGCTCAAGAACATTACAATCAGTATCTGTAAAGAAGTAGGTATTCCTATTCGTGTGCTTGTCATCTGCTCAGGCGACCTCGGAGATCTAAAACATATCCAAGTGGATATTGAAGCATGGTCTCCTCGGAAACAAGAGTATTATGAAATTGGCTCATGCTCCAATCTGACTGATGCACAAGCGCGCCGGCTTAAAATGAGAGTAGATCCAGGCAACAAAGAAAAATATGTTCCCCATACATTGAATAACACAGCAATGGCCACTTCCCGTGTTTTGCTTGCTATCCTGGAAAATTATCAGCAAAGAGACGGCTCGGTTAAGATACCTACCGTCTTACAGAAATATATGTTTGGGAAGAAAGTGATAGGCAAAGAAACGAAGAAAAAGAGTAAATAAGATTAAAAAAAGTGCTTTTTCTGAAGATATATGGTAACTTCTCTCGAAGCACGTATTATGGCAACAGAAGAAGAGATAGGAATTAAGCTTATCAAGCCAGACGCTCATGCAATAGAAAGAATCAAAAAAGAAAGGAAATACTCTGCTGAGGAAGCCTATGATTTCTTTAGAGATGAGTATCTGAAAAAGAGAGTTGGTGAAGAGCTGATGTTTGACAATGGAGGGCGCGTAGGAATTGATTGTGACCATCTAGAAATGAGAGCGCCAGAAGGGTATATATCATCTAGAACTGCAACTTTCACATCTCCTTCTTCTAAACGATAAGCAAGAAAAACACCGGCAAATCCTCCGCCAATGATGACTACTTGCTTCATAGAAAGAAATAAGAAAGGGAGAATAAAAAGCTATGGTTACTCGTCAGCTACTAATGCCAAAATCCAGTAATTTGAAATGATGACGAAGTGAAGCAACATACTCGGCCATTGCTTCCAATATACTGTAAATGCTGCAACAGCAAGGATAATCATGGGTGGAACAACCATATACTTGAGCTTCCAGTTTGCCAAAAGGGCAATGCCAAATACAATCTCAGACAGGATGAGTACCCAGGCAAAGAAAGTAGGTGCAGGAAAACCTAAACCAGTCAGCATACTCACCACTCCTGAAGGCTTCATAACAAAAAGTTTTAACAAACCGGGAACAAGCATAAGCAGACCAAGAAGTATACGATTCACCGTTAAGGGAATTTTCAAATCTGCCATATGAATAAAATGTAGTGAACTATTTAAAACTTAGCAAATTTCTTGAGAGAGTGTTTTGCAACCGCCGCACCGCGTCGAGGACTCTGCTATCAGGAGATAAAATACGAACATGGTCTTCCTTTGAGCGCAGGCCGCGATAGATGCGCTGCAGGAACTCGCGCTCTGCTTTGTCCCGGTAAAAGCTCCAGAAAGAGGAAGGATGTGTCTGCTGGAGTATCTTCCAGAACATACTCTGAACATTAGGGTTCGGATACTTGGTGAACACGATGGAATTGCACACGTCTCCGGGAAAGTCAACTCCTCTGCTGCACTTGGTAGTAAAAAGAGTATCAGCAAGCTTTGCCTTAAACAAAGAAATCAAACGTCCCGTTGTATCACCTTTTTGCAATGCATGCAGCATGTCCCGAGAGAGCGTATGCTTTAGTTCATACGCTTCCCGCTCTGTTTCCGTCGGCAGGTCTTCGAACGCATGCACATGCACTAATACGGGCTTCACTGCTGCCGCTAAGCAGGAATCTAAAGCATGCAAATACTCCTTTCTCGAGTGCTTGCCAGATGTGAAGTGGGCATACCTGCAGTCAAACTCTTTCCCCGTTTGTACTAATTCCACGGTGCCTTGCGTATGCGTCTCTGCCTCAACAATTACAAAATCATCAACTCCAAATACCGTTCTGAGAACATCTGGTGCATGCAGCGTACCCGACATGAGTACGAGCGCCTTGCTTTTACGCCGTATTTCAGCAAACTTCTGAGATAAGTTAGTAGTAATAAGCGAACAATGCAACTCGCCTTCATGCTTCCGGAAGGTCACATACGTCTCATCAAGCAATCCTTTAAACGCTTCTGCAATTTCAAGGGCTTTATTTGCATACTGTAACTCATCGCCTAAGATTTCTGCCTGAAATTCATCACTCTGTAAGAAAAGCCGTAAAAGTTTGAAAAGTTGTGTATCTGCAATTTTGAATATCTGCGATGCATCAACACCTAGCGCCTGCTTATTCTGTTCTTCCAATTTCACTAATGCAAGCAGGGCGTCGCGAATGACCTGCGCCTCAGCCTGCTCAGGGTGCAGGCTTTTAAGTGCGCTCTGCAATCGAGTTAGGTTAAGCTCTTCCTGTAGTGAAAAACTATCTAAAAACTCATCCGCTTCATCAATGATATCAACAACCGTTTCCGGCTTTCTGTCCAAGGCAACTTCAATCTTATACTTCGCAGCATTAAAGATGACCACATCAGCATGCACATACGCAAGGTACTGATCATAGTACGAACAGCCAAGCTTTCGCTGATAAAAAATAAAGTCCTTGCCCTCCAAGCCGCGATACTTCAGTTTTCGAGCGTCTTTCAGCGGCATCGGAAGCGCGGCAGGCACGAGAGGACTCCAGTACGGATTCGCAGGTGCAATCGAAATACGCTTGATATTTTTTAAGGGAGGCATATCTTTTCTTACAAAGTACGGATTCTGCTGATAATACTCGTATATCAAAGCAGCATTCTTCTCACTAATCTTAATAGTATCGGGTAATAAGGGATCGGCACAGCTTACTCCTGGCTTAATCACTGAATCATGATTCTCTCTACCCGTAATCATAGCAATCGTAAGCGGTTTTCCATTCCGCTTCAAAACAGTTTTCTTGCTCGCATAGTCTTCCTCATACTGCCGCTGCAAACCTTTTACCGGCACTACAATGCTCGTTTTTCCCAACTCACGAGCAAGATGCAATGCAATTGCTGACTTCCCCGTACCGCACACTCCTCGTAGGAGGATAGTCTTTTTTCCTTGCTTGATATGAGCAACGATTTCTTTTACCACATCAACTTGTGTCTTGCCATTAGAAAAAGAAAGGGGAGATAAGAAAGTCCCGTTCGCATGTAAACTCCATTCTCGCTCGTCCCGTATCGGTTCAAGCGTCTTTTCCTGAACTGTTTGTAAAAAAGCAAGAGAAGCGGATGTCTTCAGCTGTTCCTGCTGCCCTTCTTCTGATTCTTCATTCTCACTCTCAAATGTAAGGAACGTCTGCTCACCTTTTTTCTGCATTGCCCACTGCAGGTACATAACTTTAAAAATCCTCTGCTTTCCGAGAAATATGCAATATCTTTCCTAGGAACGTGCAACTACTATTGAGTTGGAAGCGGTATGAATGCCGATTGAGTTAGGAATCAGACGGCGAATGCCATTATCTAAAGTCGCAATGTACGCTCCCTGTTTTCCTAATAAAATAAGTCCCTCATCAACGCTCGTTCCAGACAACCGTCTTTTTTTTATCTTCTTGGAAGATAATAATTCTAAGGCAATAGTAATTGCAGTACGATCATCATGGGAGACTTTAAGCCGTAAATCTTTCAGTTCATCAAGCACTTCTCTCGGGACAATCACTTTAAAACCTTGTTCTTCCAACTGTTCCATAAAGGCGATCTTATGCTTCACACAGGAAATAATGAAGTTAGTGTCAAGAAGAACTTCCATAGTATGATACAAGCAGGTGAGTATATTAACTTTATGTGTCAAGAACCACCAACTAAAGTAAAAAGTTTTATCGCATGTAATTCTTGACACATAAATAATCTTAAATAGCTCTTTATCTTTGTTTAAAGATGGAAGAGGCAGAACATCTTATACAAGTCCTTAAGACAACGCGAAAAGCCCTGCTCAGTAATGATGCCTTACAATTGAAAGAACTTTCAAACCAGACCATTCATTGCGCTACTTCTTTCCAAGATGCAGGCAGCATTACCATTGCTGTACTGGTCTACTCACTGAGCAAAATTATTGAGCGAAAAGAGCAAATACATATTAAAAACTGGAATGTCTTTGTGAAACGATGTACTGGCTTTCTCGATCTGGCAATCAAAGCAGTGCAAGAAAATAATAGTACGGCATTTGAGTCTCACTTAGCGAGTGCACGCGCTTCCCTTGCTTCAATCTCAATCAACCTCAAGCCGTATATTGAAGAAGTGCTCAAGAAAGCATCCATCAATAAAGCAGGGCGTATCTATGAGCATGGCATTTCTCTGGGTCAAACAGCAAAACTGCTGGGAGTATCTCAATGGGAGCTTGCTGAATATACTGGGCAAACAAAAACAGCAGACATTGCCTATAATGCTACCCTCAATATAAAAAAAAGGGCCAACATGGCCCTGGACTTTTTCTCATGAAAGCACTCATCTTTGATTCAGGGGCATTGATTAATTTGTCCATGAATGGTATGCTTGATATAGTAGTAGAACTCAAGAAAAGATTCAAGGGCAAATTTCTAATTCCTCGGGCAGTACAGTACGAAGTCGTAGACAGACCACTCTCTATTCCACGGTTCGAACTGGGCGCCTTGCGCGTCCAGCACTTGCTTGAAACAGGAGTACTGGAGCTTCCTGAGAGCATCGGCATTTCCAATGCTGCAATTGAAGAAGAAACGAAAATACTATTAGACCGGGCAAACCACTATCTGCAAGTCAACAATCAGTGGATTTCAATTGTGAGCGAAGCAGAAATTGCCTGTCTTGCGTTGAGCGATGCCTGTACCAAGAAAGAAATAGAGAATATTATTGCAATTGACGAGCGAACTACGAGAATACTGGCAGAACGGCCGCAAAATCTGGAGCGTTTGATGTCTGACAAACTCCACCAGCGAGTCACACTCATTGCCCAAGACATCAACAGCTTTGCACACTATCGATTCATACGCTCATCCGAACTGGTTTTTGTAGCATACAAGAAGAATCTCTTGCACCTTGAAGGAAAGAAAGTCTTGGAAGCAGCATTGTATGCAACCAAGTTCCACGGAGCAGCGATTTCGTTTGAAGAAATCGAAGAGCTGAAAAAACTCTAAGGGCAACCTATTTAAACCTGTATTCACTCCTACTTGATGAAAGGAGGAACTATGGCAAAAGGCAAAGGCAACCTTGTCGGAAGCTGGGCTTTCTTAATAGGAGTCGTCCTAGCAGTCATCTTGGGTGCACTCGGACCAGTCTCAGGAACCGTCCTGGTGATTTTAATCGTGCTCGGTTTGATTGTGGGATTGCTCAATGTCGGTGCTGAAGAAGCTTCTCCATTCTTACTGTCTGGAGTAGTACTCATCATCGCAAGCTCACTAGGCAACCAGGTACTGTCCGCTATTGGCGCAGTAGAACAGATTCTGCAGGCGCTCTTGGCAATATTCGTACCGGCAACCGTGATTGTAGCTATCCGCAACGTCTTTACACTCGCACGGCACTAAGCCGGCGTTTCTTATTTTTTATCTTTTTATTTAGAAAGCACCCGGCAATTTCCTAAAACAAGGTCTCGGTACAATCGTAAAGGATCCGCACCGTGTCTGACAGCAGATGCAACAAACCGATGAGCATCATAATGCACTGGCCACTCTTGTACCGAAGGAGACCGGTGTGCTTCTTCCATAACAACACATCCTAGTCCTGCAATGTCATACCGTTCAATTTCCCGTGCACACGCAAACATAAAAGCATACGCAATGCCTTCTTCATCTCGCCTGCACTCTTTACATTCCTGTTTTAATAAATGCCCGAGCTCATGGCAGGCAACCGTAACAGCCTGAACAGCAGAGGCAGTACACACAATTGCTTTTCGAAATCCAAAGTCTGCGTACCCTTTCGGCATACTGGTAACCTTGCTTACAGCCTGTGCACGCCACAAGCGCTCGAAACCAGGCACAGACACTACATCCAGCACAATATCATTGACCAGAATTCCCTCTTGGGCTCGATGATTCCTTTGCTTAACAACCGCTTCTAGCTCAAGTGCATCAAATACATCAGTTAACACGGGAAGTAGCACGCGTGCGTCAACGACCTGCTCACTTGGGCTGGTAAAATAAAAGACCACGTACGTTGAATTATAAGAACTGTTTTAAACCTTGCGAATGGGGCTAGGAGGAGTTGAACCCCCATCGGCTGCTTGCTCCAAACTTCTGGAGGCAGCCAGATTAACCGTTATCCTATAGCCCCTTATCTTTCAGAACAAAAAGGCTATTTTAAATCCTTCCTTGAAATTCCCAGAAGCCCAAAGCGCCTTTGCACGGGATTTCTTTCACCCTTTGTGCATCTTTCAAAACAAAACCATAATTCCCCCATGCTGAAGAAGCCAGATGTTTATCTGCATCTTTCAAATTTTCTTCTTCAGTAAAATATTTTTTGACCTCTTGCAAAACTGCTTTTCCCACAATACATCCAACGGGCAATTCAGTAAATCCAAAATGCTGCATTGCCCCGCTATCAACGTGCTTGGATGCGTGAATCAGAAACGCTCCACGAAAAGAAGTATTCCATTTCCGTAATTCAATCGTCTTCTTTCCCTGCAGAATCAATTCAGCATACGGCTGCTTCAAAGAGAGCGCTTTCATTGCATACTAAGACTAACAAGGTTTATAAAGAAAATCCTCTTTTAAACATAATGCTGAAAAAGAACCTACGTTCTCCAGAAAAGCAGAAACTTGAGCAAGTACTGGTGCACAACCTCGTAGAGTTGCAGAAAGTGCATGCAAATCTTGCTGAGAAATTTGACAAGCTTTCATCCCAGCTTTCTGACCTCTTAGCCTTATTTGAGCTGGCGGCACGAAGCTTTGCACAGCAACCAGGCATGAAAGTCAATGAAAAAGATAAAGAATTTCTAGAAAAAGTGGATAAATTACTGGAACAAAATAAAACGATTGCAAAGGGATTGACTTTGATGGAAGAACGGACCAGAGAACGAGTATACGGTAACCGCCCTGCTCCTCAGGAAGACGAGTATGAGCCTTCAGCCATAAGCAAACCGCTTCCCCGCTTCTAGCATGCCCGATCAAAAACTGCTGGTGCGGCACACCTTTCTTACTTCTTTTGTACGGGCGCTCGTAACTGCGTATGCACTAAAGAATCAAGTACGAAGGGAGTTTCCTCATGAACAAAGTAGAGTTGAACACGCTACTCTTTTCAAAACAATTCCTCAAGTACAAACGCAAACCTCTGTACCAGTTCAAACAAGAAAAGTACCAGTAACACAAGAACTCTCTGCTCTCCAGAAACAGCAACTCATCACATCCAGGAGAGAAGGACAACCACAAAGAATACAACGACCTCTGCCGTTCACACAGTTCCAGCAAGCACCACCGCAACCTCCACGCACTCCTGCAATGCCTCTGCTCAGTCTGCGGAAACTGCAACCATTTATTATAGATCCTTCAGTACGGAGTATTGAATGCCCCGGCCCAGGAAAACCTCTCCTCGTGATGCGAAACGGACGCGCCCAAGTGGTTTCCATCCTGCTTACTCAAGAAGAGATTACAGAGATACTCAAAGAAATGTCGCAAAAAACACGCATCCCGCTGCTTCCAGGGCTCTTCAAAACCGCCTGGGGCTCCTTGCTGCTTACTGCGGTGGTCTCAGAGTTCGTAGGCACGCGTTTTATCATTGAAAAAAAACATTGAAGAAGAATGTTTTTATAGCTGACTTTCGTAAGCATCCTATGGCTAGCGAAACAACTCCCTTCATAAGCATTCAGCTTATTCTTGGTATGCTTATATTTTTCCTTATTGCGTTTCTGCTCATTTTAAGAAAGCTTGAAAAGAAATTACGCAGCAAGCAACAGATAATGAAACCAGAAACATACTTCCCTGCTAAACAGCAGGCAGCAACAGAGCATTCATTCACGGAACTTGATGCAGGTACACTCCAAAGACAACTCAACTCGCCTCAGACATTCAAAGAAAAGCAAACGGGCAAGTACAAACGTAAGGAAAAAATACATATTGAACCCTTGGATAGCCTTCTAAGGATCAAAGCACAGCTGAAAGAGCAGAGTAAGTAAAGAACCTGAGACACGCACTATGAGATATACGTGGAGTTATTTGTCAAGTTCCTTGACATATCAAGAAGTAAGGGAGGAGTATATGCAGCAACTGATTACTCATGAGACATCAGATACTTATTTCTCTTAAACTATTTTATTGTGTATACTATACTCTCCCCTGCTGTATTCTCGTAACAAGTTGTAAGGTATTAGGAAAGAATAAAAACAATTACGTTGTTGCAGGTCCTTGGATAGTTTGCGTACGTCGTGCTATTTTTGCTACGCGAATCATAACAACAATAACCGCAATCATAAGTATGATAATGAATCCACTTAAGACATAAATTACTATTCTCCCTGTTGAGAGTTGCGGAGATCCCTCAGGATATTCTTCTTCTCCGAAAGAAGAAGGAGGTGAACCGGTCACCGTTCTATTCGTTATAGTTCGATTAAGGATAGTTCGATTGGTTGCCAGAGTTCTATTCGTTGCTACGGTCACATTTGCCGCTAATGTCGTCTGCGAATTGGTTACATCATGGTAATTCACATTGCCGGTGCCGTCTTTGGTATTAATGCGAAGAGTATATGAAGTATAAGATCTAAGCCCTGTTGCATTGAAGAAAGCAGTACTCGTATTAATGATATTGATGCCATTGAGATAGAGCAGTGACTGGCTGAAATCGTCATCGCTCGGTTTATTCCAGGTCCAGTACACCCAATTCTTTCCTCTGCTGGGTGATTGCAGATTGGTGATACTCGCCGGAGGAGTTGTATCAGTAACCGTTGCGGATACGTTTGCTGCCAACGTTACTTGTGAATTGGTTACATTCTGGTAATTCACATTGCCGGTGCCGTCTTTGGTATTAATGCGAATCGTGTACTGTGTACTAGCAGCAAGTCCGGTGGCATTATAAAAGGCAGTACTCGTATTAATGATATTGATGCCATTGAGATAGAGCAGTGACTGGCTGA
>CAYJQF010000008.1:17766-20900 GCA_964372375.1 Candidatus Woesearchaeota archaeon
TTCCTCTGCTGGGTGATTGCAGATTGGTGATACTCGCCGGAGGAGTTGTATCAGTTATCGCGCTCACATTTTGAATACGAAGGCTAAAATAGCGGGTAGCCATAGAATTCACTTGTACCGTAGAGCTGGTCTGACTCGCCAAGTTGACGCTACCAACCGCGGTTGTCCTGGTACTATCACTCCCATAATCAGTCAACGTTGCATTAAATGCGGTGTTTGAATAGCTCCAGGAAAGTTGAAGCGTTCCCGTTTGTGCCGGGGTAGTAAAGTATTCAAGATTCAACGTTCGTGGATTTTCTGATCGATTCCACGAGTCGATGGAAAGACGGCAGCTGGAGCTTGCACTCGAGCACAGGCGTGAATAAAAAATGGAATAGTTGCTAGGAAGCGACACGACCGGAACATCCTCCCCATCAAAACCAGCAGTAGAGCTGGGATCGGTCGTTGCTTCAAAATCAGCAACCTGTCCGTTCAGTGAAGTACTGAGAATAACATCAAGTTCGGCTGCAGCTGCCAGATGAACACAGAACAATACAAGCACAACACTTAAAACACTAAAGCGAATTTGCTGATGCACGTTCATAGTCCTCTTCACACCTTTAGAATATGGGGCGCTTTATAATACTTACTCAAAAGCCGGGAAGTTTGGTTCTTGTTATACGAAACTGGAGGTTATTGAACTCCGATGCTGAGACACCGAACACTGCAGGCCACGTATAATACGTGCTATTAGGGCACACAAATCCCGTAGGAGTTTCACCAGGAACCTTATCAAATACATACTGCGTAAGAGGGTACGTATTACTTAGATGCGTTACCCATCCTTGTGCAGGAACTGCAGGATTGTAGACCTCAAATGAGGTAAGCGTTCCAGGCTGGATGTCCCATCTAATTACTTTTGCCGGGCTTTGATATATCTTTCCTCGAGGATTATTTCTGGTCCGGGGACCACCATACGTAATAAAGTACGGCAGATAGCCTACTTGAGCTGAATCGCTCGTTCGCACAAAACGCGTGCTCAATTCAACGCTACCAACCGCAGTGCCATTCGCCAATGGTTTAAGGGGAGGAAATTGAATGACGCTCGTAGGAGTCACATTAGTCACGAGAGTATATGGCTGACCATTTTGAGTATGCTGTCCAGAAACTGAAACGCGAAGTAGATACACTCGATTCGCATCAGAATCAGCAACATTGAACTGAAGTTGGGGAGCAGTTGCAGGCAATACACCTTGCGGATTGGTCTGGTCAACCGCACGAAGGTTCATTGCGAAGACCGATTCGCTTGCTTGCGGGCGCGCATCAACAGATAAAGGAACACCAAACGGTGCAGTAGAAAGTGTGAAAAGCTGCGGAGCAAAGTCAGGGTCAGGAAGATTGCCTGCCAGCGTACTGTCAAGAACATCAGCTCCTTCAGAAGCTCCCGGCTGCTGGCCAGCCCTAAAAGCACTTCCTAACACATTCTGATTGCCTGAATAACATAATACTTCTAAATCAGTCCTACCAGTTGTCTGCGCTGAAGCACCAGCCAAACCAACAGCTCCTACTGCAAGCAAAGAAGCAAAATGCTTTCCAAGGCCCATAATAAAACTCACAAAACTCCCTTTAAATAAATATCTATACTGATGTGCTAGAAAAAAGAGCTGCAGATCTTAAGCACGACACTACTCAACTTTAAGCGTTTGTCCAACCCTAAATTGTATATCTCTAAAAGTAGTGAGTGGCAGTGATCCTGGAAAATTTTGATTCAAAAGAGGAAAGAAATACCTAGGAGAACCAGCACCATTAGGAATAGAGTTAAAAGTGCGCGCAGTAAGCTCTGGTGCCCAAGAACCAGCACTGCGCCAAGAACCACCAGGCAAGCTATACTCCAAATCTAGTTGAGTACCAGGCTGGCCTGAAAGCTGAGCATAGAGAACAGCAACAGGACGCGTAGTTCTATCGCCGCGTGGATAATAAAGCACCCTTCCAACGGTGCCTGACCGTGCAAAGCGTGTGCTCACTTGTACGATTGCAAAGGTGGTGCCGCTTCGTAATTCTTTAACCGGAGGAAGTTGAATGGTTGAAGAATCGCCAACGAAAGCAACAGCATTGTAAGGCTGGCCTGAAACAGTAACTTGTTTAGGAACTGAAACAGAAACTGAATAAATGCGATTGGTAGAAAACTCTTCAAAATTAAATGCAAGAGAAGGAGCAGTTGCAGGAACTATTCCCCGAGGATTTCCTTGATAAACCGCGCGAGCTCTCAAAGTAAACAGCGTTTCACTCTCTGCAGGTCTTGCATCAGCCCACAACTGAACACCAGAGGGTGCACTATAAATCTGCAAAGTTCGAGGAGCAACTCTAGAGTCTGGTAATCCCTTCGCCGCGGCACTATCAAAACTATCAATTCCTTCCTGAGCACCATCGATTTGTGCAAGAACAGCACTAGTTCCTAAAACCACATCAGGAGAAACACCTGAAAGAAGTTTCACTTCAAGATCCGTTCGTTTGTCAGTCAGTTGTATCTTGGGCTGCACCGGTGTAAAACCAGCATCCACTTGTATAGTTGCAAACTCCGTACCGCTCAGCAATGCTTTAATGGGCGGAAGTTGAATGATCGGGGAATCACCGATAAAAGTGGAAGCAGCGTATGGCTGGCCTGAAACAGTAAACTCTCCTGAAACTGAAACAGAAGCTTTGTAAGTGCGATTAGTAGATAATTCTCTGAAATTAAATGCAAGAGAGGGAGCAGTTGCAGGTACAACTCCTAAAAAATTTTCCTGGTCAAGCACGCGAGCTTTAAAGTTAAATAGTGTTTCACTCGTTGGAGGACGCGCATCAACACCTAATGCAACACCATACGGCGCAGTATACAGCTGCAAAGTTCGAGGAGCAAATCCCGGATCAGGTAAATTATTTGCTGCGATGCTGTCAAATCCATCAGCGCCTTCCTGAGCACCATCGATTTGTGCAAGAACAGCACTAGTTCCTAAAACAACATCAGACTGAACACCAGAGTAAAGCAATAATTCAAGATCCGTTCGTTTGTCAGTCAGCTGTGTCTGCGCTGAAGCACCAGCCAAACCAACAGCTCCTGCTGCAAGCAAAGAAGCAAAATGCTTTCCAAGGCCCATAATAAAACTCACAAAACT
>CAYJQF010000009.1:0-20334 GCA_964372375.1 Candidatus Woesearchaeota archaeon
CTCTTTCAATTAATTCCCATATTCCTAAAGAGATAGGTAATACTCTTCTGGCTTCAACTCGTTCACCGCTCGCATCTGCTGAACCAGCGAAACCTGTACGTTCTCAGCAATGGCCTATCACGTTTTCCTATGCTCTTGATACCAATAATAATGGCATGTATGATCTTGGAGAACCTCTTATTAAAAATAATACGAATACCTTTGGGAATAACACTCTTATTTTCTTTCATGCGCCAAGGCAAGCACTTATGGAGGGAACTACCATGCACGTCCAAATTGTACGTGTACATGATGCCCATCTATTTATGAATGGCGCCTTCTATCTGCCCGAGGAACGCAAACAATTCCCTCCTGAAGCTTCGTCATTTGAATTTATGCGATTTTCAGTAAGCAGTTATACACAAGAAATGAGGAAACGCGGCGTCGATCTCAGAGGACTTGAGAGTGTAGGATATTATCTGACGATTTCAGTAGACACTCGCTTAGCAGCTAGCCGCACGTTCTTTGTCAATTATGCCGAGCCAGTCTCTGTTCCCCTGAAGCAGCACAAAAGCCTTAATTTGACCACCGATAAGTAATAGCAAAATTTAAATAGGCTCTTCTTGCTTAGTTCTGCATGCTTACTAGAATACGAAAAGGATTAGCTAAAAAGGTTGCATTTGCTAGCATGGCTGCGGGCGTGTTAGCAGGATGCACTGCTCTTGATGAACGCGGCCAGCCTATCGGCACACCTGCTCGTGCATATCAGCCGGTGCAGCAGACACAACAGGCAGTTGCGACCGAAGATCTTGAACTATTAGGAGATATTGCTGATGTTGCCAGCATCTTTGTGCCTAACTTACGGCATGCTCTTCTGCTTCGTACTGCCGGTGCAAGTGCACGCAACCGGGCAGTTGTGCAAGGGCAGCAGGATGCAGCACAAACAATCGTACAAGGAGCGCAAATACCACAGCAGGATGTACGGCCACGAACAATACGCCTTGCGGGACTGCCCTATGCCCTTTCAGTTGATTATGAGCAACAGACTCTCACAAGTAAGGGTCTCATGGCCCGCTTGGTTGGTGTTCCACCAGGGGCTGAAGAGTTTACGTGCGTTGCATGCAACTATTTGCATGATGACAATGGCAATGGAAGAATTGATTTCCCCTATGAATGCAATGGTATCAATGACACATTCACCACGAATCAGATGATTACTTTAAGTTGTTTTTCGAACATAAGCAGACCAGGTAATTCTGTGGAGATCAAAAATAGCCGCGGCGAATCAACCTTCCAGTTTAGTATACCTGAAAGCTCAGGAGGGCCTCGGGTGGTCTATAAACCAGGAGAACTTGCCCCTGACAGGTATACGGTTTCATGGTACCAGAACGGCCGTTTCTTAGTGAAAGTGCCTTTTACCGTTATAGAGAAATAATAGAGTATACGAATATATTTATAAAGAATATTCTGCTCACTAAAGCATGTCTAGCAAAGAGGGGCGATTGCTGTATTATGGTCTGTCTTTCAGCCAAATCCTCTTATTATTAGGTGCGCTCTTTGCCTTCTGTTTCTTCCTCAACCAAGAAAGTGCTTTAGTAAGTGCGCAAAGTATTACTCCTATTCCTGCAAACCCTACCTTTTTCCAGAGAGCTGCTCCGGGTGTTTTTCATGGACCTGTTGCTGGAGGAGTTGCAACTAGTTTTACAGCAGGCTCAACTTTAACTGCGGGGACTGCAGTAACTTCAGGTACTCTTTCCGCTGGTGCTGTTAGCTTTCAAACTGCTGCGGGTAGCGTCGTACAGTTCAGTGCAGCGAATGGTCCTATCACTGTTGGAGCTTATGGTGGTCAAGCAGGGACCTTTGTTGTTCAGCAAGGAGCAACGACCTATGTTACCGGCGCTGCTCCAGTAGTCCAAGGGAGTGCTGTTGCATCAACACCAGTAACAGCAAGTGCTCCGGGAGCAACAGCTTCTGGCGGTACTATTACCAGCTTTATTCAAAACTTATTTAGCGGTAAAGCAACATTCGGTTTATCAGGAACTGGTGGAGCGGTTGCTGGTGCGCTTGCACAAGGTCTTGTGTGGGGAATTTTGTTATATGGTGTCGGTAAAATGTTGGGTCCTCTCTTCGGACTTTCAAAAGAAAATACCGATGCACTCAGTAAATCGCTTCTTCTCGGAGGCGTTTCTGGCGGTGTGATTAAAGCATTTCTTATTAATGCAAACCCTTCAAATCCTGGATTATTAGGACTCTCTGCAGGGCAAGCGGGGTTCTTAGGAGGAGTCGTTATCTTTGCAATCGTCTTCATCTTATTATATAGCGATAAGGATACACAATTGGTCAATTTCCAGTGCTTGCCTTGGGAACCGCCTTTGGGAGGAGCAAACTGTGAATCGTGTAATAAAGATGCTCTCCGACCATGCTCTGAGTATAGATGCAAAAGCTTGGGACAGGCATGCGACTTAGTGAATAAGGGAACTGAGAAAGAGCAGTGCGTCTGGGTGAGCAAAGGAGACGTCACTTCTCCCACCATCACCCCAAATGTCTCTGCATTAACTTCTGGTTTGAATTATGTTCCCTTGTTAGGCAGACCAACTGCCTTAGGAACGAAAATTGTGAAGAACAATGGGTGTTTGCCTGCATTCACCAAATTACAGTTTGGCTTGGATACGAATGAGCCGGCGCAATGCAGGCTTGATTATGAAAATAAGAATTATAGTGAACTACAGTTCTTTGTCGGAGGGAGCAATTATTATACAAAAAGCCATGTCCAAGAAATGCGACTGCCTTCACCTACTGGATCAGACAGTCCACTCTTCAAGAACGATGGCACGTTTGACTTGTATGTGCGCTGCCAGGATGCAAATGGAAATAAGAATGAGGATGTGTATGTCGTAGAGTATTGTGTAGATAAGGGACCAGATACTACCCCTCCACTGATTGAAAAAACTTCAATTATCTCTGGCAGTCCGGTGCGGTATAAGGTAGATGCTGTTCCCTTGGAAATCTACACGAATGAACCGGCGCAGTGCAAATGGAGCAGGCAGGATAAAGCCTATGATAGCATGGAAAATGCATTTGCCTGTGTTTCTTCACCGCAAGAAATCAATGCAGAATTACTCTATACCTGCTCGGGCACTATTACTGGCATTGAAAACAATAAAAATAATGAGTATTACCTGCGATGCAGAGATGCAGCAGGCAACACGAATGTGCAAAGCCAGCCGGATGGAAAAGCATTCGTCCTCAAAGGAAGCCAGCCATTAAGTATTCTCTCTATAGAACCAAATGCAACCGTATTTGGCAGTACTTCAGTAGTATCGGTGCAATTACAAGTAACGACTGATGATGGTTCAAGTGAAGGGAAAGCACTCTGCTTTTACAATTCCTCGCTGACTGGCGGGTATCAGGCAATGTTTGAGAGCAATAGCTTCAAGCATATGCAACTCCAACAACTAGGTAATGGAACGTACCAGTACTTCTTTAAGTGTGTGGATGCAGGCGGCAATGTAGCTGAAGCTTCTACCTCTTTTGCAGTTATTATTGATAAGAGCCCTCCACAAGTGACGCGGGCGTATAAGGACCAAGCGCTCAAGATTGTAACGAATGAAGATGCTGAGTGCACGTACTCATTAACGAGTTGTAATTTCAATCTGAAAGATGGTCTGAAAATGGAATATGCAAATCCAAGTGTTAAGAATGCGCTGTTTGCACCTTGGAAGCCACAGCAGACGTATTATATCAAGTGTGTAGATAGGTATGGAAACCAGCCTAGCGATCCGAACGAATGCTCAGTTGTAGTTAGTCCTCGGCAATTAGGCCAGAGCTAGCTTCGAAGAATTGCCCAAACCGTTTTCCTTCCTGTTTTGCGCGTTTCAAATTAATTACCCAGTTTTTTCCTGCATCTTTTAATTGTTCGGGAGCAAGAAAAAGCCAGCCTTCATAATTAAACTTGACAGCAAGAACAGGAGCAAGCCCGATAGTATAGGCAAAGGTTACAAAGTCATTTATCTGCTCCTTGGAAATATAAATGTTGCTCTTTCTAGATGATTTTACCTCAACCACGTGCCCTTTCCTTCCCGGTTTTGCTGCTAATAAGTCACAAGGTGATTCATCTTTTACACCAGAACCAGCTACTCGAACAGCGCGCCAGCCCTTCTTGGTAAAGAGTTCGACCAATTCTCGCTCAACTCGCGAGCCTTTTGCCTTGTTTGACATCTGTCAAACAACTGTTTTTCGTTTAAATAGATTGCTAAAAATAAAAGAAATTTTGTTAGCTCGCTAGCTTACTGACTTACTATATTACAAAGAAGAGTCATCTTCAAGTAAGTCCCTCTCTCTTGCTTTAGCTAATTTTTTTGGCAACTCATGCCTGATCATATGCATAAGTACTTCTTCAGGGCTTCTTTGATAGAAACGGTTTCTTTTATTTGATTGATGTTCTATTTGAGGGAGCGTCTCTACAAAATAACGAGGTACGCCTCCCACTACCACGTTCACTTGATACGTATCATTTTCGTAGAAGGTTCTTCTAGATCTTCCAGGCAGCAAAGGCATATACCCTTGTTTCCAGACATCGTCCCAAGACAAACCATGCCTCATAAAGGTATCTTTATTCAAGGGAAACTCCCATACCAGCAATTCTGCTACTTCATCCAAGTCGCGACCGAAAGTAACCGCATGCTCGAGCTGTTTCATCTCTTGAAACATATCCTCGTCTAGAGTAAGTTTAAACTTTTTGCACTTATTACGAGGAACATCCTTTTTCATACGTCCAGAATATCCTCTAGGATTTATAAATTAGAGGTCTCTCGCTTGCAGTGTCCGTCTGCCATTCAATTTTGCCCTTATAGCTGCTTCTTCCAATAATTTAAGCACCTTCTTATTCAGTGCTTCGGGCACTTCTCCTGCTACCTGTAGGTCAGGTACTGCTGCCTTGATTTTACTTTTTATTATTAGTTCTACCATCTTTTTTCTGCGCCTCCTTTTCTTCAATTTTCTGTTCTGAAACTACCGGCTTCATAAACGGAAAGAGAATGACATCGCGTATAGAAGGAGAATTGGTAAGAAGCATGATCAACCTGTCCACGCCTAATCCGAGACCGGATGTGGGAGGCATGCCTGTTTCCAAGGCATTCAGAAAATCTTCGTCATATGGTGCTGCCTCCTCTTCTCCTTTCTTCTTATGCTCTGCTTCTTGCTCAAATATCTTTCTCAATACAAGTGGTTCATTTAACTCTGAATAATTATTTCCCATCTCCCAGCCATTGATAATTGGCTCAAATCGCTCTGCTATACTTGGATTGTCTGGTTTTCTCTTTGCCAGCGGAGAGGTATCGGCTGGGTAGTCATAGATAATAGTTGGTTGAATTAATTTTGGCTGCACTAGTTCAGAAAAGATTTCTTCAATGGCAATTCCCCTCCTAAATGCGGTCTTTAACCTTAGCTTCTTCTCATCTAGAACTTCCCTTAGTTCTTGGTCAGACATTTTTTCTACTTGTATGCCTGCATGCTTCTTAATTGCCTCGTACATGGTCAGGCGTTTCCACGGCTTTTTGAATTCGATTTCTTGACCTTGATAGTCAATTTTTGTTTTTCCTACTACTTTTTTAGCTACTTGTTCTATCATCTCCTCGAATAAGTCCATGTTTGCTTCATAATTAACATACGCCCACATAGTCTCTAGCATGGTAAATTCAGGATTATGAGTAGCATCAATGCCTTCGTTCCTGAAGATACGGTTCATCGAGTATACTCTTTCAAACCCACCCACGATTAAGCGTTTGAGATATAATTCAGTTGAAATGTTCAGATACACTCTCATCTTTAAGGCATTAAGCTCGCTAATAAACGGTCGTGCTGCGCCTCCACCATATAAAGGCTGCAACATTGGAGTGTCTGTCTCTATAAATCCTTTACTTTCTAAGAATACTCTCAAGGAACTTATTATTTTACTTCTTGCTTCGAAGACCTTTTTTACTTCTGGTGTCATAGCCAAATCAATATACCTCTTTCTGTATCTTTCCTCCTTATCTTCAAGACCATGCCATTTATCAGGAAGAGGGAGCAAGGATTTTGTGAGCAATTCAAGTTTCTTTACTAAAATAGATAATTCGCCTCTCTTTGTCCTAAAAACAGGACCTGAAACTCCTACAAAATCTCCTGCGTCTATGTACATCTTGAAGAATTTGCAGATTTTCTCAGGAGTTTCGCCTTCCTGGAGAACAAGCTGAATAGTACCTGAGCCATCTTGTAACACTCCAAATACTATCTTTCCTATGTCCCGAATAGTCATTAACCTTCCTGCTACCGTTGCTGTTTCTTTTGACTTCTGCTCGTTTTTAAGTTTTGCATTTTTTTCCTGCAATTCTTTGGCTGTATCCTTCTTTTCAAATTGATTAGGGTAGGGGTTTATCTTCTGCCTCCTCAGCTCTTCTAGTTTCTTCAGCCGTTCCTTGATGAATTCATCTTGTCGACTCATATAGCAAAGAACTAAGAAGGGTTTAAATACGTTTAGAAACCCCGCTGATTAAAAAAAGTGCGAGCTTGTTTATTAAACATAATTGCTTCTTTTTGCGAAAGTCCGCTTTGCGCCAGGAAAACATACTTTGAATGAGTAGATAGTGCAAAACATTCTATTATCTTTGCTTGTGCTTGCTGATCATATATAACAACACGGTATCCTCTTTCAGATCGTGTAGGATTTTCCATATTTTCTGTAGCAACCAGTAGCTTTTCTTTTTTAGTAAGGGCTCTTGGAACATAGCTCTCAAGAGGAACCGTTGCAGCAATCTCTTCAATAAGCCGTGCTCGTGCTCTGCAAAATACTGCAAGATTTACCTCTTTAAATTGACTCATTTTTCTTCTAGTGCTTAAAAAATGCCTTCACTTTTCCGGAGAGGGAAAGATAGAGGAGTATGCCTCCGTGCACAACCAAGGAAACAATGCTTGCCAATGATCCTTTGAAAAGACCATAGAGCGCAAGCAGAAGACCAAGGCCGCTTAGAATCAGTTCGAGCACGTACGCCCAGCGACGACCACGCCAGAGACCAACACCCATCACTATATTGAGAATTCCCAGAAAGAGGACTGCCGCGGCTAGCCCAATAAGAATTGGTCCTGCCGTCTGTAAGGCAGACGTAAGTTTTGCAAGATTATCTGCTCCTAATTCAGCGGTAACATTACCTTGTTTGAACTGATCGAGCAGTTTTACAGCATACGAATCATGGTTTTGAATGAGTAGAATGCCAGCAACGAGAAAAAGAATACTGCCGAGAAGCAAAAAGCCGGCACTGATGTAGTTCAAAATTGCTATACTTTTGACGCCAAGCGGAGGGTTTTTTAAAGCGTGCATAGCGTACTATTTCCCCGAGCTTATTTATATCTTTCGTTAAAATCGTAAAATCCTGAACTCCTTAAAGTCCTGAAGCCGTTCAGCCCGCTGTTCAATATTTCTAATAATGGCATGTTTCGGACCTTGCCTACATATAGGAAGCATTGCATCCACCTCTGTAGTAGTGCCTTCAAGAAAAATTTCAATCCTCCCATCCTCTCGCTGCCTTAAGAAGCCCTTCACATTGTGTGTGTCCGCATGCTCTTTGATAAATTGCCGATAGAAAAGACTTTGTAAAGAACCTGTAATAAATAACCGTACTGCTTTTTTCATAACTTCACCACTCTGTTTGTATTCTTAAAGTTTAGTATTTGCCGCGGCGGCCTGAGCCTGCTTTTCCGCTTTCCTTGCCTGTGCTTCAAAATCGCGGGCAAAACTGTCTTCCACCAATCTCAAATGGCTGATTGCTTTCCAGTCGCTCTTGATATGCCGCGCTGCTTGCTTGTCAATTTCCAGAGGGTTGCCGGTATACACAAGGCCAAACTCAGACGCATCAACAATGGCCAGTTCAGGCATCTTGCACCGTAAGATATCATGAATTGCATACTTTATGGGTTCCGCCCTTAGTTTATTCTTTGTCTTTGAGAAGAAGCCCTGATACTGATGTGCAGGATATGCTCCCAGCATATTTGCTAAGGCACCTGACATCTCCAGTTCAGGGTGCGCTCCGAGTTTTGGCAGAGAAACGAGAAGACCTTGCGTCAGAATCTTTGGATATTTAATAGCATCGAATACCATGAACTTGCCGTCTTTAATTTCTTCAACTTCTGCTGTGTTCAAATCAATTAAACCAACACCGTATTGTTCGGCGAGGCGCTTATATCCTGCTTCTTCAAATAGATCTACAGTAGAAGCGCCTTCTGACCCTTCTGCAATCATTATTTTTGTCTCGGGATTCTTATGTGTCAGGCAAAACTGCACAACTGCTTCAACAAAATCGATTGGCGTGTTGTTGCCAAAAACGTTTAGCGTCGGCTTGAGAATGATACGCTGGTGCTGCTTAAGCGTGTTTTCAAACTTGGTTACTTCGAGCAGCTTTGGCACAGTCTCCTGATACGACTTAAATTTTATAGAAACTCCCTTGACCATTGCTTTTCCCATACAAAGAAGCTTTTAAAGATTGTTATAATCTACACTATAAACCATCTTCTCTTCTATCCAACTCATTTTGCACAATGGCAAGTGTTTGAGAAGCGAAGTATGTGCGCTTGCCGATGGAAACAGGAGTGCAGATGCCTTTCAAACGCTTGAATTCTTTATCAGGAAGGCCTACGTGGTCGCCCAGGATGAATACTGGATGCTCTTCTATCTCTACTTTTCTAATATCTTCTCCATCAGCATCGAGGATATAGAGGTGCTTGCCTGATTCATATAGTTCTTTTACCAGTTCTAAGAATCCTTTCTTCTCAATCCAATAGCCGGGAAAAACTTCTCTTTTTTTTCCTTCCTGATATTTATACAGCATCTTTTTGATAACGGAAGAAACATTCTTTTTACTCAAGTATATCTTATCCTTATCGGTGATTCCTTCGGTTACTGGCTTTAGTTCCAAATGTTTCATAGGGTCTGGCATGCCTGCGAACACTAAATGCAGCGTAACATCATTCCGAAAGCTGTGTGATAAGAAAAATGAGGCAATGACACTGTGTATCGCAATATCCAGTCTGCCTGATTTCATTAAGTCCTCGCCTACATATCTTCCTGAAGTAGGGGCGGTGCGCGAATAGTAGATGAATTCTCTCATAGAGAAGTAAGAAAAAGACCTATTTTAAGTCTTGTGCATAAGGTTAAAAATAACCCTGCTTATAGGGAATAATGTTTGATATCAATGCGATAGTCATCAGTTCTTTAGCGTATGCTCCTGCGCTTGCCTTCATCGGCGGGTTATTGACTGAAGAAATTCTCTTGCTCTTGGCTTTGCTTGCAGGAGGCGGACTCATTTCTTTGTCTGAAGTCGTTATCTTTTGATTTCTCGGAGTGCTTGCGCATGATTACTTTATGTATGTAGTTGTAACCTCTCAGATTGCAAAGAGAATGAGAACAAGATTTGAGCAAAAATATACTAAAAATCCGCTCGTTGTTTTTATAGAACACCTTGGAAAGACGAGGTATTTCCTACCGTTGCTTATTTCCAAATTTGTCTATGGGGCTCGTATAGCTCTCATTATTTATGGAAGCGCACGGGAGAAGAAAGCAGGAACTTTCCTTTTCTATAATGCCTTGGCGGTAGCGCTCTGGTTTGCTATCATGATGCCTATTGGCTGGTTTGCCGGTAGAGGATTTATACACTTGTTGCAGGTTGCTCGGGGGCTCGAGAAAGTGCTTGCAGTAACGCTTTTCTTCTTTCTGTTGGTCTTTCTTATTCACAGCATGTTTAAGCGCCTTGCTTCAAAGAAAAAGCGCTAATTATACACGAACAGCGGCCGAGCAATAATGGTTTCTTCATCTACTTTCTTATAGACTCCTATGAGCTTTTTATTTATTAAAACTATGAACTGTCCTAAATCTTTCAGAGCAGAAGCATTAATATCTTCTTCATGCAGAGGTTTCCCAGTTAATAGTTTTTTAAGATTCATTGCAGATACTTCTATTGCTGGCAAGACTTGTTTCAATGCTTCATCTGCCGGAATCAGCATGGCTCTCAGTACTGTTTCATTTCCTTGCTTATATGCTTCAATGGCTTTTTCAAGCTCATATAACGTTATTGCAGGCTCAGAAAAAATGCCTGCTTGTGTTCTTCTCAGTTCAAGCATGTGCGCGCCGCCTAACTCCAAGCCCAGGTCATGAATTAATTTCCTAATATACGTGCCTGCTTGCACTTCCGTTTCAAATAAGACATCCTTGCCTTCCCGTTCTTTAAGAGTAAAGGAGATAACTTCACGTTCTCGTACTGCACGCTTCACTCTGCTTCTTACCGGAGGCAATTGCTGTATCTTGCCTATGTATTTTTGCACTGTTTCTTTGAGTTTTTTTTCCGGAACATCCTCATGTAACCTCATTATCCCTATGTATGTTTTATTTTTATGCATGAAAAAGTCTGAGAGCCTGCAGGCTCTTCCCAAACCTATGGGAAGAATACCTGAAACCATTGGATCAAGTGTGCCAAAATGGCTTGTTTTGGAAATGTTGAAAAGATCTTTAACAAACTGTGAGACCTGGAAGCTGGTAGGACCAGAAGGCTTGTCTATAGTAATAATGCTGAAGTTGAGGAGGTCTTTTATTGATTCTTCTTTGTGATTTAGCATAGCAAGCCGAACAAAAATTCTTATTTAAGCATTGTGTTGGAACGGTCTATTTATCTATTACCTTACTATCGAAAGGCTTAAATAATGTTATAACAATGTTATAACATGCAGTTAATAAAGCAAATTGTGCGGGTGGGAAACTCTGCAGGCATTGTGCTGCCGAAAGAATGGCTCAATGGAAAAGCCAAAGTTGTCCTTATAGAAAAAGCTCTTGAACCTGAAAAAGAGATTTTTAAGATTTTAAAGAATTATCTTTATGATATCGCTGCTTTGGCTGTTGTTGGAAGCTATGCGCGAGGGGAGGCGAATGCTGAAAGTGATGTTGATGTGCTTGCCATCACTGCCTCAGCCAATAAGAAGATAAAAATTGGAAGATATGAGATTATCATGATTTCTGAGAAAGCATTAAAAGAGCAGCTAAAGAGCAATGCTCTGCCTTTACTGCCGATGATTTTGGAAGCAAGACCGCTTATGAACCAGAAGCTCTTTGATTTATATAAAAATACTAATCTTACAAAAAAAAACTTGTTATTCCATTTTAAGACCACTCAATCAGCTATGAAAGTTGTTGAAGAAATACTTGCTTTGGCAAACGAAAGGAAGAGAGAATTTATGTCTGACGGAGTCTCTTATTCACTTGTCTTAAGATTGAGAGAGATGTATATTATAGATTGCATCCTGAATAAAAGAATATGGAAAAATAGATTTTTTCTAAAGATAATAAAAGAGATAACTGGCAGCCTGACAGCTTATGAAGGCTATCTTCGTGTGAAGAATGATAAGGGCAAGAAGAGCCTCTTGCCTTTGGAAGAAGCGAAAAAACTTCATTCATATATCTCTCATAAAATCAAGGAGCAGGAGAAGATATGGGCAGAAACAAAAAGATAAGAAAGAGGATAGATGGCTTGAAAAGGGCAAAAGAAGAGCATTTGTAGAAAATTAAAGATTATAATGGAAGAGATGAGTTTCTCATTCCTTATTGGGAGAAAGAAGTTGCTCGCCTAAATGAAGAAATTGAAGATGAAGAGGAAAAATTGAAGAATGATTAGCGCTCTCTTTTTAGATATGTTTTCCTTTCTTTTTCTGTGAATCTTTCTATAGCATATCTAAGCATAGTGCGAGGCATTTCTTTATAATGCTTCTTTAAGAAAGCTTTTAGAACAGTAGAATCTCTTTTTCCGACTTCTCGGAGCATCCAACCAACTGCTTTCTGGATTAGGTCGTGCTTGTCTTTGAGGAGAATCTCTGCTATCTTCAGAGTTTCTTTAAATTCATTATTTTTAATGAAGTAATAAGTTGCAATTATTGATATTCTTCTCTCCCAGATACTATCTGACTTAGCAAGCTTGTAGAGAATCTTCTTTTCTCTATTTAACAGATAATTGCCTGCAATCTGGGAGGCAGTTGTGTCAACTAAATCCCAGCCTGAAATTTTTGAGGCGTTTCTTATATAAAAGTCAAACACTTCCTTTTTATTTAATGAAGAAGCATATTTTCCAGCCAGCGCTTCTGCTGCAACATATTTCTCTTCGTGAATATTTGATTTGAGAAGTTTGAGAATCTCTGCATATGAAAGGTTTAAATTATTTAAAGCAATTTTTCTTATATTTGGCACTGTAACTCCGAGAAATTTCTCGCCTTTTGCATACCCTTTACTGTCAGTCTTATGAAAGTTGCTGTATGTTTTGGCTTTGGCAGGATTTGCATGTTTATTCAGCTCTTCCTTAATCTTAGTGATATTCATATTAAAATAATTAAACTGTAATATATAAGCCCTTACTTCTTCAGCGCCATTCTTTGTGGATGCTGGGCTTTCTGAGTCTGGGCTTTGGGCGTATGTTTCTCTGCACGCTTTTCCTGCTTCGCTTCTTTCACCTTATGCTCAGCAACTGCCTGCTCCTTTTCTCTCTCCTCTGCTTTTGTCTCTGGCTTTTGCTCTTCTGCTTTTGCAGGCTCGGCTGGTTTTTCAGCAGGCTTCCCTTGCGCTGCTGGTTTATGGAACTTTTCATGCTTCTTCTGCAAGAAAGAAACATGCTGGGGCGTCTCAACAAAAGTTACCTGCACTATGTCCCCTGATTTTTTTGCTTTTACTCTCACTTTTGCTGGTGGATGCGCTCTGCCTCTGAACCATAGTTCATTATTGAAATAAACATCAAGCTTCACAAAATTGGTATCTCTATCAGGCACTTTCATATGTTTTGCAATAAACTGCTTGATTGCCTTAATTGCCTTGCCAGTACGTTCATATTGAGGAACACGCAGCCAGTACTTTCTCAAAGGAATCGTATACTCCCGTTCAAGCGCTGGAATGTCTGCCATGTTATCCTAAGTGCGACCTCGGTGCTCTTCGTGGTTTAATCTTTAACTTGGTTCTTCTCCAATGCCTTCTCTGCTTGGTAATCTGAGAAGGATGAGCACGCTTCCCTTTTCCGAATTTTCTGATGACTGCCCAAAAGGGAGCCCACTTGGTCCTATTCTCAGCAACGCCAAGTTTGATTTTTTTTTGATATATGGGCTTCATTCTGTAATTACTCCAGAGCGCATTAAAGCTTGTCTAAAAATTGTTTGTTCAGGCTCTATTTCTAAAGGAGGCCCAGATTCTGGAGAACTTGTTGATGCTCTATTGTATTTTGGTCTGCATGTGAATTTCATTTTATACTCTCCAAAAATTCTTTTCCCTTTTGAGTTAACTGGCGGCCTGCTTTCTTGCCCTTTACCTTCTCAACAAGGCCGGCTGCCTCTGCTTGCTGCAACAAAGTGCGAATAATCTTTCCTGATGCTGGCCTGAATTCGGGAGGCGCCATGCCTCGATCTTTCCTCCCACCATATCTAGTCCGTAATCTATTCACGCCAACAATTGAGCGTATATACATTTGTCTTAAAATGGAAGCAGCTCGCTTGTACCAAAAGTCTGGATCTGCAATCGGGCGTGCTCTGCTTGGGCCTGACTTCACAAATGCAAGCCAATCAGGCTGTTTAAATTCCTCTATACCCTTGAGAGCTGTTGCTAATTGTACATTATATACATGGGGAGGTATGGTTCGTATATCTGCCATAGGGATATAATAGGGTAAGAGTAGTTGAAAAAGAGCCCTTATAAATCTTACTTAGATGGTTGAGAACGCCTGCGCAACACAATGGTAAAACCAATAATCGCGCACTGACAGGGAATAGTAAGTTGTTTGATAATCTCCTGGGCCATTGCTTTGATTGACTCTCTGTTCCTGCCTGAAGATTTGAGCACAGTAATCCTGAGATGTTTATGATGCTTGAGAAGTGTAGTTACTGCTTGAATCGTTCCTTGAGTGATGCCTGCTTTACCAATTTGGAGCCGAGCAGTAGTGTTCATAAGCGAGAAATCCGAAACCCTCCTGCAGGAAGCGCTTGAAGCACCTCTTCCTTGCTTAAGGGCTCGTTCATCTCAATCTCCAGCTTGGGCAGAATATCCTCTTTTCCGATAGAGCCGGGACAGATTTTCACACCTTGCTTCTTGCCTTTTACCGAGTGTTCAGGGATAGCGCGGATAACCTTGTATTGTCTGGTTACTACCAGCTCTAAGGGCACCGTAAGATGCTGAACTCGCCCATACACTCCCCAGGTCCCTTCTTTCATGGTTTTATCTTTATGCAACTGCGAAAGTCGGAAGATGTCAACTGTAGTTTGCGCTTTGCCGGTACGCCATGCTCTGCTAAAGCAACCCGTAAAAACTGCGCACTCGTGCATATCGGCCTGTGTTATCTTGGAAAGCTCTGCCAGGATTATGCAAAACGGACTTCCCGGATCGCTCGTATGCATAATGATGTGCTCTTCTCCTCCTTCCTTTATTTTTTTAAGGAGGAGATCATTTTGAGCAGCATTCTTTCCACCCACTACCAGCTTGCCTGAAGAGGTATAGAACCAACGATACTTTTTGTAATTTTCCATACGCAGAGAACAGAGGAGAGGTTTTTAAGCATTCGCTTTACTTAATAATCACGGTAAAGGGAGCGTTGCCATAGGGTTGGTTGCCTTTCAGCACTTCAAGCTCATAACGAATCTCGCAGAGCGGAGCGGAGTCAGACGCTTGGAACTTCACGGTGTTAAAATATGGTTCGCTTCCCGGAAGCAGATTCACTGAGCCTGTTCTTCCTAAAATCAAATATTTCTCTGCTATGGTAGTGTCCAAGCCAGTGCATCCCTCTTGTACGGATGTTGCTTTCACTGTATAGGTAAACGTAGATGCTTGCGCTTCACCACGTGCTGTATTCCTAATACCAAATGCAACGCCAAAACTATTTCCTTTCTTTACTTCTGCTTCTGCATTCGGTAGATAGACGACCACATTCCGGGCCCCTCCTTCCTCGAACAGCTTGTTAATCTCTGCTTCAACATTCTTATTAATAATTTCAACATTATATTTAGCGCCAGAGAAAATCGTGCGTATCAAGACCAGACCAAGAATCAGCATCGACATGCCGAGGACTAAGACCACAATAGTGCCAATGGAGAGCTCTAAGGCTCCTTGCTTCTCCCTTCCTTGTATTTTTCTCATGCTTTTGGTGCAAGCAATTGCGCTGCTTGTGGTAGTTGATTTGATGAATAGAAAAACCAGAGTGCTGTGATAAAGAGAATTACTCCTACTATAATGCCTATGCTATTTAATATTTTTCCCCACTTTGACCATGCATTTGCATGCACTTTCTTCTGTTTCAGCGCAAATGCCAAGCCAATGATACCTAGTACCACTCCATTCAGTGAAGAAATGGTAATACTTAAAATACCTAACACCACTGCAGCAACACCGCAGCTGTTCTCACCTTCTTTCATGGCGTAAGGAACGCATACGGTTTTATAAACATTGCTATAAAAGTAGCAAGCGCTCGCATAGGTTGCGCGAGCAGCTTAGCAAAAAATAAAAAAATAGGTGTAAAACCGCTATCGTTTCCGCCTAATTAAGAAGAAATTATCTTCTTCGCTTCTTTGTTGATCTGCGAGCAGTTTTTCTACGTACAGACCTCTTTCTTTTTGGCATGGTAGTTAGAAGTAAGTAGTTTATATAAACGTATTGTTTTTTTGAGCAGTGGAGAATTCTATAGAAAAACATACTATCTCAGAAAAAATAATTAGCTTACACAACAACTATGCTAATAAAGTTGTTTCTTTTATTTTATCTGAATAATTCATTGCTAAAAAATATCTCTGAGAATTAATCTGTAATGAAAATGGCCTCGGGGGGAATCGGACCCCCGTAACACGAGCTTCAGTCGTGGGCTCTCCCATTGAGCTACAAGGCCTTCTAGCTCAGATACATTGGAGGTTTTAAAAGGTTACTGGAACAAGTTAGGTTAGACTATCTTCTAATTTTTTTGAGTCTTCTTCAAACAGCTTGAACAGTTTTCTCCTTAATCCCTTGCTTGTAATTTCCATGGCAGAAACTTCAGTTTTTTCCCCGTCATCATCAAGCACTTTGTAAATTGCCCCTGTTCCTTGAAAAGGATCAAATGCATTATCTACTAAGTACGGAACTCCACCCAAGTTTGCCACTATAAGCCTTTCTCCAGAAACATATCCTTTAACCCCATCATAGTGTTCTACCTGCACCACGTTACGGCCCATAGTTAGAGTATATTCTCTTAGGTATTTATCTTTTTCTATTCTCCTCTTAGAAAAAAGTGTGAGTCAGGGTTAGGCCAGATTCTGTCGGATTTCGTTTTACCGAACAATCCGTGCTGACATCTGTCTGCAGAGAATGCGAACATTCTCTGAATGTTCAACACTTGCGTGATTGAACATCTGCGTGCGGCTAGGGCACTTGCATCCACGAAGTCGCCCGTTTCATGATATCTTGAAAGCATGCTCCCCGCATGGCTCATAGCGCTTTCAAGCTCTGTCGTTTCTGTTGCGGAGCTTAGCCTCGCGACTATCTCCCTTTCGAGAGATCGTGTTTTTGTTTTCCATGAGGAAAACAGATGTCCGGACCTTCCTCAGATGCAGAATTCATTCCAATTCTTGCCTCGTGAAAGGCAGCACCCGTGATCAGCTCCCCGACTCACGAATAGAAAGAAAAAATGCAGATTATAAATGTTTCTATCTTCCTTCTCCGAGTCTTTTCCAAAGCCTTTCTGGAAATCTTAGTTCTTGCATTTTTCTTTGCGTTGCGACTAAGTCATAAGAGCATCTGCGGATTCTGACTTCTCCGCTTTCACTATTATATATTGCATATCCTGCATATACAAACTTGTCGCGCGGTTGACCTGCTCCAGGCACTACCACAAGTGCCGACCGATACAAAGAAAGATTATATTTTTTCTCTATTGGCGTATTCAGCTCAGTTTGCCTGCATAATAAAAATTCTGATACTTCCGGCTCTTTCTTTCCAAAATCTTTTCTCCCAGAGAAAAGATCTCCCTGCCCTCCTTGAAAAGAAGGAACTGGCTCCGATGAGCAGATTCTCCAGACAAGGCGGCCGCCGTTCAGTTCACACTTTTCATCATTTACTCTGTCAATTTTTTCAGCAAGATAGAGCTGAGGAATATGACTATGGCCAACAAAACATATTTTTCCTTCAGATTCTGCATTTTTAAAGAATTCAAACCAAGCATCATAACCGTTGATAATGTATGGCATTGAAGGAGCACTAAAGGGAGCTGCGTGTGCAAAAATTACTTTTCCTTCAGAAAAAGTATACTGCTCATCGCTTATTAAGCTTGAAAGACGTTTTCTATTTTCAGCAGATAACTGATCATGCGTCCAGCGGACAGCCCATCCCGCCTCATAATTTAAATCTCGTGTTGCTATATCTGAAAGAGATGTTGAACATCTATGAACGCTCATTTCGTGGTTTCCTATTAAAACTTTTTTAGAACGGGGCCAGAGAAAATTCATGCATTCATTTGGATCCGGCCCATAACCTATTACATCTCCAAGACAAACTATCTCATCTAATCCTTCCTTAAACGGCTCTGAAAGAGCATGCATATCATTCCAGACCGCATCCAATGCCGGTTTATTAGCGTGAACATCTGAAAGAACGAAATATCTCATTCAAAAACCTTACCCTTTGTTTAATAAGCTTTTCTATACTAGCGCATTACCTGTTTCAGAAAGGGCTTCTCTTCCTGAATTTGAACAGAGGCATTTTTTAATAACGCATGCTGTAAGAGATCTTCCTGCTCATAGACAAATTTTTCCATGCAGGCAAGCATGCAAGCATTTGAACAAAAGTGCTTCAAAATTGCTTCATGTTTATACTCAGAGGAAATCTTAAACTCGAAGCTTGTTAAAGAGCGCCATCCTTGCACATACGGAAAGTCTGTTCCCTCAGTAATCGAAGGGCTCTGCTTGCGGCAGTTGTCACATATAAAAACTTCTTTTTTGACCATAGCAAGTAGTTCTAAAAGAGTGTATTTAAAGGTTGTGCAAATAGTTATTGATCTAATTTGAGGAGCAAACCTTTTTCCTTTACCCGGGCGAACATCAGCTTGAAATAATATGCAGTCAGCACCATGTAGAGAATGTTTAAGCCAAGAGAAATGAAGAATGAATGTAGAGGGAAAGTACCAGTGGCAGCGACGGCACGCATACCTTCAAAGACGTGTGTGGAGGGGAGGAGATAGGCAAGATACTGTAAAAAGCTTGGAAGTACTGAAACAGGATAGAAAACCGCGCTGAATGGTTGAATAAGAAAAATGAATCCAAACGCAAGCACTTGCGCTGAGGTGCCAAAGCGAAGAATGATTGCTGTCGTAAATAAACCAAGCGTCCAGCCAAAAAGCAATAAGCTCGCAATAAATGGAATCAGATAGATGCCAAAGGTGAAAATGCTAAAATGGTAAAAGAGAAAAGCGAGCGCTCCCATGAGCACCATAACAAAAAATACGCGTACCAGGCCAAGGAGGAAGGAAGAGAGTATAAACTCCGACAGCTTTAAGGGAGTTACAAATAAATTCAGAAAATTGCGCTCCCAGACATCTTCCAGAAAGGTAATTGATACCACTCTCTGGCTTTGGCTGAGCAGGTCCCAGAAAATAATGGCGCCGAGAAGAACAGTAACCACACTAAAGCCTGCCAGTTTTGACTTTTCCAAGTAGAGGCTGATAAATCCCCAGAGCAGCAATTCCATGACTGGCCAGTAGACAATATCCATAATGCGGGGGAAGCTGCGCTTGTACAAGTAAAGATGACGAATTAATAATGCCTGAATGCGATGCCACTTCATGCCTTCTCCTTGAGTGTGCGGGCAATCGTAAGGAACACTTCATTTAAATCCTTCCTGCCATACTTCTTAATTATTTGCGCAGACATTCCATCATCCACAATTTTGCCATGATTAATGAAAATGATCCTATCACAGAGCCGTTCAACTTCAGCCATATTATGGGACGTGTACAGCAAGGTAACTTTCCTTTGCCTTTGTATTTTTCTGAGCAAAGCAATAGTCTTATCTGCAATATCCGGATCTAGGGAAGCAGTCGGCTCATCCAATAAGAGCAATTCTGGACCATTGAGCAAAGCTTTAGTCAGATTGAGCCGGGTAAGCTGGCCGGTAGAGAGTGTGGAAGTCATGCGGTTCAAGAGAGGACGAATCTCGAAGAAATCCGCCAGCTCATTAATCTTCTTCCTGAAATCTGTAACTCCATACAGACGGGCAAATGTTGCCAGATTTTCCTAGACTTTCAGATTATTCGGCAATGCAACATACGGAGAAGAAAAATTAACCCTGTTTAAAATTTCTTCCCGGTGCTTTTTAAAATCTTTGCCAAAAATAGTTATTTTTCCGGAGGAAGGCGTTATGATATCGAGAAGCATCTGGATGGTGGTGGTCTTGCCCGCACCGTTTGGCCCCAGCAAACCAGTAATCTTTCCTTCTTCAATGAAAAAGGAAAGATGGTTAACTGCAGTAATTTTTCCAAATCGTTTGGTTAACTGGTGTACTTCGACCACTGCCATATGGAGAATACTCGTGACAGGTATTTAAAATAAGAGGGTTATACTCTCAGTTCCCAGTCCATGATATCTTCCTTATATGCAACTTCATGATCAGAGAGTATTTGATATGCTAATTCTATTCCTTTCCCGCCTCGTTCACCCATACTCTCAAATCCGATAGTTGCTTTTTCTGGATTCTGCCTTTTAAAAGATACAATGGTAAACTTATTTGTTCGCTCTCCAAGAGAAAGCACCTCGTATAATGCATCAAGAGAGCGCTCTAAAGAAATATCTGAGGGGACTAACTGCCCTCGGGGCCGATGCTCTCTATTGCTGACTAGGTCTTTCAAGATTGCTCTAAAGACAAGCTCATGCTCTCGCGCAACACTCAAATAATCTTCTTGAAACATGAAATGAAGGTCGAACCAGGACTTATAAATTTTATTCAAAATACTTCTTATTCATAAGAAAAAGAACAAAATCATAAAGCGCGGAGGAAAGGCGAATGTGGGTGCGATAATCTGAAAATATAATAAGGCTATTAGTAGCTGCACGCTGAACTCCTCGTGTTCTTGGAGCGTACACATCAGCTCTATCAACGTCATCTTCTTTGACGGCCTTCATTGTCTCGTCTTGCGGATGGCTTCGTACTTAGATGCTTTCAGTACTTATCCACGAGTGCGTAGCTGCTCGGCCTGCTTCATAACAACCGATTTACCAGAGGCACCCGAGTACCGTTCCTCTCGTACTAGATACTCGTTCCACTCAGACAACTGCGCGCCTAGTAGATATCATACAAACTGTCTCGCG
>CAYJQF010000010.1:0-19190 GCA_964372375.1 Candidatus Woesearchaeota archaeon
GCTGTTTCCGCTCACTCTTGGAAAGCTGGTCATACGGCTTCGAAGGAGGATTGTCCTTAATTGCCTGCTCAACTTTGCTAAGAAAATCCTGCGCCTGCTCGGCACTGATGCCCTCTTTCGTCGGCTTCCCTTTCGTATCTACAGGATTCGTCAGCGTTTCCTTACCTTGCTTAGTAATGTCAGCAAGTTCTTCTTTTGCCTGCTTCGCCATTTCAGAAGCAGAAGGAGGAGTATAGCCTGAATTATCCTCCTGATTAGACACTTGATAGCCGGTCGAACGTGAAATAAGAGCAAGAAGGTGAGAAAAGAGAGAAGACATACTTCCTCCGTTAGATGCTGATACTTCGCTCACCTGCGCTCCCAGCGCTTGTGCAGAAAATCGCCTAAAAAGTTCGGTCTTTAACGTATCATCAGAGGAAAGAGGCAATAACAAACACGGCGTCTTTGATGCGGTAGGACAACGCACCATCCCGTTCGCAGGCACAGTATTTGACAGGTAAATGAGCGTCTGCGGATCCACCACATTCAGAGCATACCCTTTAGCCCAAAAAGTTAAATCAAGTTGCGTAAAGGTTCCATCCTGGGTAGTATCAAACTGAATCGTTGCTTGTGCAGTAACACGAGCAAGACAGACAGTCAGAAGAAGTATACAACACAAGAAAAAGATACCTGGTTTCATAGGCATACACGCACATCACGAATTTCTTGCTCTTTATACTTGGTTACAGGATCAGTAGGATCAACTGCAGTTATCAGTCTTCCAACGGGAGCTTCACCAGCAGACACACGATAGGTAATAGAAGTATCTTTCATGGCTAAGCCGCCGCGCCAGAACAACCAGGCAACTTTCCCCGTTTCCCCATCATATACCAACGGCTCGGGCTTGAACACGGAAGCATTTAAACCAGGAGCAAACCGATCTTCAACCAGGAAAGCAGACTTTTGAATCCCGCTTACCTGAACACGCAAATGCACCAGCTGCCCTGTGCTATCAGAAGTAATGCTCCGCTCCACACACACGTGCCGGGGAACAAACAAGGGAATCACGAACCAAAGCAAGAGTATGAGAATAACGGCGGCAACAGCCACAAGTACCAGCCATTTCTGAATAGAAAGCGCACCGCTTTTTCCATGAATCATACTATTTTAATAAAGAACGAGTGAAGTATTTAAAGATTCTCACTCCATAGGAAGCAAGTATTTTTATAGTACTGAAATAAAAGAGAGGTATGATCATAGAAGTAGACACAGTAAAGGGTTTCCAGGATTACTTGCCTCCTGAATCAGTGAAACGGAAAAAGATCAGAGAGATTGTAGAAAAATGGTACCGTCTATATGGCTTTGTCCCAGTGGAAACGCCCATCATAGAATTTGATGAACTGATGAAATCAACTAATTTGCCCAGTGAAGAAGAGGACGAGGCAATATCTGACCGTTTTAGGCTGAAAGATCGGGGAGGCAGAAATCTTGGTTTACGGTATGAATTTACGTTTCAATTAGCAAGAATCCTAAAACAAAACCCCAATCTGAAACTTCCATTTAAGCGATACCAAATCGGGGAGAACTTCAGGGATGAGCCTTTGCGTGCCGGCCGAACCAGACAATTCACGCAGTGCGATATAGATACGATTGGCGATGCTTCAATACTTGCCGATGCGGAATGCTTAGCAGTACTCGCAGACATTTTTCAAGAGCTGGGCATCGAAGCAGAAGTACAAATAAATAACCGAAAGTTGCTTGATGCACTAATTGAAAGTGTGGAAATACCAGCAAAGAAACAAATACTGCGGGAGCTCGATAAAATGGATAAAACAGGAGAAGACCAAGTGAAGACAAACCTCAAAAAATATGCTGATGCAAACCAGATTCTTACCCTGTTCAAGCTCCTTGAGAAAGACCTTACTTTCTTTAAGAAAAATGCTTTTGAAGGCACGGATGAAGTGATCTCACTAATAGAAACCTGTAAGATATATGGTTTTTCACCCAAACTGCGCACCACTCTCGTGCGTGGCTTCAGCTACTACACTGGAAACATCTTTGAAGTAGTGCTTAAAGGCACGAAAACAGCAATCGCTGGAGGCGGGAGATATGACACAACTATAGGCAAATATCTGAACAAGCAAATCCCTGCAGTGGGTATCTCATTCAGCCTTGAGGCGCTGATGAGCCTCTGTCCAAGTGCAATCAACGCGCTTGCCGTAGAACCGCAAGCACGGGTGCAGCTCATTTCTATCAATCAAGATAAAGCAGTCATAAAAATTGCTCGAAAACTCCGCACCGAAGGAATAGCGTGCACTGCAAGCTTCGACAAAGTGGGCAAGGCCTTAGAATATGCCAATGCCTCGGGAATTCCTCAGGTTATCTTTGTAGGAGAAGATGAAATAAAGAAGAAAAAATACAAGCTCAGAGACATGAAAACGGGGAAAGAACGGGAATTGGCTCTTACAACCATCATCAAAGAACTGCAAGAGAGAGCATAAGGACTGCTTGTTGCAATTAATAGTAAGAGCAGCTTATTAAATCAGAGCGGAACCATAGTAACGTACATTCAAATCGTGGTAGCATAGTACTGTTAATTGCTTTTTGATATATGAGAGTATTAAGAGAAAGGGTAAGAAGTGGTACTAGTATCTTCTTGCTCTTCCGGTACTGCCGCGCTCTCAGCTTCCGATACCTTGAACTCGTGCATTGCCTGCACTGCTTCCTGCCGCATCTGCTCTAATTGAGCAGCATGCTGCTGCTCATACAATTCTTTCAGGAGTATCCATATTTCATCGCCATGTTGCTCTTGTTCTAGCCAGACTTTATGCTGTGTATCTAAGTGCAGCAGAGGAACAAACGTAGCAATCTGCTCTTCCCTGCTCTTCCCTGCAAATGAAGAAAAAGCGAGCTTTTCATCCCGCGAAGCAAAAATATCCTTCAATTTGCCATGCACTTTCCTAATGCTATCCTGAATGTTAATGCGCTGTTTCGGCAGGGAAAGTTCTATTTCATACTCTTGCTGTTTCGCCACTACCACTTTCTGAATTCTCCTTGTCTCAGTCTTAAGTGCGTGACCAAGCGCTCGCATTAATTCTTCCAGAGTCACTTTCTTAAACCGAGGCAAGGGTGTCCGCACCATAAGTTCAGGTATTTCTTCATCCAGTTCAATGCGCTCCTGCGTATACACTTTCTCCTCTTTCTTTCCAAATAAGATATCATCCAAACTGCGCAAATCCCGCTCTAACAGCAGTTCAGACTTCATACGCAACAACAAAGAAGCAGCCAATAATACTTTGCTAGAAACAAAAAAATTCGCTTCTTCCAAAGTCCGCACTTTCTCAAGAAACTTCTGACACAACAGGGAAAGATCAATATCCCACGGATCCAGCTGTTCCGTATTAATCAAATCGTAAATAAGTGCCTGCCAGCTTAACTGCTCGCTAAAGAGCAAGCCGTGAATCTGCTCCTGCCCCACCTTGCTTACAACCTTAGAGTGAACAACGCTTTCTATCTCCTCTTCCGCTTCCTCTTCCATATCGTTCTAAAGGCAAACGCTTTATATGCCTTCTCTTCATTCCTCTGACACAAACAAAGTTATGTTCTCATTACATAGTTACAACAAAACCGAAAGATTTAAATACTACCACTCGCTAGGAATACTATCACCTCTTTTTCCCAGGAGAGGACGTTTCATCGCTCTTCTTGAATGGTGGAGCCTCCTCTTCATGGGTTTATAATCTAGAAAAAGATTCTTCAAAGCCTTTCGCTTTTAAGCCCTTATGTTAAGGCAAGAAAAGCTTATCCGAATTAAGAGGAGGTGATTCTATTTTTTCTTTAGTTGCCAACCAAGGAACGCAGCAAATAAAGTGAATATCACCGCCGTTTTTATCATTCCTGCAAGAGCAGTTATACCGACTATGAAAAGACAGAAACAGATACAGAATCAGAGCAGAAGCTTTCCACCAGTCATAAAACTCTATGGAGAAATACTATTTAAATCTGTATTAACACTATTTCTTGTTCGTTAATTGACACTTTGAGGAACACTCTCATAGCGAACCTCATACTGAGGGAGTTGCTCCTTAAATTCAGAAATGATTTTGTGAACAGTACCCAGCCCCACGGGTTTCTTATGGCGGTTCTTATCGTAATAGAAAACTGCTAGAGTTACTTCTTCAAAAACTCAGTATACCCGCATTTCCCGCAGCTCAAGCGGTCTTTGTGTTGTGCCAGAAAAATACCTGCCCCACACTTTACGCACATCTTCGCCCTGTTTACTTTGTCTCCAGAAATCGTGTATAGAGAATATTTCTTGCTCGTCGGCTTATTCACATGCTTCTTCTTTCCCTTCTTCTCTCCCTTGCTGCCTTCCGCTCGCTCAGACATTAAGCAGGTGCCGCCTTTTTAACTTTTGGCTTCGGCTCAATCAGCTGTTTTGCTTCTTTTGAGGCATACACATACGCATGCACCAGAAATTCACTGCTGCCAAACTTGCTGTGTACTTGCTTCAATGCAATAACATCTTTGTCCACTTTAAAGTGTGCTGCCAATTGCTCCATACATGCCTCCATGCCGGGATTGGCATCCGCTGCAAGAACTGCAGTTACTTCATGCCTCTTCAATAACTCATTATGCATACTAGTAATCATGTCCATCATCCTAATTTAATCGTATACATCCCCTTTTTACTAATTTTAAGATTCTTTGCAATTTCAGATTGTTCAGGATGAATAATGACTACTTTTCCCTTAAAGTTCTCAGCAGCATCTTCCGAGCCGCATCCCGGGCATTTGCTGCCTTCATATACTGCCTTGCACAACTTGCACGCTTTTTGTGCTGCCATTACTGTGAAACCCTCTTTTGCTTTTTAAATTGATAGTTGATACATTGTGACCTTCCCCTTGGTCGCCCATTGAATACGCCTCTCTGTACCATCATATCAGCAGCTGTTAATAGGTGTTCTTGGCTTCCCCGATATCCGTGCATCTGTGCTTCCCGATATAATATGCCGGGAGGAACAAAACCATACGCTCTGCCATCCTGAGCTAAACTGGTTACCGCAACTACTGCAGCAACCGCTGAAATTGCTCTTTTTTTCATATTACTTCCTGCCTCCTTTCTTACCACGCTTCTCGCCCTTTTCAGATCTCTTAGCTTCTATTTTTATAGCTTGCTCCCTCTTCCGCTTATCTTCCTTAATCCACTCTATTTTTCCTAAACCAGGCTGCCGCATAGTCAAGCCTATTTTAGGCTCCCCGGACTTATAGCTGATTGCAACAATGCGGGCAATGCAGTCATCACCTTTTGCCAAATTGCGTTTGCTTGCCTTGCCTGAAAGCGTTCCTGTTTTGCTCAAAGAAACATAATCCTCCATAGTCTGTGAAATATGAATCATGCCCTGTGCAGGCCCAATCTGCATGAACGCGCCAAAGTTGGTAATCTCCATAATCGTCCCATATACCAACTCGTGCAGCTCAGGTTTCCAGATTAAGAGCTTAAACAATGACTTGTAATATGCCGCGCCATCTCCCGGAATAATCACTCCGTCCTGTACTTTCTCTACAGCGATGACGGCAACCACGTGTCCCAGTTCCTTATTCACTTTATCAACATAACTCTCGTTAAGCTGCTTCTCAACTGCCTCCTGCGTCGGCAGGCCAAAGTGCTTTGGCTCAACGCGTACATGATCCTCAACTTCGGCTAGATAAAACATAGTATCTAAAGAGGCAGTAAAATTGCTTTAAAAAGCTTGCGCTAAGCTTTTTAACGGCCGTACGTATGCACTGTTCTCTTCTTGCAAACATGATTACCTCTTCTTAGAAAATTCTTCAATTGCACTAATGATTTGAGTAATAAGGTCTTGAGTGATAAAAAGAGAAGATTTTGATTTAAGTTCTTGCACTTTTACAAGCGCTTCCTGTTTGGTGAGCATTTTTTCTCTAAAAGCTCGAAGAAGTAAACCGACGGTTCCGTGAACTTCAAGACTGTATTTTTTCGCAGCTTCTCGTGCTTCCAAATCATCAGTAAGAAAATAGTCGGCCTTCTGCTGTAAAGCAAGGGAAATAGCACTCGCTTCTCCTAAATCGAGGTTATACTGATTAGTAAACATCTTAACACGATCTTTTGCCTCATTTATCAATGAAACAATCTTTACTCTTTTAGGAATACGCACAGCATATTTCTTAAGCTCTTCTTCCACTTCTCGCGGTATCTCAACAGATAAAAAGATGTCAAATGCCTTAAGAATACCTATCTCAAAAAGATGCAGAATTGGTCCGGTGTTTGATACTGCTCTACCTGCCATGCAATCCCCATGCAATGTCCTCCTTTACTGCGGACTCGAGCTGCGCAATCTTCTGCTTTTTAATCAGCTCCCGTATCGCATCTCGTATTAATTCGGATTTATTCGCATACCATCCCTGCTTAATCAGCTCTTCCATTTCATCTACAATGCGTTTGGTTACCTTAGCCGGAACTGTTTCCATTGTCGATTTTGCTTCTACCATAAAGTATTACTCTGGTAATACTTTATATATTTTTCTCTTCTAATATATTACTTAATAGTGGTTACAAATAGAAAGGTTTAAATTTCAGCAATAACATTCCTCGTTTTGAATTTTATACGTGGCTAGAAGCAATCAATTATAGTGTAAATACACTTAGCCCTTGTGTCATAATTATTCCCGATGATAAGATGACTCAGCTCAATGCACTAAAAGGAAAAGAGAAGGAAAAGTTTGAGAAATATTTGGTAGGAAAGTTCAGTCACTAACTTCCATACACATATTCAGTACAAAAAGCACAATTCTTCTCAGGGGGACACGCCTGAAACCCTTTCGTAAAAGCGTTCGTAATCTGCCTCGCCGTTTCAATCAATTCCTGCTCTACCTCATACACATTGAATGCCATCCTGCCGTCAACTGCCCGTGCACTACCTGCAGTATCAATATGAAACTCCAAAGGCTTGTCCTGCTTAAGCATGTCAAGGGTAACTGCTTTTACTTTTCCTAAACCAAGCTGTCCTGCCGCTAACGCATAATAGCCGAGCTGCCAGTTTCGATGCTGCGGAGAAATAAAGCTCTTCCCCGTCTTATAATCAATAATCTCAAGGCCACCCGAAGTGGTATCTATCCGATCAGCAAAACCAGTAAACTGAAATCCTCCTAGTGTTGCCCGCAATTCCTGCTCAGTCTTTGATTTCTCGCTATATTTATGCCTATTCCGTTCATAAAATACTTTAATCATTGCCAATGCATCCGCCAGTTCCACAGACTGCCACTCTTCATGCAAATGCAGTTCCCGTGCATAGTCCTCAAACTCCTTGCTACTGTGAAACCCATTAACCACGCCGTGCTCTAAAACTGCATGCACAAAACTCCCTAACCTGAGGGCTTCCCAGGAAATAGTTTTCCGTTCAGGCATGTGATACACATACTTATACTCATATTCTTTCTGGCATCCCGCAAACAATAAGAGCGCAGAAGGCGAGAATACTCTGCTTCTTTGTTCCGGCGGAGGAGATGCCTGGGCAATCTCCTTCTGCAGCAGTGCATCAAACTCTTTAGTCCTGAGCAAGGAAGCAAAGGTTAGTCTACCAGGTTCATTGCTTGCCGGCACAGCTTTTTCTTCTTTGTCTTGAATATAGTGCACATCTGGATTTTCCTTGTAGTTGATTTCCTCCAAAAATTGCGAAGCAAAGAAGGGCTTGCCAGCATACTCCAAAGCATACATCAAAATAAGCTTTTCTTTAGCTCTCGTAAACGCAACATAACACAGTCTCCGTTCTTCCAAAAGTTGGTGATGTTTTTCAAAGGCAGCAATGGCATCATCTCGCTCATCTTCATGTATATTCTTCAGGTGCGCCAGCTCAGGCAACAATTCAGCAGGAAGTAACGTATACGCCTGAATTCTCTCAAGAGGAAATCGTTTCTGCGCCATATTCGTAATAATAACCGTTCGATATTCCAAACCCTTAGTAGCGTGTAAGGTCATCAATCGAACACCTGTTTTTTCCAAGCCAGCCGCCTCAAATTCAATGCCTAAAGCAGTTACAATATCCAGATAGTGCAAAAAACTGGAAACATCGGGCCCGTACATACTCGAGTGCTGCTGTGCAAGCTCTAAAAGCTTATGCAAATGTGCTTCGATTTCCTCATGCGCCGGCATTAGTTCATCACTGCTTGTAACTAAACCAGTAATCCGATACACTTCCAGTAACAATTCAGTAATGGGCTTATCCAAAACTGCCTGAAGAGCCTGTAATCGCTCGATAACAACATGCATACCTCTTTTTCCCGAGATAGATAAGGATAACGTTTCCGCTGAGCTCATCATTTTTTTAGTCAGGGGTTCTTTTTTCTCTTCCAGAGCTTGCTTTATGAATTTCCCTAAAGCGATTAAATCTTCTGGAAGAAAGTCTAATTGATAGAGCAAGTCCCACCACGCCTGCTCTCCTCCGGGCAGCTCTTTATGCAACAAATGTGCAATGGTCAGATAATCCAAGACAGTTTTTATAGCGGGATGCTTTAATAAATTACTCTTCGTAACAGCACTATATGCAATGCCTGCCTGCTCCAATGCTCTTCTGATTAAAATGCCTTGCTGATGAGTTCTAAACATGACGCAAATCTCTTCTGCAAGCACGCCTGCCTGCCTTTCTCGTCCAACCAACTCGACCACTTTCCGCGCCTCCTCTTTCCCGCTCTGCAACTCATAGACTTCTAGTTCCTGCCCTTCCCTCTTTTCATAATTGTTGACTAAGAAACACTCCTCCTTGTTCTCATAATTTCGTTCTATAAGACGATGCGCATTCCGCAATACTTTATTCGGAGAGCGATACGAAGTAGCAAGGTTGAATATAGATTCTTTGCTAACCGCAAAATTCCTCTTAAATAGTTGCAGATTATCCTTATACGCCCCTCTAAATCGGTAGATAGACTGATTCACATCCCCTACTACCATACTATTCCCTGAAGGGCACACCGCTTTAAGAAAATCAAGCTGCACCTTGTTCGTATCTTGGAATTCATCAACAATAATATATGCAAAAGCATCTGCCAATTCAGGATGCTTCTCTAACAGCACTAAAGCGTACGCATTCAAATCAGCATAATCGAGATAGCCGTGCTTCTGTTTAATTTTTTCATACGCTTCCCATACCACTATAAACTTCCTGATGTCAAGCAGCGCCTTTTCTTTCTTTACCTCGGTGAATACGAGTGACGTATACTGTTTGTCCTTCTGTAAATGCATGGTCTGCAATTGAAATTGCAATTGCTCAACTCTTGTAGCCAGTTCTTCATTGCTCCTGTCTTTCAACTTTCCAGCCAGATAGTTTCTCAATTCCTCAATGCTCACTCCCAAGTCTTTTGCCATACTCAAAGTATGAATATACTTATGGCACAATCCCGCAGGAGTTCTCAACGTTCGGTGCACTAAGACTTTCGCATCATCGGGAGTCAAAATAGCAAAATCCTCCTTGATGCCTATCTTGCTTCCGTGCTTTCGCAGCAAATCAGCGGCAAACGCATGAAACGTCTTAATGATCGGTTCCTTCCCCACTTCAATCTGCACTGCCTTCTGCACTCTGCTCTGTACATTAATTGCTGCTTCATTGGAAAAAGTGATGCATACTATCTTTTCACTTGGATACACCTTATTCGAAATCAGATATCGGATTTTCTCCACAATCGTATGTGTTTTTCCCGTACCTGCCCCTGCAAGCACGATGCACGGTCCGGTTGTTTTTTCCAGAATCTTTTGAATGCTCATCAACCTACCTTAAATAAGAAGTTAAAAAGCTTTGTTATACCATCTCTCCATAACTCTAGCAAGCTTTAGGTTGCGGGTTCAGCGAAGTTCATAGAACTTCGCCATACCCAATCAATCGCCAATGTCCTCCAATGTTCCTGGAAAGGGCAACATTGTCTCCTTTGAAAGGCACAACCGGTATCTTCAAACTAAATTCCAATTCATTACCTGCAAGCTTCTTAATCACACCAATGCTCATACTCGTATTGATGCTAAGTAATACTGATTCTGAAGCCTTCAAAGGTTCAACCTTCTGACTGCCTGAAAGGCCAAACACTTCGGGAAACAAAGTATACTTCACCTTTAAGCTAGTAACCGGCTCAGGCAACATGCCCTGCACCGAAGCAACGCATCCTGCCAACGCATCTCCCTTTCCTAAAGACATATCTAAGCTGGTTTCAATGCTCATGCTCCCTCCAGGCGTTAGCGTAGTAACTATCTGAGAACCTTTAAACAATTTTAAGATGGAAGCAGTCAAGGTCTTATACTGATACTGATTTGCTTCTTTGAATGCCAAGCCCGGCTTAATCTCAATCTGGTCTCCCACCTGCAAAGTTCCCGAACGGAGCGTCCCTCCGAGCACTGCTCCCTGCAGTACTGCCGGCTTTGTTCCCGGCTTATTCACATCAAAACTTCTCGCTACTAAAAATACCGGCAACTTCTCTTCTCTCCGAACATCCAAGGGAATCGTTGCTAATGCCTCATAAATCGCACTAATATTCACTTCCTGCTGTGCTGAAACAGGGATGATGGGTGCTGCATCATACTTTCCTTTCAAGAACGCCTTAATTTCCTGATAATTCTTCACTGCTTGCTCCTTACTGACAAGATCAATCTTATTCTGAACCACAATAATATGTCTAATGTGCTTTGCCTGCAAGGCCATGACATGTTCTCTGGTCTGCGGCTTGATGCCTTCCTGGGCTGACACAACAAGGATTGCCGCATCCACAATCGCTGCTCCTGAAAGCATGATCGCCATGAGCATTTCATGCCCGGGCGCATCCACAAATGAAACATGCCTTACTGGCTGTCCTTTACCTTCCCGATTGTACCTATTCTTGTCCTTATACAGAATGATATCTGCATATCCCAGCTTAATAGTAATGCCCCGTTTCAATTCCTCAGAGTGAGTGTCTGTCCATTTTCCTGATATCTTATGTAACAGCGTCGTTTTCCCATGGTCAATGTGCCCGACAATGCCGATGTTAATCGTTTCTAGTTCTTGTTTCTGCTCCATAAAAGAGAAAGAAAAGCTTCTTTTAAAAATGCTCTGGTCTAAAGATTACGCAGCAGGAGGTGCAGCAGGTGCAGCTTCCGCCTTCACTGCTTTTGGTTTAGGTTGATTCTGTTCAGGGAAGATTTCTTCAAATTTCTTATTTCCTGCTTGTACAACCTTCAAATTAAGTTGTGCAGTGTTGGAAGAAATTTGTTTTCCCCGTACGGTCTTTCTCAGTCTGACTCCTGCTCGAGTATCCTGCATGCCAAATCCTTTAGTCAATAAGACTTTTTTTAAGCCAAGGCCTTCAGCATCTTTGCTTAATGGAAAACCAGCACTATCACTGCCTCCGCTAATAAGAAACAGGTATCCTTCCAATTCTGCCTTCACGTCCTTGCCCGCAATGCTATCACCGATGCTCTTACCGGAAAAAGAGTCAGGCTCCAATTCCAGCTTCCACGCTTTGCCCTTGTCGCCAATAATAACCTTCATACGCATTCATGAGAAAAGAGGTTTTTAAAGCTATCTCAGGAAACTATCAGATTCCCCCTCCTTCATGCTTCTGTTTCTTTATCCCTGCTAGTTCTTCCAATACCTGCAGTTCCCTGGCTGTCAAAATATCCTTATGCTTCTTAAACTGCTTGAACTGTGATGCTGAGATATCAGCATACAAATACGTGGTATCCTTCAGTCTCCTCTTAAATGCAATTCCCGGTAAAGCAAGAGCAAGTTCCTGGCCCTCAAGGGCTTCTGCAACTCCTGCCTTTTCCAATTGCAGGCTCTTTATTCTGGCAACGTCCTCTCCTTGCTCATCAATAAGAGGAATGCCCACTTTCACCTTTCCAACTAATACTCTAACTCCAAAAATGGCAGGATTGGAGTTTCTAAACACATACTTCTTAAGAATTTCAAGCTTGCATATCGTCGCCAGGCCAAGCAGTTTCTCCTTCAAAATCCTGTCCTGCGTCTCCTTCCTCCAGAGCTGCAAGTCCTCAATCAACTTGTAAATAACATCATTCGTTAAAACTTTCACATTTCCAAGAGCCGTTATTTCTGTATCTACCTCAACATTAAATCCAACAATTACCGCATCTGAGGGATTACTCTCTAGATTTGCCTTCGCTGCAGCAAGATCGGCCTTTCCTATCTGCCCAATGCCTGCTTTAAGGATTTGTATCTTTTCCTGCCGTAATAATAAAAGTAAAGCTTCCAAACTGCCTAGGGAGTCAGCCTTAATGATAATTCCCTGCTTGTCCAATTTCGCAGGAGCAATTTCTTTCTTAAAAGCGAGAGTAACCTGCTCTAGGTTATTCTTAACTTCCTGAAAGGGCATTCCTGAAAGTATCTCCTCATTGGTAGCAAGCTGCATCCGTACACCAGTTGCAGCAAGCACTTGCTTTGCAGGAGTATAATGATGCGATAAAGGCACAATCTCCGCCAACGCCCTCACTTTCGCAATAATCGGCTCATTAAAACTTCCAATTACCAGCTCATCTCCTTCATCCAAGCTCCCATCGTATAATATGGCTTCTGCCCATTCTTGATTCTTGCTTTTTTTAACTTCTAAAATAACTCCCTTTGCATCCTCGCTCGTCTGTAATCGTTCTTTCAGGAATTTCTGGCACAAACCAGAAAGCACAAAGAGCAATTCAGGAATTCCTTCTTTAGTTCGAGCCGAACATGGAACCAGTGCAACTCGTTTAGTGAAATCCTCTACCTCCCAGTATAAGTCGCTCTGAAATCCGTGTCCTTGCAATGATGCCTGAAACTGGAGCAAGGCCTGGTCAAATTCCTGCCTGACATGAATTGCCTGCTGCTCAACACTTTCTTTTATGGTAGCATGCTTTTTCCATCCAGAAATGCTGTCGATTTTATTTAACGCAATAAGAAAAGGAGTCTTTCCCGCTTTCAGTATTTGCAGTACTTCAGCAGTCTGCGGCTTGATTCCCTCTTTAATATTGACTACCAGAATAGCCAAATCGGCAAGGCTGCCTCCCCGTTTCCGTAAATTGATAAATGCCGCATGCCCGGGCGTGTCAATGAATAAGAAACCCGGAATAGTAAGCGCAATGCCTGATTGCTCCAAGAGCGGGCATGCCTTCTTAATTTGCTCTATCGGATACTTAGTAAAGCTGATTTTCTGGGTAATGCCTCCAGCCTCAGCCGCTTGGACGCTCGTTCCTCTAAAGCAATCGAGAATGCTTGTCTTGCCATGATCCACATGCCCGCATACCGTGACAATAGGTGCGCGCAAGTGCCTTTCTGTATTCTGAGTGTTCATGTTCCTTGTTCCTCAACATGAAAGCAGATGATAAAATAAGTATTTAAATACGACGATTAAGATAAGAAAAAGACTTAATGCTATCACTTTTAAGTTACACGTAATAGAAAGGTTTAAATAATGTAGAACAAGGAAACGTAGATGCAAACCACAAGCAAATTACAGCGCGTTCGAGACGCACTCACACAAAGAAGAGACATTCACCTCGTATATTCTAATGATGGAAGCTATTTCAGAGGTCGACAAGGAGAGACATTAAGTAGCACCTATGAAGTTCAATTCTGGGTCGCGCCAAAGGACGGCTTATATACTGCACATCAATTGCAAATTTTCTTGAACGGTCTTGTTCCTCGCCTTAAAGCAGATAGCGGGATGGAATTCCAGAAGCATGACTCTGAAAGAACTTACCTAGAGTTAGGTCATAAACGCTATGATGACGTAGTAGGAAAAACAAGAACATTCAACAGTACTTTGGTGCAAGTAACTGATGAGGAATTACAAAAAGCACTTAGACTAGAAAAGGGTGAAAAAGCATTTACTGATACATATAGTGATAACATTCGAAGAATAACCTTTATTAACGTATTTCCAAACAAAGAAATAGCTCTGAACGTACTGAAGCACGGCCCATTCAACGAAAGAACTGAAGCAATGCACAGTCGGAACTACGTATCTCTCGAAACACTCGCACGGTACGTCCCAGAACTTGCAAAGAAACTAAAAAGGTAATCATTACCTGCAACAGCCTGCTTGTTCACTTTCCTTATTCCTTAGCTTCTACCGGTGCTTGTTCATTTCCAGCTTCCAAATCCTCTTCCTTAATGCTGTTTATGGCAGCCTTAAACAGCTTGAATTTATCAGCAGGAATCCTAGTCCCTGCTTTGGTAAACCCCGTATACCTCTCTGATTTCACAAATTCTCTGATAGTTAGCCCTCTCTTTCCCCCAAAATCATCAATCCTGATAACAACGTCAGTATCCTGGCTCTTTTGTATCCGGTCAATGTCTTTTTCCATAAAAAAGGAATGAGGTGAAACTATAAAAATGTATGGAACAAGGAAAGAAGATGAAAGTTAAACCTTTAAGAATAGACAACTTGAAACTCGCCTCTCCTATTCTGTTATCTCCCATGGTAGACATAACTGACCTGCCCTACCGATTAGTATGTAAAAAGGCAGGCGCCTCGTTATGCTATACTGAAATGCTTTATGCAGATGCCATTACTCATGAGAATGCAAAAACGAAAAAGCTTATGCAGTTTGACAAGAAAGAGCATCCAATAGGCATTCAGATTACTGGAAATAGTATTGAAGAAATAAGAAAATGCATTCCTTATCTAAAAGGATATGACCTCGTAGACATCAACTGTGGCTGTCCGAGTATAAGAATCACTGGAAATAAAGCCGGCTCGTTCCTGCTCAAAACTCCTGAAAAAATAGCGGAAATGATTAAAGTATTGAAAGAAGCAGGCCTAACAGTAACTGCTAAAATCAGATTAGGATATCAGAATAATAATGTGCTTGAGGTAGCAAGAGCAGTTGAACAAGCAGGGGCTTCAGCCTTAACTATTCATTGCAGACTGGCAACTCATTCAAATAAAATTCCTGCTGATTGGAACTGGATACAAAAGGTAAAAAAAGCAGTAGCAATTCCCGTCATAGGTAATGGTGATATCAACTCGCCGGAAAAAGCTGCAGCAATGCTCAAGCTGGCTGATGGTGCCATGATTGCTCGGGCAGCCATAGGCGATCCTGATATATTTACAAGATGTTTGGAATATCTCAAGTCAGGAAAGATACTGGAAAAATCATTTGCAAGAAATCTACCTTATTTGAAGCTCTATATTAAATACTGCAAGCACTACCAATTCACTGACTTCTCTAGAAGTAAGCATATCGTATCAAGCTTCCTTTCCGGCTTTCCCGGAGCAGCCAAAGCCCGGCAAGCCTTGCATGCCTGCAAATCCTTAAAAGAAATGAATATATTTATAAAAAAGCTGGAAAGTTAAGTAAGAATTTCATTGAGTGTACTAATAATTGACTTAAGCTTGCTCTTGTTTATTTTTCCTATTCTCTTAATAATCAAACCCTTGCCTATCTTTAATATATTCTCAACTTTCACGTAGCATGAAGAAATCAGCCTGCCTGCCTCCAAATCCTTATTTGTTAAAGATAAAGTATATTTGTCTCTTGAAAAAGTAGAAGTTACTCCAACAACTATGATATCATCTGAATTAGCATTGAACTCATTGTTGGAGATGACTATAACAGGTCTAACCTTTCTTCCAGATTGGTCGGAAAATGGAAAAGGAATTAATAATAAATCTCCTTGTTCAATCATAGGTATTTAGCCCAGACCTCATCATCTTTTTTATTATCCCACATTTTTCTCATTGATTTTTCAGCCAAAATAAGCCAGCCTGCTTTTTCCATTTTGCTTTTCTCAAGTTTTTCCATTATTAAATTTCGTATCAGCTCAGATTTAGAGGCATATGCCCTTCTTTTTATAAAATTATCCAGCTCTTTCGCTTCGCTTTCAGGCAGTTTTATTGTTATTGTCTTCATAGTAATCCCTAGGGATTACTTCTTATATAGTTTTTGATATTAGAAAGTAAGGATACTGAGAGGCTAATACCTTCGTCTCGCACCAAACGAACGACCTGAGCTTCTTGGCCTGCTTCCATACGAACTTCGTCTCTCACTTCCAAATCGTCCTCCGCCTCTGCCTTCTCCGCTTTCTCTTCCTCTCCCAAATGAACGTCCTCTGCTTTCTCCATCTACAGAAGAACCAGGACGCCCATACCTGCTTCTGCCTCCGAAAGACCTGCTTCTCCCAAAACTTCTTCCTGCTCCTCCCGAAGAGCCAAATCGTCCTCCGCCTCTGCCGCTAAAGCGGTCTCTCCCACCAGAACGGCCTGAACGTGCAAATTGGATAAATACCTGCTCGATAGTAGGAACCTGAAGCTGTTCAATATGCAAATCAGGATTCTTCAGCACCGCGCGAAAATTCTCGTAATCCCTCGCCGATACTAAGCTAATAGCAATGCCGTCCTTGCCTGCTCTGGCTGTTCTCCCCACACGATGAATATATTCCTTGCTGTTCAGGGGAACATCATAATTATAAACATGGCTTACATTTTTAATATCTAATCCTCGGGCAGCAACATCTGTGCAGATTAAAACATTCGTCCTCTCAGCTCGGAAATGGCCCATAACATGTGTGCGTTTCGCCTGTGTCAGACCTCCGTGAATCGCAACCGCTTCAATGCCATGCTCATGCAAGAGCGAAGCAAGAAAATCAGTGTTGCGCTGGGTATTGCAGAAGACCATAATCAATCCGGGATGCTCATGCTTTAACAGATGCAAGAGCAAGGAAAATTTCATATTCTGAGGCACATCATAATACACCTGCTTCAGTTTTGAAGGATCAACATAATTCTCTAAGGCAACAGACTCGGGATGCTTCATATACGCATCGGCAATATGTGCAAGGTCAGGGCCGACAGTGGCAGAAAAAAGCATCGTCTGTCTGTTCTTAGGACATGCTTCAATAATTTTGGTAACATCATCAATGAAGCCCATATCTAACATCCTATCAGCCTCATCCAATACTAGCGTCTTCACTTTCCGCAAATCAAGGGTTCTCCGCTCCAAATGGTCAAGAATTCTGCCTGGCGTTCCAACCACAATATCTGCATACTCCAATTTCCGTATCTGCGGTTCAATGCTCACTCCACCATACACGGCGCTGATGGTAAGGCCAACATACTGAGAAAAGTTATGCATTTCTTTAGCAACTTGTTCTGCCAGCTCCCGGGTAGGAGTTAAGATTAACGCCTGCACTCCTGCTCCTTTCTTTGCATGTTCAATAATGCTCGCGCCAAATGCCAGCGTCTTTCCGCTTCCAGTTGCACTTCCTCCAATCACATCTTTCCCAGCCATAGCTAAAGGAATTGTTTTCTCCTGAATTTCTCGTGGTTGCTCAAAGCCCGCATCACGCAGTGCTTTCAGCAACGCATCACTTAATCCTAACTGTTTGAACGCATCCATAGTCATTAAAGAAATAGTCTCGTTGAGCTATTTCTTATACACAAAGCACTTTCGTGCACTTCGTACGTTCATGTATTCAAAAGTCCCTATTTAAACCTTGGGTTTATAACATGCAAGGATCCACTAAATGCCCTACTGCTGCATCGAACACATGCAAGCTAATGCCTCTCCATTGAAACTCTCTTTTCCATCGATAATAATCAGGCACTAATGACTGGTACGAGAAGTCCTTGTCAGATAACAAATCAAAATGAAGAAAACGATGAGGTAGCGGCTCTTGGAGCGTATACACGTTACGTACTTCTTATGTACGTAAATAAGCAAAAGCTGCTTCTAAAGGATTAAAGCGTTCTCCTTTTGACCTATCAGGCAACTCCGCTTCGCGCGTCTGCACAGTAAATAAAGAAAGTTCAGAATCTTCCGTTCCATTCAGTTTACCAAAAGCAAAATAGGATCCTTCAAATGTCCTCCAAAGATTCAAGCGAGAAGCAGGAGCAGCTCGCAAGTCCCTTCTCTCTGCACGGGGCGGCACATCTTCTCTTTTTTTAGATGAATGTCGATGGCGCATTGCCCCTCAAATTACAGGAAGCTTTTAAATCTTAGGTTCTGCTAGAGAGAATAGAAACCCTTAAAATTCCCACTTTCTTCTCTGCTACATGGAACTCAAGCTCTACAACTCCCTGTCAAGAAAAATCGAGCTCTTTAAACCAATTAAGCCGGGAAAAGTTGGTATGTACACATGTGGGCCTACCGTCTACAACTATGCTCACCTAGGGAATTTCAGGACATACCTGCTCGGAGACATCTTAAAGCGAGTCCTAGTACACAACAAGTACCAAGTCACTCAGGTCATGAATCTGACTGACGTAGATGATAAGACGATACGAGCCTCGCAACAGCAGCACATAACACTTACAGAACTGACTAAAAACTATGAATATCTTTTCTTTGAAGAAGCAGCAGAGCTCAACATACTGAAGCCAGAGTATACACTGAAAGCAACCGAATCTATCAAAGAAATGATTGCTCTTATTAAAACCTTGCTCAAGAAAGGCTATGCCTATCGGGCAGAAGATGGCATCTATTTCTCTGTAAGCAAATCGAAAGGATATGGGAAGCTTGTCAGCTTGGAAAAAGTAAGAAAAACAAAAGCACGTATTTTAGCCGATGAATATGATAAAGCACAAGCCAGAGATTTTGCGCTCTGGAAGTTCCATACAAAAGAAGACGGTCCAGTGTTCTGGGAGACAGAGATAGGGAAAGGCAGACCTGGCTGGCACATTGAATGCTCAGCAATGAGTATGAAAATCCTAGGAACGCACTTTGACCTCCATGTAGGCGGGCAGGACTTGCTCTTTCCTCACCACACCAATGAAATTGCGCAGTCAGAAGCAGCTACCGGAAAGAAATTTGTGAACTACTGGGTACACAGTGCCTTACTGGCTATGAAAGATGCAAAAATGTCAAAATCCCGAGGAAATATCCTGCTGCTCAAAGACCTTAAAGAGCAAAAGTACTCGCCACTCCACTATCGCTATCTCTGCCTGCAAACACACTATAGAAAACCTCTCCAATTTAGTTTTGAAAACCTGGATGCAGCAAAACAAGGCCATGAACGAATAAGAAGAAAAATCCTTACAGTAAGGAAACTACCACTAAAAGGAAAAGACAACTCAAAGGAAATGGAACAACAGTTCCATGAAGCAATCAATGATGATTTGAACATACCGTTAGCCCTGCAAATTTTCTTGAAAGCATTAGATGATGACACTTTTGACAGCAAGAAGAAGCTTGCCTTGTTGGAACACTTTGATGCAGCGCTGGGATTAGGAATAAAGGATATGAAAGAA
>CAYJQF010000011.1:0-18752 GCA_964372375.1 Candidatus Woesearchaeota archaeon
ACATTAAAGCAATGGTGCATTCCATAGGTAAAGTAGATATATGCATTTCCTGCTTGGCTGAACATGGGCGCATTTCTTTGTGTTTTTTCCTTGAATGAGTGTGAGGCAGGGTCATTTTCCAGGTAAGCTTCTGTTTCAACTATCTTTCCTGCCAGAAAGCTTTTAGTCTTGTGTATGAGCATGCAACCGAGCAACTCTCTGGCAACCTTACTTGCTGAATGATTATAAAATGAATGAGGCAGAGGCTTCATTTTATTCCCCAATAATCTTTACCACTACTTTCTTGTCTCTTTGTCCATCAAACTCTCCGTAGAAGACCTGTTCCCAGGGACCAAAATCAAGCCGGCCATCGGTAATAGCTATCATCACTTCCCTGCCCATGAGGGTTCTTTGCAAATGAGCTGGAGCATTGTCTTCTCCTGTAGCATGGTGTTTATACGCTCCCGAAGGGGCTAGTTTTTCAAGCCACACAAGAAAATCCTCCTTTAGGCCTGATTCCTCATCATTGATGAAGACAGAAGCAGTGATATGCATGCTATTTACCAGGCACATGCCTTCCTGGACGCCTGACTTTGCAACTGCCTGTTTCACTGCTTGAGTAATATTGACAAACTCCTTTTTCTTTTCTGTATGCAAGGTAAGATAGGATGTGTAGTAGCGCATGCTTCTCTACATACAACAGATTATAAATAACTTCTGGAGAAAAGATATTTAAAGGGCTCTTTCCTCAAGATTATATGTTAGAGCGAAAGTCATTCTTGACTCTCACGGGAGTTATTTTTCTCGTCATTGCGGTGTTACACTTAGTACGTGCAGTCATAGGTTTGCCTGCAGTTATTGCTGGATTTGTTATACCGGTGTGGCTTTCGTGGGTAGCCATTGTTGTAGCGGCTTTCTTATCTTATAACGCGTTTGCATTAGGGAGAAAGAAATAGAATGGCGTTTTCCGATATAGCCGTCAATTATTAGGCTGTTTTGGTTGCAGCAGTTTCATCCTTCTTTATTGGATGGGTATGGCACTCTCCTGTTCTTTTTGGTAATTTATAGATAAAGTATTCTAGAATAACAAAAGCAGAGATGAAAGCTGCTCAGAAAAAAGGCATGGCAGGCAACTTTATCGGCACTTTTATATTTGCTCTTCTGAATATGTATGTGCTGGCGCATTTCGTCAAGTATGTAAATGCAACTACCTTTTGGGATGGCGCTGTGCTGGGATTCTGGGCATGGCTTGGCTTTATCGTTCCTGTGACTCTGAATAGTGTATTCTGGGAGAATAAATCCTGGAAAGTCTGGCTCATCAATGCAGGGCATGTATTAGTTGGTATGGCAATTGGCGCAGGAATAGTAACGGTCTGGGCTTAATAGTTTTTTCTAAAGATTTAAATAGTTTTTAATTATCACTTTTTATGGACAATTTGCAAGAATATCAACCAGCTTTAACCTATATTATTGGTGGCGGAACGCTCTTCTTTGCAAGCCTTGCTTCGTACTTTATTGGAGTAAGCAGAAAAAGCGACCCGTCTATTAATGGAAAAGATAAGATTGAGATTCTGAAACTTGAGCACGCTGAAGCAACACGACAACATGAACGTGGTAAGGAAACTGAAGCACGAGCATTGGAAAATAAACTGAAACTGGAAGAGGCGAGACATACCAGAAGAATGCAGCTAGCAGAGAAGTTATGTGACCTGAAGCCGGTCATGATTGAGTATATGACTCAACTGAAAGAACATGCACAAACACCTCCTCAAATCTCTTCTGAGCTCATGCGGCAAAGGCAAGATTATCGGGAAGAGCTTGTAGAAGAGCTTAAAGATCAAGCAGATGATAACTCTGGCGGAATCTATTATGATGATTTTACTATCACAGATGAAAATGCAAAAGATATAGATAGACTTGTTGACATTAAATACCCTGTTCCTGGATATCAACCTCCTCGGTTGCCTGCTCCTCTTGAGAGGCTTATGAAAATGATTGATGGTGCAGAGGAAAAAGGTACTTCTTAGTTACTTAAATATATAGCCATATTTATCTACATCAATCTTCTTGTTAACTATCTTAACACCTTCATTTTTCAATAACTGCATTTTCCTCTTTATTCCAGAGGCGTAGCCTCCTAGTTTTCCTGAAGCATTGATAACACGGTGGCAAGGAACTTGAGGTGCATGAGGATTCTTATTCATGGCCTTGCCAACTGCCCTATATGCTCTGCTGTGCAAGGCATGAGCCAATGCTTTGTAAGTAGTTATTTCTCCTTTGGGAACTTTTAGTAAGAGGTGGTAGCAACGCTGAGAGAATGAAAGTGCCATAGCATCTTCACCACCAGTATCTTTATAAATTATCATCAAATACTAAGAAGCATGCATATTGCTCAGGACATGCGGTTTGGCTTTGAAGTGAGAGAAGGGAAGTTAAATCTCTATCAAAGAATCCAACTACTGGATATTTCCGGGCAAGATGGATGCAGAGAGGTACTCCATTTAGCCGGCCAAGTGCCACATCGGGGTCGCCTTGAGCTTGCGCTTCAACGGGCATTCGAGCACATTGAATTTGAGCCCGAACCTGATCAATTCTTAGCCCATGACCTTCTTACTGGCGAGCAGTACACGGGAATGTATAACCCTAAAAGAAACGCCGTTACTAACTTAACCAAGTCTACAAGAATATATGCGTTTTAAAGTTCTTGCCTGATATCCTAGAAAGAAAGATTGATTTACACAAAGTGAAAAATACCAATCTATATAAAGTATTTGTCTATTGCTTTTTATGGATGATTTACGGCAAGAGTTGTACGATTTTCTCGGAAGAGAATTGCATGCTGGTACGACTAAGGTATGTTATTTAAAACTATCCTCTCTATCATGTGCTCTCTAGATATCGCTATATTTATAAGGAAAAAAGAGCGTGTGTAGGTATGAATGACATCCATATTCTTTTGTTTTATCAGTATATAAAGATAGACGAACCAGAGGTGTTTGCGAAACAGCATGCTTTATTTTGTAAGAAATTGGAGTTGCAAGGAAGGATATTAGTAGCACAAGAAGGCATCAATGGCTCGGTTTCAGGTACGAAAGAGCAGACTGAGCAGTATAAGCGTATAATGCACCAAGACAGTAGGTTTACAACGATGCCCTTCAAGGAAGATATTGGCATGATGCATCCGTTTAAAAAAATGATTGTTAAAGTAAAGCAAGAGATAGTTACTTTTGGACAGAATGTTGATTTAAAGAAGAGTGGAAAGCATCTTTCTCCCCAAGAATTTGTTGAATTATATGAAAAAGGAGAAGAAGTAGTTATATTGGATGCTCGGAATGAATATGAAAGTAGAGTTGGAAAGTTTAAAGGGGCGATAACGACCAACATACAGACGTTTAGGGAATTTCCTCAAGTGATTGAGCAGATTAAGGATAAAAAGGAAAAGAAAATAGTTATGTATTGCACAGGCGGAATACGATGTGAAAAAGCTTCTGCCTATCTGGTTGAAAACGGATTCAAAGAGGTTTACCAGCTTGATGGAGGAATACTTAATTTCGGAAAGCATTTTCCAGACACGATATGGGAAGGAAAATGCTTTGTCTTTGACAAAAGGCTTTTGCAGTCTATCAACAGCAAAGAAAAACCTCTTACAAACTGCGAGCTTTGTACTAAAGAATGTGATTTATACAAAAACTGTGCTCATATTGCTTGTGACCGCTATTGCACCGTTTGTCTGAAGTGTGAGCAAAAGTATGGGGGTTGTTGCAGTAAAGAGTGCTTTGCTGCTTTCATGCAGGAACGGCAATCGTCTCAACCAGTGAAGAATGAAGAAGTTGCTTTTGTTCCTATTCCTAATTGATACGAGTCTACCAGTCCTGCATTAATCTCCAAGACATACCTTGCCGGTACATCAGGCACAATGTTCTTGCATTCTCCTGTTGCAGGACAGGGCTGCGCCTGTTTTGCCAAGTAGACTACTTTTCCTGATGCATCAAGCCAGAGAATATCTAAAGGAATACTCATATTCTTCATCCAAAACGGGTAGATGCCTGGCTTGGGAAAGATAAAGAGCATGCCCTGCCGGATAGGCAAGGATGAGAGATACATTAATCCTCTGTGCAACTCCTGCTGTGTTTGCGCACGCTCAACTGCAAAGCAGTTTTTTTCAAAACAAACTTCCGCCTTTCCTTGCTGGGAGAAGAAAAGAAACAAAAGACTGACAAGTACTCCTGCTATTATAACTACCAAGATGGAACGATTCATGGCAGGTAGAGTGGGACGCAGTTTAAGAGCTTTATGCCACAAATGCTTATAAATCCTGAAACCTAGTACCAGCATGGAAACAAGAGGCAAAGTATTGGCTAGTCTCTTTCTCATTATCCTCCTATCTGCGTTCTTGCTTTGGCTTACCAGTTGGCTCTCACACGCTACGGGCTATAGTGTGTATGGAGAAGAGCACGTAACTGCCGCATTATGTTTACAGCAGAAACACGCAATTTTGTATGTACGTGCCGTATGTCCTAGCTGCACTGAACAGAAAGAGCTCTTAGGTCCTGCACTTTCTTTTATTGCACTCCATAACTGTGATACACAGCCCGAACTCTGTCCTTCTTTGGACAGCTTGCCTGCCTGGAGCATCAACAGCAAACTGTATTATGGCATCGCCAGCATCGAAAAGCTAAAAGAGATTGCTGGATGCTGATTCTTTTTCAATACCTCTCTTAGCGTCTACTTCACTCTAAATGTAGTACCTTGCTGCACAATAAACCCTTCCTCTTGCAACTGCGTAAGAAGAGGTGTAATACGAGCATCGTTATCAAGTTCTTTAGTGAGTGCATGATATGTTGCTGGCTTTTGTAATAGAAGCTTGATTATTCTTCCTCTTAACTGTCGGTCTGAACCTTCAAACGTGCTCTGTTTTGCATAGTGCTTGCTCTTCCTGCTTGGATTGGCAGTCTGTTTTTTGAGAAAAGAACCGTAATCCATGAGTGCTGAATACCATTTTTTGGGATGTTTTTTGTCAAGCGTCTGCGCTACCAATGGCAGCAGCTGTGTGTCTGGAATGTTTGTCTGCTTAGGAAAGAAATGGTGGATAAATACTGAGCGGATATTGGTTTCTATAAAAACGACTGGTTTGTTGAATGCGAAAGCCGCAATAGAAGCAGCAGTTGCAGGGCCGATGCCCGGCAAGGCATCCAATGCCTCTAGAGAGTTAGGAAGCGTGCCCTGATACTTTTCTATAATGAGCTGTGCTGCTTTTCTTAGATTGAGGGCTCTTCTATTGTAGCCCAATCCGGACCACGCCTTCAGCAGAGCATCAGTCGGAGCTTGTGCCAGTGCTTGGAAGTTAGGAAAGAGAGCAACAAATTCATTGAATTTTTCTACCACTCTTGGCACTTGCGTCTGCTGGAGCATGACTTCTGAGACAAAAACGTTATAGGGAGTGGGATGAGAGCGCCAGGGCAAGACCCGTGCGTGAGCAGCATAGAATGCTTTAACATACTGTTGGAAAACAGAAAGCTTCATGATAGTATCTGCCTTGCTCTGTATAAAAGTATTCTGATTCTAGGCTGTTCTTGGTACTTCTTTAATCAAGCTTGACATGGGCTCTTGGATTGAGCGTACTCATCACTAATGCTTCCCTTTCTTCTGGTCTAAGCCTATGATAATAGATCATAAGTTCGCCCTCTCCAGCAGGCACTACCTGCTCTGGAATGAGGTTTCCTATTTGTGCAAGCACCTTGCAAACCTCCCTATCTTGTTTTATCTCGACAAACGGTGTCTGACCTGGCCTCAGTTGATTTGCGTTCCCTATATTGCCTGCTTGTATGTGCGTTTCTAATCGGAACGCGGTTCCGTGGCCCCACCGAAGAAGTTGCTGCAAACGACTCGGTGTGCTCCGTCCCTCATATCCTGCTCTCCAAGAGAGTTGGTGCGTTTCTTGAGGAAGGTCTTGATAGCGTGCTTCAACGAGCATGCCTCCTTCTCTTATTGTATGTGCTTCTAACACTGATGTAGAGAGAATGGGTTGCGGCTTAAGACGGATAATTTTTATTTCTTGTATGCTTCCTTGCATAGTATACTGCCACGCAACTAAAAGTAAAGGAAAAAGAGACTCAAAAGGATGATATGTTTTTGAGAACGATACAAAATCAAAATCAAACCGCACCGTAACGCCGCGGCGTTTTTCAGGAGTGCCAAACCGACCATGGTACTCTCTGAACACCTCTGAACGACCTTTTTGAACAGGCAAAGCAGACCCGAGCATACTTCAGATGTGTTCTAACCCTTTTTATGTTTTTAGCTGTTCAACTACAAGTATAAAAACCTGCTTTTTTTATTCATAGCATGAGAAAAGATATTTACTTGGATAATGCAGCTACAACTCCTGTCTACAAGGAAGTTATTAAAGTTATGAATGAAGCAATGACTGATAACTACGGCAATCCTGGCTCGCCTCATGCTTTAGGTGAAAACGCTTCTAAAAGTATGACAACCGCACGAAAGAGCTTAGCAAAAGAGATTGGAGCAAAACTGCATGAACTTATTTTCACGTCTGGAGCAACTGAGGCAAATAATCTTGCGCTGCTTGGATTAGCGGGCGCTTATCCTCGGAAAAAGAAGCTCATTATCTCTGCTTTTGAGCATTCGTCAATCTATGAACCGTGTAAAGAGCTGAAAAAAAGAGAATATACTATCACAGAGATTCCGACAAATAAAGAGGGAATTATTAACTTAAAACGACTTGAGCAAACAATTGATAACCAGACTTTATTGGTGAGTATACTTCATGGGCATAATGAACTTGGAGTGGTGCAAGATGTTGAACAGATTGCGAAACTTTGCAAGAGAAAGAAGGTGCTCTTTCACACTGATGCCGTGCAAAGCTTTGGGAAAGAAAGAATTGATGTGCGCTGGGGCATTGATTTGTTATCTGCTTCTGCTCACAAATGTGGCGGGCCTAAAGGAATTGGTTTCCTGTATATACGAGAGGGGATTAAGCTCGAGCCAATGGTGTATGGAGGGAGTCAGGAAAGAGGAATACGACCTGGAACTGAGAATGTCCCGGGCATTGTGGGTTTTGCACAAGCGTTAGAGACAACAAAGAAAACGAACTGGAGGAAAATTGAGAAGTTACGAGAGTACTTTATTGCCAACATACAGCATCTGAACGGTCTTGTTCATTGCACTGGAGCTAAGCGACTGTCTGGGCACGTGCATGTTTCTTTCCCTGGAGCAGATGCAGAGCAACTTATTATTGCACTGTCGGAGAAGGGCATTATGTGCTCTGCAAGATCTGCCTGTTTAACCAAACAACAAAGCGAGAATCGGGTGCTGCAAGCGATTGGATTATCAAAAACAGAAATAAAAGGAAGTTTGCGTTTTGCACTCAATGAATACACTACCAAAAACGATGTGGATGAAGTTATACACGTACTGAAAAAGCTCCTTGACATGTCTAGATACTAACGACTCAGAATTTTCTACTTCCTGTTAATGACAAAGATTTATTAAGTATATTTTTGTAGGAAAGAAATGGCGAAAGGAGTGTGGAAGACACTTGCTGCAACCGTTCTTTTCGGAGCATTAAGCAGTGGATGTCTTGCTCCTCATCAACAGGTAAGTCACGTGCGCTTCTTAGGGAAAGAAATATATCAAGCTGAGCGACCTCCTGCACAATTAGTACCCTCTCAAACTAATCAGAGTGAAGAATCACTTACAAACTTTGAAACAAACAGGCTGGCGATTGGCTATCATTCTGCTCCTGAAGAGCGAATAAAAGCGTATGTACAAGATGCACAACGTGAGGAAGCTATGCGACTGGCTTTAAGAGATTCTTTTTCTCCTGCTCCTACCCCTCGCTCTTTACAACCCACATTTACTTTGCTTGAGTTCCGATTTGGGTCTCGTCCGAAACCTTCAGAGAGAACGTATGAGGAATTTTTTTCTGGCACGTATACTGGCAAGTAGATTTAAATAATCACTTTCTGTACCATGAGTATGCGAAAGCAAGTACGAAGATCACGAAGGAAACGCTTATTGCAGAAGCGATTGCATAAAAAGTAGATTTAAATACTATTGCTGAATAGTACGACTATGAAGAGGCTGTTGTTTGCTCTGATTAGTATCTTGCTTTTATTGAGCATCTTGGCTGGAGTGCATGCTGACAATTCAACGGGAAACACTACCCAATCAAGAAGCACTAACTCCGAGGCGTCTGGTACTGTTCCTGGCTCAACAACTACCACACTAAGCAACTCTACGTTAGATGAGCGGGCGCGCCAGGCACGAGCAGAGAGACTCGAGATACTCAAAAAACGAATTGCTGAAAACCGTGCTAAACTACATGTTAAAGAACAAGAAGAAAAAAGTGAACGGCGTGAAGAGAAAAAAGAAGAGCTAAAAAACGATATTGAAGCATTCCGTCTTCGCTTACGTGAGCATAATGGAGAATTGAGGATTAGGTCTGCTGGTAAGAACATTACTATACGAGATTTGAGCAATGAGCAGAAAGCCATTATCGCGGGCAACATCAATGCAAAGACAGGGTTGAATTTAACCTCGGATGACATTAACGGCAGTCTTGGAAGCATGTTACGGGCACGCTTGTCCAATGGCAGATTTGCAGACATTAAAGTATTGCCTGATACTGCTTCTGCAGTTGCATTAGCACGAATGCAGGCGAAATGCAAGGAGCGGAACTGTACGGTAGAATTAAAAGAAGTTGGCATTGGAAATAAAACGCGTGCTGCCTATGTCATAGAAACTGAAAAAGGTTCCCGCTTTCTCTTTGTATTCAAGCATAAGATGAAAGTTGCTGCTGAAGTAGACGCGGAGACTGGAGAAATTACAAAGATTAGGAAGCCGTGGTGGGCATTCTTAGCAAAAGAAGAGAATGAGCAGGAAAATGAAACAACTGCTTCTGCACAGGTGAGTAATTAGTAACGAGTCCCCTCGCACGTTATGGCGCATCAAAGAAAAATCACAAACCTTATTAGCTCATACATTACTCTTGTTAGAATAGTGCCGTTACTTACGTTCTAGTACCGTTTCCTGCTGAATGCTTTATCCCTACAGCAAACCGTAGGGTATTGAAGAGAATAAGATAGTTACTATTTAATTGCGTTTTTGCTGGTATAAATAAGAGAGATTATGCTTGCCATGGTGCACCCAGTTCCAATGATACGGTGCACTTATGGTTTTTGCACCAATTAACCGGTCTTGTTCTGTCATGCTGGTTGGCTGCAGTCTTGGCTTTCCTTCTTCCCAGGTAAGCTGGAGTGTCTTTAACCGGATGTTATCAATGAACTCCATCATGGGAAGTGTGGGAATAGGAAAAGGATTAGCACGGAAGATGCGATGCGACTCTTCGTGAGGTGCAAACTCCATTGCCAAAAATACGCCAAAAATTGCAGGTGCTGACCAAAAGATGACTGGTGCCTTAAACTTGTTATGCTGTCCGCCTCGATAACTAGTATCTGGGTCGGGTGAATTATGCTTCATATTGACCCATCCCGAATATGGCCGCAAGTCTCCTCTTCTGCCAAGCGGCATACGGAAGAGAGAGAATTCATACGCTTTGTCTGCTTCTGAGCGTGAAGCTACTTTTACGCGCCCATTATCGCCATAGAACTTTTTGTCAAGTACGTTTCCTTGAAATGCATTTTGCTGATGCATGACTTTCATCTCTGCTGCAATTACTGCGCGTGTCCAAGTCCAAGCTGAAAGCTCTCCATTGCCATTCATCCAGTATCCTCCAGCAGGAGGATGGTTCAGATCTGCCCGCGCCTCAAGCATTGCTTGCTGGATGAGCATTTCCGGCCGAATCCTATTATCTTGCAGATACCATCTAGTCAACCGTTCAGGAGCAACTCCTGTTCTCGTACATTTCCTGAGCACCGCTTTGCTATCCAATTTTACCAAACCCTCAAGTGATTTAATGAGCCTGTCTGATTCTTCTTTGCTTATTGCAAACCGTTCAGGAAGAAGAACGATGCGTGGCTCGTCTTTACCCAGTTCACTAATCACGTCTGCGGCACTCAGATGGTCTGGCGGCGCCAGAGTAATTTGATGGTGCTCTAACGCCTTAAGCAGCACTTCTGGTTTTTCAGAGAGATGGCCCAAACCATTATAGGCAAGAACATCCTTGAGCACTAGTTTCTTGAATGCAGGGAGGCGCATATTTTTGTATATACTTTAGTTTTATAAAGATATAGTTACTCTCTGATTAATGACAGAGATTCTCTTTGGCCCTGCAGGCCTTGGAACTGTAAAGACTGCTGAGCAAATGTTAGAGCAGTATGCAAAGCAAGGACTGAAGGCATGTGAAATCGCGTTTACGTATTCTGTTTATATTAAGCCAGAAGATGCTGTGCGTATAGGCAAAAAAGCCAAAGAACTAGGAATTACCTTATCAATTCACGCGCAGTATTGGGTGAACTTAAATGCTGCTGAAAAGGAGAAACGGGAAGCGACCAAAAAGAGAATTTTAGAGTGCTGTAAAATTGGGGAACTGTTAGGAGCGAAAGTGGTTGTTTTCCACCCCGGCTATTATACGAATAAAGGTAAAACTACGGCAGATAAAGAGCAGAGTTACCACGTAATTAAAGAAGGTGTTGTAGAGATTATGCGTGAAATTAAGAAACAAGGGTGGAAGATACAAATTGCCCCTGAAACCATGGGGAAGGTGAATGTGTTTGGTAGTGTTGCGGAAATTTCGAGACTAGTAAAAGAAACGGGTTGTTCCTTCTGCATTGATTTTGCACATATTCTCGCTCGGGAAAAACAAGTTGACTATAAAGCCATTGAAGAAGTGTTCCCAGGCAAGGAATGGCACGTGCATTTCTCAGGCATCGTCTATACTGAAAAAGGAGAACGGCACCATATTAAAACTGAAAAGAAAGCCTGGAAAGAACTCCTTGAAAACCTGCCGAAAGATAAGCACATACGGATTATTAATGAAAGCCCTGATATGGTTAAAGATAGCATGGAAGGGATGAAGATCTGGGAGAATATACCTTAATCTGAAAATAATCGTTTGCTCTATTCACCAGCTATGTTAGTCAATTCCTTCATATGAATCACGAGAATCTTCTGGTTCTGGTTCCGACAGCGCAGGACAGTAGATATCAGGATTTATTGCCTGTAATCGTGCAAAAACATTTCTGGCTTGTTCTTCTTGATATCCAAGGGCAGTGAGATACTCCCTCATGCGTATACAGGCAATATCAAGCACGCGGGGCTTGCCGATCCGATGAATAGAGGTTCGCTCGGTGAGACCAACCCAATATATTCCTCTCTCTAACTTAACCGTTATATAATTTTGAATTCCTTTCCGTGTTATGGGTGTACCAGTTTCCGGATGAAGCCAAGAACCATAAAACCTTGATGCAATTTGTATGGCGTGGCGTTTACCTCTCTGTTTCTTCACCTCGGCTAGAATTGCATCTGCTGCATGTATATTTTCTCTGCTTCTTCTATGTTCTGGCATGTTATTGTACTTTCTGTTTTACTGCTGTCTTGAGCAGAGGCAGTTTAAGATTTCTTCTCCGCTCTTTGTCCAGCTTGAATAGCTGGAAACGGGCTTGCTCCGGATTTTGCCTCGCTAAATTGAGTGTTTCCAGGATACGGACCAGAATTTCCTCATAGGTTTCACGGGGATAGCGCTTGAGATGCTCAATTCTCTTCTTTGTTGCTTCAGATACTTTTATCGTCGTTATTTTTGCAGGCACTTGCTTATCTCTTTGTAGTTCCTCGTCCATGCAGGTATACCTCAGTATACCTATATAAATATTTCGTCACTGTAAAATTACGTCATAAACAGAAGGTTTAAATAGGATGGCAGGATTCAACTTCCAACTAAATTTACCCACAAACCATGACTTATACCAAACACTTGGTTTCGCTTGTTGCAGTACTTGCACTTGCTGTCTTTTTGGCAAGCAGTGTGAGCGCTTTTGCAAGCATTACAAACGTGGAAGTGAGCGGTGTTGATGCAGTTGTTGGCGGAGCCAACACCAACGCAAACATCTCAGCATTTGCTGGCCAAACACTGCCAGTACGTGTGATTTTCACTGCTACCAGTAATGCAAGCGATGCACGAGTAAAGGTGTGGATCTCTGGTGATCGAGACTACTCTGTCTCATCTGAGCGATTTGATGTGCTTGCTGGTGGAACATACAGCAAGCTCATGAGCGTCCAGGTGCCTTTCGACATTGACCCTGAGGAAGCTTTGAAGCTTGAAGTGTCTGTTGAAAGCAAGAATAACGGAGAAGTATCTCGCAAACAAGTTGCTCTGGCAGCACAGCGGGAATCCTATCTTGTAGAGATTCTTGATGTGAGCCTGAATCCAAATGTAAAAGCTGGCGAAAATCTTGCAGTTGATGTTGTCCTTAAAAACAGAGGACGACAGGATGCTCAGGATACGTTCGTCCGCGCAACGATTCCTACATTGAACGTTGAGCGAAAGGCATATTTTGGAGACTTGACACCGATTGACCAACCTATCAGAGCCGGGAGCACTGACCGCCTTAACAAGGAAGACGCAGCTGCAGGAAGAATGTATCTTCCTATTCCAGCAAATACGCCAGCTGGCATTTATGTAGTCCAGTTTGAAGCATTTAACGCGGATTCCTCAACGACTGTAACCAAGAAAATTGCAGTTGTTGGTGCAGAAAGCGACAGCGTTGTCGTCTCGCCAGTAACCAGCAAGAATATTGCTGTTGGAGAGAGCGGCATGTATGCTGTAACTGTTGTTAATTCAGGCAATAAAGTGCGTGTGTATGATGTGGGCTTTGAAGCACCTTCAGGATTAACCCTGGAAGCCGATGAGCCTGTCTTCGCTGTTCCTTCAGGAGCAAGCAAGACCATCAAGGTAACTGCCTCTGCTGATAAAGCAGGCAAGTACACCTTTGTTGCAAACATCAATGCAGACGGCGAACTCGTCAAGAAAGAGAGCTTTGTGGCCAATGTTGAAGGCGCTTCCAAGAGCAGCAACGCAACGGTCGTTCTGACTGTTGTTCTTGCTATCGTCTTTGTTGTCCTTCTTGTTGTCCTCATCGTTCTTTTGACAAAGAAACCACAGAAAACCGAAGAATTCGGCGAAAGCTACTACTAAACGCACTCCATTTTTCTTTTCTTTTTTAGCGTTGTAGCTTTTCCGATTCTTATCTTTATTAAATTACTCTCAGCATATTATATTCATGACTGCCAAAGAACATACCAGAAGAAGATTTATTAAATCAAGCGCAGGATTAGTTGGGCTTGGATTAGCTGCCTGCCTAGCTTTTACAGCATGCAAGACTCTCCCTTCATCTCCCTGGAAACCAAAATTTGAATGCAGATACCTGGAAGACAGAATGTCTGAAGTTAGATTAGTGTACCTACCTGAGATTCATATAGAGGGGTCCCAGGAAGCCGCTGCAGAATTCATAAGTGCCACTATTGGAGAAGAGCCAATTGACTTGCTGGCGTTAGAGGGGTTGTATGGGAAGATAGATACTAGAAGTATGGAGAAAATAGACCATGCACTTAGCCATCGGCAACATACACGAGACTTCCTACCTGACTTAGAGCAAGAATTGAAAAGAAGCAAACTGCCTGTTGGTTTAAGGATAATGGTTGGCTTAGCGGGTCTGGCTCCAGATTGCTGCATCAATGACTGGACATACTCTCCTGGAAAGACATATGCAAAGAAATTTTTTGGCAAACTTCCTTTGTCCGGATATGAAGACCCTGAAGTTCTAAAAGAAGAATGGGAAGTGATAAACTTAGATGCTGAGAACGCAGTATACGCTTATTATACTGAACACTTTAAAGGAAAAGATGAAAAGGTTGACAAAATTCTTGAGGAAAGAATACACATTAGCAGATATTCTGCCAGTAGTGCAACTCTTAAAGAAAAATATGCTATCAATTCTAAGGAGACGCTTTATGAAATAGTAGAATCATACAACAAAAGAAGAAGCAAGATTGCCATTGACAAGACTTTGAACTACAGAAGCAGGGGAACAATCTGGATGGTTATGGGAAGAGGGCACGAAAATGATATTATTGCAGAATGTGAGAAGAGAGGCATTTCATTGGCTATCCCTAAAGGCTTTCCCAATCTCAGGATGGTAAAGTAATAGTAACGTCTACTCCTCGCAATCCTTAAATAGCTCTTTTTACTTTCTGCTGAGGATGGTTTTTATCAAAAAACTGGTGATGCACGGCTTCAAGAGCTTTGCCAAGAAAACAGAGATTGTGTTTGATAAGGGCATCAATGTCATACTCGGGCCGAACGGCTCGGGAAAATCAAATATAAGTGATGCTTTATGTTTTGTTTTAGGGAGATTAAGCATTAAATCAATGCGGGCGGCGAAGGCGAAGAATTTGCTGTTCATGGGCTCTAAGTATCACAAACCGGCGAGAGAGGCGGTAGTTGAATTGGTATTTGATAATACCAATCGAGTGTTTGCCTTGGAGAGCGACGAGGTGACTATTAAGCGTGTGGTGCGATATACAGGCCAGGGCATCTACAAAATTAATGGAGAAACCAAAACGCGATTAGAAGTAATTGAAATGCTTGCCCAGGCAGGCATTGACCCGTATGGCTTTAATCTTATTCTGCAGGGCCAAATACAGAGCATTGTAAAGATGCATCCTGAAGATAGACGGAAGATTATTGAGGAAGTTGCTGGTATCGCCATTTATGAATCGAGGAAAGAAAGAAGCCTGAAAGAGCTGGAAAAAACTGAAGAGCGATTGAAAGAAATCAATGCTATTTTGCGGGAGCGGACGGCATACTTAAAGAATTTAGATAAAGAACGAAGCCAGGCGCTTCGCTTCAAGGAGATTGAACTCATGATTAAGCGGCTCAAAGCTTCTTTACTAGGCAAAAGGGCGCATGAAAAACAGAAAGAATTAGAGACCTTACAAAAGTCTATTGAGGAAAAGCAGAGCCAGCGGGATGAGTTTAAGCAGCAAACACTCATTGCACAAGAAGAGATTGAACGTTTAGCTGAAACGATTGAGCAGATTACCAAACACATTCAGCAAGCTACCGGCCTTGAACAGGAAACCTTGCATAGTAGTATTGCTAACCTGCGAGCTGAATTGGAAGGTCTTAAAGTACGGAAAGAGAACTATGAAAATAGAAAAGCAGAGGTTGAGCGTAGAATTGCTGAAATGCAACGCTCTATTCCGAACCTTGAATTAGAGATACAGGAATTGAAGCATGAATCTCCCTTGCTTGCTCAGAAAGCCCAGGAATTAAAAAAGAAAAAAGAGGAACTGGCTGCTTTAGAAGAAGAAAAGCGCTCTTCCCATGCGCACAAGGCAGAGCTGCAGAACGTCCGGGAGAAAATGAAAGACAAGGAACGACAGCTGGGAAGAGTGCAGGCTGAGTCAGAATCTCTCGTGAAACAATTGGAAGAATATGCTTCCGGATTGCAGTACAAACATGAGGAAGAATGCGAAAAAGTAGTGCATCAGATTCATAAGGAACTGACTGAAAAACGAAAAGAGCTGGAAAGTATAGCACATGCTTTAGTCGGGCATGAGAAAGCGCTGTCGGTTGCTGAGGTTGAGATTTCCCAGGCTACTAAAATCAGTGAACAAGTTAGTACGCTTGATATCTGCCCGATTTGCCAGAGCACGATTGATGAAGTGCATGTCCATAAAGTGCATGAAGCGCAACATTCACTAATTGAGCACGCAAAGAAACAGGTTGAACAGGCGCAGGCAGGGTTAGTTGAGAAAAGCACGCAGAGGAAACGGCTGATTGAAGCAATTAAAGCTCTTGAAATCAAGAGCTCACAGATAGAAGTTGAAAAAATAAGACATACGATGCTGAAGGAACGTCATGAGGCGCTGAAACGACGAGTTGAAGAGGAAAAAACGCTGAAGCATGAACTCCGCGAATTAGAAGAGCGGAGAAAAATAGTGGAAGAAAAAACTTCGCAGACTTATTCACTAGAGGAAAAGTATGATTCGGTGCTTCTAGAAATAGAGGAGATTTCTTCACGCACCTCAGAAAACATTGACACTTCCTTGCTGTACAAGGAGCGCGAGCTTGAACGGATACATGGTGCTATTAAAATAAATACCAAGGATCTGAAAGAGCTTGCTGGAACTATCCGCGACCTGCAAGAGAACCGAGGGATAAAGCTAAAGAGCCTGGAAAGCAAGGAAACACAAGAGCAGGAGTTGCAAAAGAAGTTCAAGAAACTGTTTGATCAACGAGAAACAACGCAGCACACCATACAAGAAAAGAATCTTGCTTTGTCTGAGCTGACGACCCAGCTCAGGTCTTTGGAAGACCAGATTAACTATCTCAAAATAGGAAAGGCTAAACTCGATGCTGAAAAAGAGGCGGTAGATATGGAGTTGGCTGATTATGCCGGTCTTGAGTTAGTATCAGGTAGTGTCCAGGCGTTAGAAGAAAAACTGCAGAAGAACCAGCAAGCCTCGCAGGAAATTGGGAATATTAACCTAAGAGCTTTGGAAGTGTATGATGAAGTTAAGAAAGAGTATGATGTAGTATTTGAGAAAGTACAGACTTTAGAAAGAGAAAAACAGGAAATTATGCTCATTATTACTGAAATCGATATGAAGAAAAAACGAAGCTTCATGAAAACCTTTAAAGCACTATCAGGCCTCTTTTCCAGAAACTTTGCAAAGCTCTATACGAAGGGAGTTGCCTTCTTAGAATTAGAAAATAAGGACGACCTTTTTGCAGGAGGAGTGAATATCATTGTGCGGCTGGCAAAAGGAAAGTATTTTGATGTCACCTCTTTGTCGGGCGGCGAACAGACATTAGTTGCACTGTCTTTGCTCTTTGCTATCCAGGAGTATAAACCCTATCATTTTTATGTATTTGATGAAATTGATGCCGCCTTAGACAAGAGAAATTCAGAACGGCTTGCTGCTTTGCTTAATCAATACATGCAATCAGGCCAGTACTTAGTCATTACCCATAATGATGCCATCATAGTGAATGCGGAGGTCTTATATGGCATCAGTATGCATGAGGGCGTTTCTAAAATATTGAGCCTGCAGATTAAAGAAGTGCCTGAAGCTTTAAAAGAGCCCGTTCCTGCAACAACAAGTCAAACTCCAGACAAACCTGACGAAACAGAAAGTTAAAAGCCCTCCAGAGTAACTTGTCCTTGTTCGGGAAAAAGCGCCTTCCAGGTCGCCCAGGATTTTCTGAAAATGCCTGCCTTGCTGTATTTCTTTCCATGCTTTTTTAGAAATTCTTTAGTTATTGGATCAGAAGGATAGCCTGAGCCAAAATCACCATATTCTTTCTTTAATGCAGCTATGCTTTCTTCCCGAGCACACTTCGCCAGAATGGAAGCAGCAGAAACTGAAGGATGATTGGCATCTGCCTTATGCTCACAGCTAATATCACGGTCTTGATTTTTTAGATAACTAATAACTAAAGAGCGCCATTTATCAGTATTAACTGACGGACAATCAACTATTACCTTTACTGATTCCTTTACTCCTATAAGAAGCTCATTAATAATCTCTGCTGTCTTGAGCGCTTCTAGGGTATTCAGATTAATGCCTCCCTTTTCTACAGCATGATCTATCTCCCCAGGAGTTGCAGAGACAATCTTATATTTAACTGAAGTATCTTTAATGATGCCTGCCAGCTTTACTCTCTCTTGCTGCGTTAGTGTCTTAGAATCTGCCACGCCTTCTGCCTTCAATGCTTGTTCGTCTTTCTTTTTGAGCAGAACGCCTGAAAGGAACATATTTCCTATGAGAGGTCCACGACCTGCATCATCAATGCCGAGTATGAGTGTCATTTTAAAGCCTCCTTTAAAGCATCTTCAAAACAACTTTCATCTAATTTAACCCATCTTGAAGCAACATTTAGTAAGTGATTCGAGGTTGAGAATCTAGAATCTCTTACTCTATCAAAATAAGTATATAATATTATCTCCATTCCCTTTTGTTTCATCCTTTCAATGACGGGAGCAAAATCAGAGTCAGAAGCAATTAAGATAATCTTTTTTATATTTGGATCGGTCTCTTTAATGTCATACATGTCTAATATAACCAACGCATCAACTCCTTTTTGATAATATTCAAAGCCTCCTTTTTCGTTTAATATTCTCTGGCATCTGCCTTCTCTAACTGTAATCCATTTCTTCTTCTTGAGCATTCTCATCATACTATTATAACGACTCATTAAGAAATTCTCTTGATTTGTTGGTCTTGGACTTTGATAGGGGGGAGCAGAGTAGATGAACAGGTGTTTAAGATTTAAATTTTCTTTTCTGCAGATATTCCTAAAGGTCTGTAGATATTTCTTGTCTTTTCCTGCTTTCTTTTGCAAATGTTTCTTTACTAAACCAAAAAAACCATCATCAACGAATACCAAGGTGTCTTCCATTATCTAACTTCTCCAAATTTGCTAAAAGAAACATAATCATCCAGCAACCCTTGCGGATCACTGGGGCTCATACTCACAGCCATAAGGCTGCTCTTTCTTGCAGACACCTCCAATATATAAAGTTTACTCTTTTTCATCTTTTTACTTGTCTTTAAGAGAAGAAGATTGTATAAAAACTATTCCTTTGCCAGCTCAAGAAATGCTTCCAAAGCTTCTGAAAGCTCTGAACAGCCGTCATCTGAGGTGAAATGGCCTTTATTGTTTAAAATGAGTACTGTTGCTCCTAATTGCGTCTCGAATATCTTCTTATTCTCAATTACTTTCCCATAAGGCTCATCTGATGAAAGTAAGACAATAAGTTTGCCTATGCTTTCCTTTATCTTAACAA
>CAYJQF010000012.1:0-18702 GCA_964372375.1 Candidatus Woesearchaeota archaeon
ATTTCTCCTAGCGGGACTTCTTTAACCATATTCCCAAAAGAACAATAATCATTATAAATCTACTTATGCAGGAAAAGACATGGAATTTGTTGCGTATGTCGGTCAGGACCGAGAAAGCTGGGGTCAAATCACTGCCTTGCTGAATAGGTTGGAGTATGAAACGGCTGTTCTGGTTGTGGATGCGAAGATAAGCGATTTCCCGAGCAATGAACGCTGCACAATTATACCTGTTAATGCAGACAAGCCCCTGCTTGAATTACAAGAACAATGCCTGAGGCAGTTAAAGCCTGCGCTTTCAAGAGATTTTGAAGTCGCCCTGTCCTTAGCATCAGGAAACGGAAAAGAACATATGGCCTTGCTTTCCGCATTGTTGAGTATTCCCGTAGGCATACAATTTGTTGTCTTCACGAAAGAAGGAGTTCAGTACTTAAGTTAAAAGAGTTATGGAGACTAAAAGATTTCCTGGTCTTGCAGACCTTCAATTAGATCCAGAACTCAGAAGAGCGATTAGTGAAAAGGGGGGAAAGGCAGGAGTTTTGCACTGGATAGGCAAGCATGCCGTCACTCTGTTTGAAGATGCTGAAGGATTTTTGATGCATTGTGATATTCCTTATTTTCTGTACTCGGATGGAGTTGCTATCGGAAATAGAAATAGTGTGGTTTTAACCGAAAGTGGCAAAAAGTGGCGCAGTATAGGTGAATTTTTAGGAAAGGAAGTGCGATTACGAAGCGACTGGACTTATCTGTATGTCAGCAATTAGCCTAGTGCCTTCTTATCTACGCTATTTGACATAATCGCTTGTGCTGCCTGATCAAATGAATGTTTGATGAACACTCTTCCTGGATACTGCCTTTGTAATGCCTCTGCCTGCGGAACATCATCCAGTGCTTTTCTTGAGCTGAGCAGCAAATATGACGTGCCTCCTGCGCGCAATCCAGTCTCAACATCCGACAGTCGGTCACCGAGCATATATACATTACAAACAGCTAAGGAAGTTCCGATAGTTTTCGCAGCCTTCTCTATCATACCTGGATTCGGCTTTAAATCAGGATGATTCTCCTTCACATACTGGGGATTGACTGTTCTTCCACGCTGTACAGACTTCTCTACATATGCCTGATCTACATACGGACATACAAAATAGCCTTCCATGTGAATTCCCTGTTTTTGCAAAAAATCTACAATATACTGAGTGACTTCTTGAGCACGCTCCTCGGTCAATAGATTAAATGCGGGGCCCTGCAACGCGACTCCCGCTTGATTGGTTACTATGAAGAGATGTACGTCTTGTATCTTGCTTAGAAGCCGTAATCCTGCAACAACTCCCGGCAGAAACTCTATTTTTTCTTTCCAGTCAGGAGTACTTCCTAAAAAATAGTCTTCATCTTTAACTAGTGTGCCATCCCGATCAATACAAATAAGTACCGGCATACTCTTAGGTAATCACACACTATAAAAAGATATCTCTTACTAGAATATATTGAAGAACCATTTCAGCATCATAACGAAAATAAAGAGCAGCAACATCCAGGTCATGAGTTTTAGTATATTTTCTCCCCATTTTTTCTTGCCGGTAATGCCCCATATTGTCAGCATAAGGAAGCGGCCGCCATCCAGGATTCCTGCAGGGAACATGTTAAACAATGCAACTAGGAGATTGATAATAACCACCCACCACAACAAGTCATAGATAAACACGCCCAGATCTCCTAAGGGTGAAGTGTAATAAATCTGAGGATCTTTAATACTTGCAAAGAACCCGTAGATTCTGCCGAACAAAGTCCTGCGAGGCTGCGATTGTGCACTGCTGATACCTAGATACGCCCGCCCTTCCCGTTCTCCTAAGGTAATCGTGTATGAAGTAGAGCCTTTGCTTTCATTAATCGTCTTAATGCTGATTGTATCTCCCGGCTTATGATTTACCAGCGCCTGCTTCATATCAGCATACGAATGTATTTGCATGCTTCCTAACTCGGTAATCGCTCCTCTGAGCCCTGCCTTCAATGCCGGAGAGTCATCATAGACTAACAGTATACTGAGATTATTACTTTTAGAATAGTTGATATACGCGGGAGTTGCCAGATACGTAGCATTTTTAACTTGCACTGGAACAAGAGACTGCTGCGGTATTGTCTCAGTTATAGCAGCAAAGGGCACACCGCCAATACGAACGTCAGACACGTTTACAATAGATGTTGCATAATCGGTAAAGATAAATCCAGAAGGTGAAAATGCGGCAGCGAAAAAAATAATAAGCAAGACTCCAAAAAGAGCAAACATAAGCACATTTGCAAACGTGCCTGCCGCAAGAATCGCAAGTTGCGCAACCTTGGGCGCTCGTTGCATCTGCTTCTCATCCTGCTCGACAAATGCCCCTAAAAAGGGTCCGAGGAATGCGAATCCTGTTGAGTGAATCTTCACCTTATTGAGGCGTGCAAAAATGCCGTGAGCAAACTCATGAGAGATTGCAACAATAGCAATTGCAATCAAGAAATACGTAAAGTAAAAAGGAGGAAAGAGTGATTCCAGGTGAAAGAGCTGGGGAAAGTAGGGAATAAGAGGGAAGACGGCAGGTATCTTTGCCAGCGGTGATGAAGCGGGCTGCTGCAAATAGACTCGTAAGGTCATGAAGAGGAGCCAGACCATTGCTATCATGAGCACATAGCCTGAGGTAATGACAAGATATTGCAGCGGTCTTAAAAGCGAGGCGTATTTTCTGCTCGTGTACTCAATCAACCGTATACCTAGCTTCGTGCGGTATAAATACATCAGACCTTCACGTTTCAAGTTGTGCCTGCGCTGATAGAGAAACAGAGTGACTGCTAAAGCAAAGAGAACGAGAAACGTAATATCATATGCAATGAAACTCATAGCCATTACCTCTTCCGAATTGGGCGAAAGGTTGTACTTCCACACTTCAGACACCGCACTTTTTTTGCAATAACCCGGACTGGCTGTGTGCGAATTTTATGGCTGCAGTCTCTGCATACAAATACATTGTTAAACAACCGTGCATGTGCAATAGGAATTTTAGTTGCCATGTACCTGCCTGCTGGTTTCTACACGTTCCAGCAATCTTATTCGAATCATGCTAAGACCCTCATAATTGCCTTTTTGCCTTCGACATCCCAGTATTCGACTTGTTTTTCAGCTTGTAATTGCCCTTTTAGTTCTTCAGCGAATGTCACATCCAAGGTTTCATAACTTTCCAAGTCCATAACAGATGCTGTATTCTCATTTACACTTAATACCTGCGCTCTCTTTTTCTCAATCATCGGAACTTCAAACTTAGTATCTCCGGGGACTGCAACAATTTTTTTCTTATTCGTAAACACTTCCCGAGCTTCAATACGGCACTTAGACGCGCCATGCTTGCCTGTTTTACTAATATCGTTTGAAATAACAGTCACTGCTTCTCCTTCAAGAAGAAATGTTATTCCTGGCTTCGCACCGGTCGCAGTAATTAATTTTAATACCATATAACCCCTTCGGAAAAATCATTTATAAACATTCCGAATGAAAGTATGGTGTGCCTACGAAAACGTTTATAAAACACTTTTCTCATGCATTGGTATGGGACTTACCAAGAAGAATGATTTCATTGCATTGCGTTTCACCGGTTCAGCGAACGGACACGTTTTTGATTCGAACAATCCAGAAGATCTTGCTGATGCAAAGCAAAAAGCAGAAGCAAAACCGGTACTTGTTGTCGTTGGGCAGAGCATGGTGGTGCACGGTCTTGACAAGGCGCTTGAAGGCAAAGAAGTTGGAAAAACATATGAAATCACTTTGAAGCCGGGAGAGGGATTCGGCGAACGCAGGAAAGAATTAGTGAAAACAATTCCCTTGAAAGTATTTACCGAACGAAAGATTATGCCTCAGCCCGGCATGCTCTTGAATCTTGATGATATGCTGGTAAAGATAGTGGCAGTTTCTGGAGCGCGCGTTATTACTGATTTTAATAACCCGTTAGCCGGAAAGGAAGTGCAGTATACTTTCACGATACTACGAGAAGTAACTGATGAAGCTGAGAGAGTACGAGCACTTTGTGAAGCCTTGTTTAAGTTTGTGCCTGCTTTTGATATCGGCGAGACTATCACTATCAAAGGTGAGAAGTTCCTTGAAGTGTATGTGAAGGCGTTTGGACCTACGTTTAAAGAGCTGTTGGGCAAAGAACTGCAGTTTAGTGAGACACAAAAAGCAGCAGCGACGAGTGACCAAAGCAAAGAATAACAATAATCCTTATAAATGAGCTCCGCATGGGCTGAGTATGGCTGATATCTTCTATGAAAAAGCGGACACGAAGAATGAGGAAATTGATAGAGAATTGGAATCTTTATTGCAGAAACAGGGAGCGCGCATTCGAGTAGTTGGCTGCGGGGGCGGAGGTGGGAATTCAGTCTCTAGAATGAAGGAGACTGGCATTAAAGGCTGTGAAATAATTGCTGTTAATACGGATGCTCAGGATTTGTTATATACGAATGCAGATGCAAAAATTCTCATTGGGAGAGAATTGACCCATGGCCTCGGTGCGGGGAGTAATCCTAAAGTCGGCGAGCAGGCCGCAAAAGAATCAGAGCAGGAGATCAAGAAACGACTAACTGATGTGGATATGGTCTTCATTACGTGCGGTTTAGGAGGCGGCACCGGCACCGGCTCTGCGCCGATTATTGCTGACATTGCAAAGAAAATGGGTGCCTTAACGATTGGAGTTGTAACTCTGCCGTTCACGGTAGAAGGGCAGAAGCGTATTGAGAATGCACAGTACGGTCTTGAACGGATGATTTCAGTATGTGATACGCTCATAGTCATCCCTAACGATAAGCTCCTCGAGATTGCTCCTGAACTGCCCATCCATACTGCCTTTAAGGTAGCTGATGAAATTTTAACCAACTCAGTGAAGGGCATTACTGAATTGGTGACGAAAGCAGGCCTGGTTAATTTAGATTTTGCTGATATCAAGGCAGTCATGTCTAAAGGAGGTGTGTCCCTGATAGGTATAGGAGAGTCTGATTCGAAAGATAGAGCACGAGATGCTGTGCAGAAAGCGATTAACAACCCGTTATTAGATGTTGACATTACCAACGCTTCGGGGGCACTGGTAAACATTATCGGAGGGCCTGATATGTCTTTAGATGAATATAAACAGGTGATGGAAGTCATCGGCGAGAAAGTAGCGCCTGATGCAAAAATTATCTCGGGAGCGCAGATTTCCCCAGACATGGACAAGTCAATTAAAGTACTCTTAATTGTAACGGGAGTGAAGAGCTCGCAAATTCTTGGCTCCTCGATTGAGGAGCTGACCAGGAAACAGCAGAGCGAGCTTCAGAACGAGCTTGGTATTGACTTCTTAGGCGAGAAATAGTTTTAAATAGAGAGCATAATAGAAAAACTCATGACGGGGCAAGACCTTTACACTGAAGTATATGATGGATGTTCTCATGAGCCTCTTACTTTAAGTTTGAGGCGTTTTAGTCCTGAATTTAGAAGAGTTCCTGGCCTGAGTGGCGCTATCGTCTGGACATTAGTTGGAAGGCATGAGAAACAGCCTTACTTTCTCGGCATCTCACGCTGTCCAGAAGCAACAAAAGATGATAATGATATTCTGGGAACAATTACGAGCAGAAATAAAGAAACAGCAGACTTAGTTTTTAGAGAAATAATGGAAAAAACAGGGATTGCTTTTGAACTATCTAAAAATGCTCAAGTGAAAGCTCTTGTGCATGCATCTTCTAGCAGACTTGTAGATGATGCCTTTTCAGATCCTACACTCTGGCTACGAAACTGTGAACTATATGGTTTTGCAAGAATATAAGGTAGTTTTAAATATCCACCATCCTGCATACGTGTATGGAAGAACATAAGCCGAGCATGGGACAGCGCATTACCAGTTTCATTATGCAGTCAAAACGAGTATGGCATGTGCTTCGCAAGCCAACGGGAGTGGAATTTAAGACTGTCGCAAAAATCTCTGCCCTCGGCATTTTAGCCCTGGGAGCCCTTGGTTTTCTCATTTCTGATATTATCAAGCTGATTGCACGATAAAGTTTAAAAAGGCCCCTTTCTCCTAACAGACATCGTTATAACTACGTACCTGAACGATAGATTCTATGCGTTTGGGACTTACCGTAGGAGATACTTATGAATGTAGAACAAGCACTTCAAGAACTGAGGAAAGTAGAAAAAAGAAAATTCCAGCAAGGCATCGATTTAATCATTAATTTAAAAGGTGTTGATCCTAAGAAAGACGCTATTGCCTCTATAGTCACCCTACCACACAAGCTTAAGGAAAAAAAGGTGTGCGCATTTCTCGCTGCCAAAACAAGTGCAGTCAAAACGATAACACCACCTGAGTTTCAGAAATACAAGGATGCGAAAGAGCTCAAGAAACTGGTCAAAGAGTACGATTTCTTTATTGCGGAAGCAAAGTTAATGCCGCAAGTTGCTACTATTTTTGGTAAAGTGTTGGGCCCGACTGGAAAAATGCCTTCCCCTCAATTAGGAGTACTCATGCAGGTAACTGAAAGCTCTATTCAAGAGTTGCTTACAAAAATCAGCACGGCACTAAAAATCCGAGTAAAGGAGCCCAGTGTTAAGGTAAGTATTGGCAATGAAGGGATGAGTGATCAGGAACTTACCGCGAATATACAGGCAGTGTATCAGAGTTTGGTACAAGCGCTTCCTGTTAAAAGGGATAATGTGAAATCTGTGCTGTTAAAATTAACGATGAGTAAACCTGTTAAGGTGGAGATTAAGTAATGGAAACACGAGCGAGAGAAATTCCAGAATATAAGAAGAAGCTGGTAAGTGAGCTTGCGGCGCTTATCAAGAAGAGCCGAACCGTATTAATCGCTTCAACAGCAAAATTACCCAGTTCACAATTCCATCTTATTAAGAAAAACTTGCGTGGAAAGGCAGTTATTTGTGTGGCACGCAAGTCGGCAGTACTGCGTGCGATTGAAGCAGTGTCTGCCCCCGGCTTGCCAGCGTTGAAAGAGCACATTAAAGCAGACATTGCATTGTTCTTTTCATCCATGGATGCCTTTGCCTTATCCGCTTTATTGAGCGAAAATCAGAGCCCTGCAAAGGCAAAAGCAGGAGATGTTGTGACTGAAGACATTACCGTAGAACCGGGGCCGACCGACCTTGCCCCCGGACCTGCAATTTCTGAATTAAGCAGTGTTGGATTAAAGGTTGCCGTTGAAGGCGGGAAACTGGCAATTAAGCAGCCGGCAACTATTGTGCGAGCAGGCGAAACTATCAAGCCAAATGTGGCAAGTGTGCTGGGTAAACTGAACATTACTCCTCTCAAGGTAGGATTTGAGCCTCTTGCTGCCTATGATGCACAGGCTGAGAAAGTATATGTTGGTATTAAAATTGATAAGAAGAAATTTTTGGAAGAATTGAGAACAGCACTTGGGAAAGCGAGAGGATTTGCACTTGCTCTTGCTTATATCAGCAAAGAGACTATTGGTGCTTTGCTCGGGAAAGCATCACTCCAAGAAAGGGCACTCGTCGCTAAATTATCAAGTACAAAGGAGGGCGCATAATGGAATACATCTACGCAGCATTGCTCTTGCACAAGCTTGGACAAACAGTGAATGAGGAGAATCTAACTAAAGTTTTGAAAGCGGCGGGAGCGAATGTTGACGATGCACAAGTGAAGACGTTGCTTGCCAGCTTGCAGGGCGTTGACATTGCACAGGAACTTGCAAACGCAAGCACCGCAGTTGCAGCAGCACCGGCAGCCAGCAAGCCAATAGCAGAAGCAAAGAAGGAAGAAGAGAAACCAGCTGAATCTGCAGCAGGATTGGCTAGCTTATTCGGATAAACGCCCTCACCTACGTATGAGTAGAGAGGGTCTTAGCCTCGCTTATGATTAGTCAGTAGGATACATCCTTAGCGCTAGCTTTATAAGTAATTCATCTTAGAAAGAGGTGAGCCGACGTGGGACAATGGTACTCCGCTCGTCTTGAGAACGAGTTTCCTTCGGGATCTCCCGGTTCGATTCCGGGCGTCGGCGTTTTTAATTTATAATTATAATCCGAGCACTTTCTTCCACCAAGGCTTTTCTTCCACAATGGTTTCGTGAGGCTCAACCACCTCATAGGTAATATCCGGCTTTGTTTTGAGAACCGGAGCGGCATGTGCAAGCTCATCCTCAACCCGCTTTATTGCTTTCTCTACTTCGAGCTTGGAATGCCCCTGGCCAATGAGAGCATATTTTAAAGAATCTAACGTATACCCTTTTTTGAGATTTTTCTTTATATACTCTGCGAGCTCACCAATGTAGTCGCCTTTTTTTATCATGCTTCTCTCTTTTCCTAGGAGCGCGGGATATTTAAAATTACTGTTGGTTATGCTCGCCTGCCGGGAAAAGGTGTGAGAGCGTTTTATCTTTATATGCCTGTAAAAAGAGAATGAAATACGCAGCAATTAACGGACCGAGCAACAATCCTAGTACGCCAAAGATGAAGAAACCGCCAATCATTGCTACTAAGATAATTGCAGGAGAGATATCTGTTTTTCTTGAAACTAAATATGTTCTTAGAATGTTGTCCATTGCTGAAACAACAATCACGTTGTAAAGCAAATAGCCGATAGCAATGCCCGTTTGCCCAGTGCTAAATAAGTATACTACAATAGGAATCCAGAGTACAAATGGACCTATAATCGGCAATATAGAAAGAAAAATTGCTACAACTGTTAAAACGAGTGCATTGTGAATACCGAAAATGAGGAAACCGAGTCCGGCAAGACTACCTTGTACAAGACCAACAATTATCTGGCCATACATCACTGAATCAGTAATATTTTTAAATTGAGAGACGAATAATTTCTCTTTCGTCTTGCTAAACGGTGAGACTGCAGAGACAAACGACGCAAGACGATCTCCATCACGCAAGGAATAAAAGAATACAAAAAATACGATGAACAAATGGAGTGTTATACGCGGCAAATCAAGGAAGAAGCTAGTCAATACCTCAAGCGCCCCTTTGCTTATGGTGCCCACGAAGTTATCAAGCGTAATACTCATTTGAGAAACAAGTTGGTCTGAAGCGGTAGGAAGGAGATTTGTTACAATGCCCTGGAAACTTATTTTCTGTGAAAACGTGAATATGTCAAATACTTGCTTGAGCATCAGCGGCACGATAAACCATAAGGGAATCACAATCAGGAGAATTATCAATAGTGAAACAAAAAATGCAGCGACGCTCTTATTCGTTACCGGACGCTGTACTCTCTTAAACAAGGGAGTAAATATGTACGCAAGAATAAGGCCCGCAATAATAGAGAGCAAGACAGGTTTCAAGAGGAAGAAGACTAATACGCCAAGAAATATAATTATAGCAATAACTGAAAATTTCTTGATGTCGTTTTCATTTAATTGCATAAGAAATCATTGGTGCTGAGCTATATAAACTTTAGTGCAAAGTTTATTAAACGGATTTTTCTTGCTAAAGAAATGGAATCTATCTTGCATACTCTAGCACAAGGGAAGAATTCCCCTGAAGTACATGAAGCGTTCATAAAATTCAGTAAAGGCCGATTTGATAATAAATATCTCCTTGAAGTGAAGCAGCAGAAAGAGCAATGGAGCATTAGGACAGGTGCAGAGTATGTGAACTTCTTGGTACAAGCATGTTTAGCGCAGATACGAGGAGAGCTAGCAGTATCCGGTGTGATTGTGTCGACGTTTGACCTTCGTGCAAGTTCAGGAGGCTTCGTGTTTGACCCTGAAGAAGAGGTCAAACAGTTCATGGGCATCAAGCAAGTGAAAGTAAACACGAAAACGACTCCTGAAAAAATCCTGGCACTGATGAATGCACATCCTCGTGCATTTTTTGCCTTATCATTTTCCACTCCAACCAGCATTTTAAAAATTAAGGCAAAGGCACCCAAAAGCATGAAGCCGACGACAAATGGAGAAAAAAAGGTGACACCTACTTTCTGTTCCTTGAAGACAAGCGATCAAGCACTGGTAAGAGAATTGACATTTGATGCGCCTGCTGCAAAGATTATTAGTATCAGACATACGTTATGCATTACTACTATTGCATTACCCAAAGGAGTGAGTGACCCCGTACAGGTGCGAGAGCAAGCAATTCGGAAAGGAACGATAATCAGAGTTATAAAAGCTGATGGAAAAGAAATACGAAAGGAATATGCGTTTGAGGCTTAAAGTAAAATATTAATTAATTCTTTTGTTGAAATTATCTTTATCTCTTTTTGTGACTTTAAAAAAGAATTATTGCTCCACAAAGGACAATTGAACTTTAACGACAAAGCAAAAAAATCAGCATCGTTCTTATCTGGAGATAACCCTTTTGACTTATTTAAAAAGTAAGTATATTCAGTAGTATCGAAAAACTTAACCTGAGATTTCAGATCTTTAAGAAATGTGCTAAACTGTTCTTGAGTAATTCTCGCTTTTTTTATTATATCTAGTTTATACTTTAAAAGCTCCTCTAACGCAACAACTGAAGAAATAAGCTCGCATTTTGAATTTTTGATTAATTTTTTTGTGAAAGAATCGCTCCAGAAAAAGCTGAATAATATGTTCGTATCAACAACTAACTTCATTTCCTCCTGCCTTTTCTAATGAGCTCAACAGCCCATGCATTTATTTCGGTGTCTTTTTCTGATTCCAGCAGCAATTTTCTTTTTAAAGCTAGTTCTTGTGCTTTACTGAATATCGCTTGTCTGACTAAAGCTGACCAGTTTATCTCTGGATGGCTTTTCATTAACTCCCTTACTTCTTCTGATACTGATAATGTTATGCTTACCATCGTAGTGATATGTATAAAAACGTAATTACGTTTAAATATTTAAATCTTTCTATTAATATTCCAGGCCTTTTCTCGCCATAATTCCAGTATCATAGGGATGTTTTACCTTCTTAATTTCAGTTACTAAATCGGCAAGTTCAAAGAGCGCCAGATAGGGCTTGTGGCTCCCGGTAAGAATCAGCTCCTGCTGTTTTGGCTTGCTTTTTATCACTTGCAGTACTTCATCCTCTGACAAAAGATCAAGCTGGACTGCGTACAAAATTTCATCCGCAATGATAATATCATATGTGCCAAAACAAGAGATGAGATACTCCAAGGCTTCCCTTGCTTTTGCAATGTGTTCGTTCGTTGGCTTGCCGATTACCCAGCTACCAGTGCCAAACCGTTTAAAGGAGAAATTGGCGAATTGTGCAAGAGCTTTAATTTCTCCCGGATATTCAATTTCCGGGTCTCCTGAACCATTTTTCATGAATTGGACCAGATGAACCGTATACCCATTACCACATGCCCGTAATGCAGTGCCAAGAGCAGCAGTCGTTTTGCCTTTGCCATTGCCCCAGAAGACTTGCACCAGACCCAGCGGTGATTTGTCCATACTTTTTCATGACTTGCAGGCTTAATAACATTTATATATTGCATATTCATATGATAGTTAATAGGTATAATCCTATGAATACTCATAGCAAGAAGATACTTGATTATATTACTAAAGAAAGAGTAGTTACAACTTCTGAAATGGCTAAGCTCCTTGCTATTTCATGGAATACAGCCGAAAGCTATTTGAAAGATTTAGTTATAGATGGTAAGATTATTATAAAAAAGAAAGAAGGAGTAAACTTATGGCTCAAAAAATAAATACACAAGGCCAGGTAGCCTTGTGGGTTATTATTGCACTGGGAATTGTACTTATCATAGGATTTGTGTTTGTCATTCAGAAAAAGCCGGTGCTGAGCGAGCAAGCAGTATCCCAGAGTCCTGCGTTGTTTATCGAGGCGTGCGCGAAAAAAGCAATGAATGATGCTGCCGATATCATGATTCCGCAAGCAGGGTTATTACATCCTGATGATTATGTAGTTTTTGCTAATATCTCGATACCCTACTTGTGTAAAAACATTGGTTATTTTGGCACGTGTATTCACCAGCACCCCTTGCTGTTTGATGAAATGAAAGCTGACCTCCTTTCCTTTGTACAACCAAAGGTTAGTGCCTGCTTTGCACAGCTTACCGATGAGCTTGCGAAAAAAAATAAACAGGTACGCTTGGGAGCAGTGGGAACCAGCATACAGCTCAAGCCAGGACAGATTCTTACCCATATTGACAGCAATTTGAGCATAACAGACAGTGATGGCACACAAACCTTTACCCTTTTTGAAAGCAGCATAGCGAATCCCTTATATGATTTAGGTGCTGTTGCCTTGGACATTGTCAGGCAAGAGGCGCAGACCTGTTACTTTGAATATGTCGGGTACATGGCCGCTTATCCACGATTTGAGATTCATAAGCAAGCATTGCTTGACAGCACAAAACTGTATACTATCAGAGACATCAAATCACAGGAGGAGATGCATCTTGCGGTGCGCGGGTGTGCAATCCCTCCAGGAATTTAAATGAAAGTACTGTTATATGCTGTCACTGGTATTGAAATTCTGTTACTTATAGGAATGAGTTTTGCACTTTCTTATTCCTTGAAAGAAAGCTTGGGTGAAGAAAAGCCAGCAGGTAGCAATAGTAAGGATACTAACCCTGCTCTTGCATCGCTCTTGCACTTTATTGGCAGGATGCTCTTCTCAGAAAACAGATTGGTATCTGCATTAACTGCAAATGATTTAACTGCTGGTTCGTATACGTGCCCTCAAACTCTTGCAAATGAATCGTGCCAGCCGATGCCTGCAAGTGAATGTGCCAGCAAGTGTGCAGTGCCCTGCATTCCGCAATCTATTGATAAAGTTCCGCAATGTAGGGGGGTTTGTGTGAGCAATGAAGGCTTCTGCGCACCGAATGCTCCTCAAGCATTGTGTACGGGCGCCTGGATACAGGACTCTCTTCCGAACATTCCCCAATGCAGAGAAGGATGCTGTTTACTGGGAGGCCAAGCAGCACTCATAACTGAACAACGATGTACAGTACTCGCAAGTTCTCTGGGCATCCAAAAAGTGTTTAGACCAGAGGTGCGTGACTTGGAGAGTTGTTTTGGCTTAGCACAGCAGAATGTAGAAGGAGCATGTGTATATTCTGCTGGTTCAGAGAATTTCTGTAAATTTACCAACAAGAACACGTGTGAACAAACCATTCATGGTTCGTTCTTTGAAAACACCTTATGTTCACATCCTGCTCTCAATACTTTGTGTGAACGACAGAAGATCACTGGTTGTGTGGAAGGAAAGGATGAAGTCTACTGGTTTGATTCATGCGGTAACAAGGAGAATATCTATGGTTTGCCCAAGGAAAAAAGCTGGAATACTGGCTTGGTATTGCCAAAAACAAAGAGCTGTACGATTGGAGTTGACGGCAGGAAAAACTGCGGGAACTGTAATTTCCTTGAGGGAAGTGTGTGTGGCAGGGCAAAAACAGGAAATGAAGTCTCCATTGGAGACTTTGTCTGCAAAGATCTTTCCTGTACTGATGAAAAAGGAAAGAAGCGGGAAAACTTAGAATCATGGTGTGCCTATCAAGGTGCAATTGGTGTAGATAGTATAAAAAATAGGGCAACTGATACGCCAGGAAGCAGGCATTTCAGGGAAACGTGTGTGCGGGGAGAGATAGAGCAGGAGCCGTGTGCAGACTATCGGAATGAAATCTGCGTTGAGTCAAAAAACACGGTGATAGGAGGTGCATTTTCAACTGCTTCCTGCAGACTGAATTTATGGCAGCTCTGCCACTCATACAACTTGGAAGAAGATAAGCAAAAAGGGATACAAAAGTGCACGTTAAATCCTGACTGTTTTGTCAAAAAAGTGAATATAGCAGAAAAATTCAGCTTCCAGGTATGTGCTCCAAAATATCCTCCTGGCTTTTTACTTAATGAAAACGGAAGAGGAGAAGGAGCGGAAGCATTCTGCGGCCTTGCCACACAAACCTGCACGTATGTAAAGATTAAAGAGCTGGGAGGCAAGAAAGAAATTAATAAGAATTGCTTAACCAATGAGTTTAGCGAGCAGATGAATGATTTTTGCATCAGCTTGGGAGATTGCGGCGGGAAAGTGAATTATGAGGGCACCTATACAAAAAACTTTGCACTTGAAAACGCGCGACCAGTAACTGAAAACTATCTTTCCGTGCTGCGCAGCTATGCCACTCCCGTGCCTGGAAAGGTGGCGAATCCCGGTCCTCCCGGATTCTTCCAAAGCCTGGGCATTCCCAATGACCTTGGTGAGCCAGGACTTTTGCGAGCAGGAAGTGAAGGAGCATTAAAAATTGGATCTACTGCTTCAACACTGCTTGGATTAGGGGGCCTTGCAGTGAGTGGTTTATTTGCACTCGGCATAGTTTCAGGAGCAGAAGTCACCTTAATTCTTGGGCCTGGGGTGCCTCTATTTGCTGCACTCCCTGCCAATTTTGCTGCAGGAGTGGGAGCTGCAGGTGGTGCATTATCAGGAGCAGCTATTGGCTTAGCATTAACCAGTTTTCTTATAGCATGGACAGGCATTGGTCCGGGATTGGATTCAGGAACAACCTATGCTTTGTTAGCAGCAGGAGCGGTTGGAGGAGCGCTTATAGGATTTGCTGTCGCAACTAAGATGCTTACAGGTGTTGGTTTGAAAGCGGCCCTTTCCTCATGTACTACTGGCGTTGGTTGCATTGTTGGCATCGTCATTCTCGTCATTGTGATTTTAATTATCGTCATCTTCAAACTCTTAGGCATTGGGGATGTGACAACTATTAAGGTAAAATATGAGTGCAAACCATGGCAAGCGCCTTTGGGAGGAGCTGAGTGTGAGAAGTGCGGCAAGGATGGTTTTCCTTGTAGTGCGTATGCCTGCCATTCTTTGGGACAAACATGCGAAAGTATTAATGAGAATACGAATGAAGCAAGCTGTATTGATATAGGAAAGAACGATACAACATCTCCCCGCATTACTCCGTATTATGGTGCACTGCCGTTCCAATATACTTATACCAATGTAAGCGAGAAAGGATTTACGATTCAGGGACCGTTAGGCTGTTTGCAGCCGTACTCGCAGCTGTTATATGGCGTCTCTTTGGATGAGCCTGGAAAATGCAGAGTGGCGAGTGAGCATACTGATAGTTTCGAGAAAATGCCTGATGATTTTGGAGTGAGCTCCTTGTACCGGCATAATCATACCGTGCTCTATACGGTGCCCAGTTTGGAATCGCTAGGAATAAGCAGCAGGCTGCCTAATGCAAGTATACGGGAAGCGTTGTATGTGCGCTGCCAGGATAAAAAAGGAAATGTAAATGCGCAGGAATATGCTATTCAGTTCTGTATTGGGAAAGGATTCGATGTGACCCCTCCTGTTATTACCGCCAAACGACCGGTGCAGAGCGTATTTGCCTGGAATGCGACTGAAGCGAATATCACCTTGTACACAAATGAGCCTGCGGAATGTAAGTGGGATACCGTTGACCAGGCATATGCAAGCATGACACATACTCTTTCGTGTGCCAATTATCAGGAAGAGCCAAGCATTTACGGATGGTCATGCACCGGCATATTCCCGATAGCGCGCAATCTCAGTACTTCCTTTGTGCGCTGTAAAGACCAACCGTGGTTAGCAAACAAAACTGCCTACTTGTTCACTATCAATGGTATTCATGTCAACTTCCAAGATACTGTTGACCAGAATGAAATCCAGAAAATTAATCTTCTTACGGGTGGGAAAGGAAATATCACTAACATGACTTTGTATGAAACCGAATTTACAAGTATGCTTGTCAAAGGAATGAATAAGACCCAGTCCAGGAACACTGCTCTAGAGAGTTATAATTTCAGTATACAACGCAGTGCAACAGCATTGCATATCGATAGCATTCTGCCTAATGGTACCATAACTTTTGGCAATGCTCCCGCCACAGTCAAATTAGAAGCACGGACTTCGGGAGGAGTCAATGGAAAAGCGACCTGTAGTTATCGTATCAGTGCAAGGTACCTTGCTTTAGGAGGAGACACGTTCATACCTCCTTCTCAGACCACTCATACCGCAGACTTGCTTTTGTTCAATGGCACTCATGAAGTTACGATTGCATGTATCGATGCAGGAGGCAATAGTGCAGAGAAAACAAGCAGATTTACTGTTATCTTGGATACACAAGCACCTTTGGTTACTCGGACGTACGCCCGCGCAGGTATACTAACAGTCATTACCAACGAGCCGGCAACCTGTTCGGCAATGAGTACTAATGAATGTGCAGTTGCCTTTACCAATGGCACGTTGCTGACGGGAAGTGAATTGGTACATACCCTTCCTCTAACTCCCCAGCAGAAGTATTATATCACGTGCAAAGACCGTTTTGGCTGGAGCCCGGGCAGTTTATGCAATGTCATTGTTACCTCAGTATGAAAGAAACAATTATAAACAAAACCTTATTGATATCCGTATGGAAATGAAAAGAGGCCAGGTAACGCTGTTTGTTATTATTGCCTTGGTGTTGGTACTGATTATTGTGGCACTTATCGCGTACCCTAAAGTGCTGCCGAGTATTACCGGACCGGCAGCCAGCGACCCGAAAGCCTACCTGAGCTCGTGTCTTGAGCCGACGGTACGCACTGTGCTCGAAACGATTGCAGCACGCGGCGGCTTCATGAATCCTGAAGGCACTCTAGCATATCAAGGCAAGCAGATTAAGTACTTGTGCTATACCTCTGAATATTATAAGACCTGCACGGTCCAGGAACCGCTCATTAAGGAGCGAGCTGAACAAGAGCTGACTGCTGCCTTACAGGAAAAAGCAGCTGCCTGCGTCAAGAGTTTTGCTGAGGACAGCAAACGGCGCGGCTCTGACGTTTCAACTTCTCACACTGCTGTCTCCGCCTCGTTGCTTCCCGGAAAACTAGTAGTAGCCTTGGACTCGCCTCTCACCGTTACGCAGGATATTTCACGGACGTATACTCATTTTACTTTAGAATATGGAAGCGAGATGTACGACTTACTTTTAATTGCATCGAGCATTGTTTCGTATGAAGCTACATATGGCGATTCAGAAATAACAACGTATTTGCAGTATTATCCTAGCTTGAAGATTGAAAAAACACAACTCAGCGACGGTACAACTATTTATATAGTATCGAATGTAGTAAGCAAGGAAAGCTTTGCCTTTGCATCGAGAAGCGTACCCTGGCCACCAGGGTATCCGGAGACATAACATGAACTACCGACTACTCTTTTTCATAGTATTGCTCATACTTCCTACTGTGTATGCTCAGACTACGAATCTTAGTGCTCCTACGGTGTGTTGCGAGAAGACGACGAGCAATTTGTATTGCCAGCAAGTACCAAGCAGTGCATGTGCCTCTGGCAGTAAACAAGCGCCCACTGCCTGCGAGTCTACCAGCTTTTGCAAGCCGGGTGTGTGCTACGGCTCAACTGAAGGCATTTGCATGAGCAACACGCCGCAGATTGTATGTAATGCAAATAACAGCCAATGGTCGGAAAATGCGCCGGCGCAGTGTGATTTGGGATGCTGCGTTCTTGGAGACCAAGCAGCGTTTGTTTCCTTGGTACGATGCAAGCGCCTTGCCAGCTTGTCCGGACTGCCCGTTAATTTCAATAAAAAAATTCAGAATGAAGTTGCGTGTGTATTAAGTGTGCAAAACCAGGATAAGGGGGCGTGTGTGTACGAATTTGAATTTGAGAAAACCTGCGCGTTTACCACGAGAGAAGTATGCAATCAAGGAGTAAATGGAACGGGAAAGGGGGAATTTCATAAAGACAAACTCTGCACCGCACCTGAATTAGGAACGATTTGTACACCTACTACAAAAACAGCATGTGCGCCTGGCAAAGACGAAGTGTATTTCCAGGATAGCTGCGGAAATCCTGCAAACGTGTATGATGTATCAAAAATTCGCACGGGCCAGGATTTTGATGTTGCCTACTGGAGCAGTGTGAAGGCTCCTGAACAATCGTGCAATGCCCAAGACAGTGCTGGAAGCGCGAACAATCGGAACTGCGGGAACTGCAACTACTTACAAGGCAGCATCTGCAGAAAAGCATCAGCAAGCATCAAGCCGGTATATGGCGAGCATATTTGTGTAAACTTGAATTGTGTGGATGCGAAAGGAACCGCACGAAAGCATGGAGAGTCCTGGTGTGTGTTTGACGATGCGGGCACTACCAACAAGGGCAAAAATTCAGTCGGAAGCAGATTTTACAAGCATATTTGTGTGCAAGGTGAAGAGGAGATAGAGCAATGCGCTGACTTCAGGCAGGAGGAATGTATTCAGGATAAAATCAGCTTGCCTTCGGGAGGGACTTTCTCGCAAGCAGCGTGCAGAGTCAATCGATGGCAGGACTGCACCAGCCAAACTGACAAGTTTGATTGTGAAAATAGAGATAGAAGAGACTGCTCCTGGAAGGAAAGTGTGAGCATCAATTCGTCGCAAACGGGTGTCTGCTTGCCGTTGAATCCACCAGGCCTGAAATTCTGGGAAGGAAATACAGCGCAAAGCATTTGTACACAAGGCAATTCGCAGTGCCTTGTCGTCTTTGAGAAAGGCCTGTTTGGCGGCAAAGAGTGCAAGAAGAATTGTGACTGCCTGACTGCAGGCTGGGAACAGCAGCGGGCAGGAGTATGCTCGGCATTAGGAGACTGCGGACCAAATGTGAACTGGCTGAATCAGAAAGGATTCCGAGAAGGCTTCAATATTACAAGAACGAAAGCATAGGCACTCTTAAATACTCTTTCAATTAATTCCCATATTCCTAAAGAGATAGGTAATACTCTTCTGGCTTC
>CAYJQF010000013.1:0-17868 GCA_964372375.1 Candidatus Woesearchaeota archaeon
GGACCAAGAACTGCTTTTTCTTCAATTGATTGCTCGGTCTTTCTTTTGTGTCTGCTTCGATTTGATTTCGGAAGATAAATATCACGCTCTTCTAAGAGAGAGCATACTCGCGAATAAGGTATGCCTGTCTTGCGAGCAAGCTGATTGCGATTTTTTGCTCCCGCTGCGATGGCTTTTTTCAATCGTGTAACTTCATTTGTTGTCATAATGCTTCTAGTAGTGTTTTGCGTACACTCTATTTAAGGCTTTCTTTTAATGTAACTCTAAAGTTAAGACAGAATTATCCTTTCACTGCTTGGCAATTTTCTATTTCACAAATTCAACATTCTCTTTGTGCCTGAATTTCTCATCTCCAGTTAAAAACTTTACTTTGTGCCTTTTTGCCAGGCAATAGCCAATGCAATCTACAAATGATAATCTCTCTTTTTGATACTTGCATTTCATCTTCACCGCTTCTATGAGAATAGTATTATCATAGTCTATTGTATTCTTAGATAGCTCGTTAAAAGCCATCTGTATGTGTGATTCTTTATTCTCGCGTATTAGTACGAATGCAAATTCCATCAAATTTAGGCTATTAAGAACCATGCCTACTTCTTTTCCATATCGTATATATCCTGGATTGCTTTTGAAGATTTCTACTAAGGCATATGTATCAAAATAGAAAGTTGTTACCATTCCTCTCCTTCGTCAATTTCGTTCATAAGTTCATCAGTAGATTTTATTATATCTTTTCCTTTTCCCCACATAAAGCCCAAGTCAACCGTTTTTTCTACCCTTAATTTTATCATATCATCTTCTCGTATTCTCTCTTTAGCAATTACTCCTGCAGGTATAATGACTCCTATCGAGCCCCCAATCCTCCTTGCTTTTACTAGTGTTTCCATTGTATAAAAGTTATATTTTATTAGTATAACTTAATAAGTATAATATTTAAATCTTTTGGTCTTTTGGTTATCCTTTCACGACTGCCAAGGGTTTTAACCGCGCTACCAGCTGCCCGATGCCGAGTTCATGGCTGACTCTCGCAACCTCATTTACGTCCTTGTATGCTTCGGGCGCTTCTTCAACCGCGCCTTTCTTTGAGTTTGCTTGCAACATGACGTCCTGCTTGTCAAGTTCTTTTTGTATTCCTTCCATAGTCAGATGTTTGAGGGCATATGAACGAGAGAGAACACGACCAGCGCCATGCGCAGTACTTCCAAAACTCAATTCCTCTGCTTTCTTAGTTCCAACAAGAACGTATGAAAAGGTGCCCATACTGCCTGGAATGAAAATAGGACAACCTATTTTTCTATAGATTTCAGGGATTTCTTTTCTGCCGGGACCGAATGAGCGCGTTGCACCTTTTCGATGCACGCAGACTTCCTGCTTTTTACTATTAACAAGATGTTCTTCCATTTTTGCAATGTTATGAGCAATGTCATAGACTGTTTTGATGTCTGCCTTTGAAAAGAACTTTGCGAAGCTTTTTCTGATTTGATGGGTTATTACCTGCCTGTTTGCAAACGCAAAATTGGCTGCTGCTCGCATAGCAGCAAGATAGTCCTGGCCTTCCTTGGAGGTGATGGGAGCACAGGCAAGTTCCCTATCGGGCAGATGTTTGAAGCCATACTTCTTTTCCATGATATGAATGTAGTCTGAAGCTACTTGATGGCCTAGTCCTCTGCTACCGCAGTGAATCATGATGACTATTTGGCCTTTGTGCAGATTGAATGCTTGTGCTATTGATTTATCAAAAATACTCTCCACTTCCTGTATCTCTAGGAAGTGATTGCCCGAGCCTAAACTGCCGAGCTGTGACCTGCCTCGTGCTTTTGCTTTCATGCTTACTTTACTCGCATCAGCGCCTTTGATAGAACCAGCATCTTCAATGCATTCTTGGTCTGCCTTGCTGGCATAGTCTTTCTTGACTGCCCAGGAAACTCCTGCATTGAGTACTTCGTCTAATTCCTTATCAGTTAATTTAAATTCAGATTCCTTGCCCACTCCAGAAGGCACATTCTTGAAGATTTCCTGCAAAACTTCTTTTCTTTTTTTCATGAATTCTGATTTTGCCAGATTTGTTGTTAAGAGGCGGACGCCGCAATTAATATCATACCCTACTCCTCCAGGAGAGATAATGCCTGTTTCGAGGTCAAAGGCAGCTACGCCGCCAATGCAAAATCCATATCCTTGGTGGGCATCAGGCATAGCCATGCTTTTTCCTACTATTCCTTGCAGTTGGGCGACATTTTTTACCTGCTCTAAAGTTTTGCCATCTTTCTCGATGCTTTTTAGCAAGAGCGGGGAGGCAAAAATAATGCCTGGAACCAGCATTTTTCCTTCTTTTTCCAATTCATAGATGTTTTCTGCGATTTTTTTCAGAGTCATCTTTTATGAAAGAACACAAGCTTTATATAGGCTTCTTGGGAGCAATGAGTCCTATGACTACGCGAGATATCAATTACAGCGGAATAGAGAGGCCGCATGAACTGCCTGGTAGAACTGCTCTTAGCTTGAGCAATGAACCTACTGTGCATGTTGCACAGCATTCAGGATGGTATGAACGAATGATAGCAATTGAACCAGCATTTTCTCCTGATTATCATACGGGCGATGCAAGCGGATGGTAAGAAAGCCTAGACGTCCAAGACGAAGACTGCCTGCCAGTGCTCCTTTATTTTATGGATGGACATGTCTGCATACGTGGCAGCTTTAATGTGCTGGAGCTGATACTTTGTGGTATCATCGCCAAAGACTTCTGCCCGCAGATTATTGCCGCGCAAGAACACGGATGCTTTGGCGACGGCAAAATGCTCCGCATCGAGCAAATAGATAAGTTCGTCTACGAAGCTGTAGAGCAATGAAGCAGTGTCTTCTCCTTTTACCTCAATGATTTTTCCTTTTCTTGGTTTGATAGGTGTTCCCGCACTGATGTAAGAAGAAACTGCCAAGGCTGCGTTTTCAAAGATGTCCTGTAAAGTTCTGCCTGAAACTTTAATTTTAATATCTGCCGTATGCTCCAAGAATTCAAAGGGCTTCATCATTTCTAGAAGGTGCGTGGTCTTATAATTGTTTTGAAATATTTATATAGCAGGTATGCCTCGAAAAGAGATGGGCCTCGTTGATATTATTTTGACTGGTATTTTATTGGTTGCTGTGGGGGGAACACTCTATTATGTGTACACGGAGATATATCAACCGCATTCGGCGTTTACGCAGTTCGTCGCAAATACGACGCAAGGGCTTCCTGAAAAAAGCGTGCAATTCTATCCTCGTATGCGTTTTCCTGATAAGAAAATTGCGTACCGCATTGAGCCAAGTTGTACGTTAGACAAACAACGCAAGATAGCTGAGGCGTTTTCTGTTTTAAGTGAGAAGACGATCCTTGAGTTTGTAGAAACGGCACGAGAAGAAGGCATTGTTGTCTTGTGCTCGAACGTAGCGCTCACGCCTGAACAAGAAGGGCATTTCGTTGCGGGAGAAGGCGGCCCCACGTTAATTATCAACACCACTCGATTCTATATTATTCTGGGAGCTCAAGTTGCCTTGTATCGGCCTGAAAAGTGTGATAGGCCGAACATCGCCTTGCATGAAATATTCCATGCCCTCGGCTTTGACCATAACACGAACAAGCAAAGCATTATGTATCCAGTTGCAGATTGCAGCCAGGAAATTGATCAGTATTTGATTAGTACGATTGATGAACTCTATCGAGTGCCGAGTGCTCCTGATCTTGCGATTGCCCAGGTAAGCGTCAACAAAACCGGACGATTGCTCGATTTTAACATTTCTATTGACAACTATGGCCTTACTGCGTCTGAAAATTCGACTCTAGAAGTCTATGCAAGTAATGAGCTAGTTGACTCATTTGTGCTGAATGAGTTAGGCTTGGGCAAGCGAAAACTCTTCTCAGTCAGCAACCTGCGCGTTCCGGGAGATGCAACGCGGTTTACTTTTAAAGTAGTACAAACTGCCCCGGGAAGCGAGCTTTCCTTGGAAAATAATGAAGTAACTGCTCAACTGTAGCTGAACTTGATTTGGCAAATACTATTGTTAGCATAACGCTGACAAGCACGTAACTACTTTTACTGTTTTGGTTTTCGTACTACTCGTATTTCATCACTTCTTTTTTACCACATTTACTTCAAGTATATTTAGAGGTATCTCTTTTATTTTAACGTCTTTAACACTGCCATCAGTGTTCCTCGTTATTGTTGAGCCTATGTTAAAGTTGTCATTAAATTTATTGTTGCCTTTGTATAAATTCCAATGATGCTTAAATGTTTCTCCTTTAGGTTCAACTCGTGTAAGAATGACTGCATTTGGGTCAGCTTGTAGCACTTCATCTGCCTTGTTTAACTTATTGCTTCCTTGAATTTTTGTTACTTCAAGTCCATAATGTTCAAGCGCCGTTTTCATTTCTTTTGGCCAAGTTATTTGTCTTGCTTCTTCAGAGAAGAGCGAGAGTATATCTCGTAGGAATCCTCCTCCGTTGTTTCTGAATGCATTAAGCTCTTCTGATGAAGCATCAATATCGAACTTTTTAAGCGTTAACTTGAGGGTAAAGGGTCCGCATGCATATGCTCCGTTAGCCATATCACACTGATATTTTTTTAGTTCTTCTTTTAATATGCCCTCTTTTTCCATTACTTTTTCTTGATACAATGTATCCACCGCAGCTTCATCATCCAAATCTATTTTCCGTTTATCAGCTTCCTTTACTACTTCTTTCACCAGTTCTTTATACTCTTTATAAGACTCCGTTCTTGTTTTTGTATCTTTTTCTGCTGGTATTGTTTCATCAGACATTTCCGAATTGTTATTCAATTCATCTGTAATTTCCCCATAGGGGCCTTGAAAGCCTTGCTGTATACTGAAAAACGTAGATTTTCCGCTAGACGTTATGAGAAGCAAAACGAGCACACCAAGAACAAGAGCAAGTATCACTTCTCGTTGGTTCATAATCGTTCTTTAGCTTCTTCCCTTTTATATTTTTGTATTCTCTTTCATCTCCTCCTCAAATACCAAAGACCCCTAAGGATAATCTTTAAATAGAACGTTCGGCTTCTGGAAGCGGAAAAAGATGGCTGAAAAAGATATCCTCATTCGAGAAAAGGCCGAATATACGGGCGTTTTTGACTTTACTGCTTCCTATGAGTATGCATTCCAATGGCTTCGAGACGAGCAGTATAATGTCGTTGAAGAGAAGTATAATGAAAAAGTAACGCCTGAGGGAAGAGAGATTACGATTGAGTGGAAAGCGTACAAGGAAATTACCGACTATTTCAAAAGCGAGATTAGCATTAGATTTGAGCTGAAACGAGTCGTTGATGTGGAAGTGGAAATAGAGGGTAAGAAGAAGAAAATGAATAAGGGCATGTATAGAACTGAACTAAAGGGTGTTTTAATCCGAGACCCCAAGGCGCGCTGGGAGAGCACGGGCATGTACCAGTTCTTGCGGGAGATTTACAATAAGTATATTATTCCGGGAAGGGTTGATCAAATGGAAGATAAAGTGAAAGATGACGCGATTGCATTCAAAGAAGCAATGAAATCGTTCTTAGAATTCAGCGGCAGCCGCCAGTCGTGATGCATTATGGCTGGTACGTCTGCTGATTCTTTACGTTACACTGGACTAAAGAGCTAGCACTACAATCATACAAATATTTATATAACTCTGCCTGCAATCATACGCATGCAAAAGGGTGTTGTGCTTGCGCTGATTTTACTAGTGCTCTGTGCTAGCGGCGTTTCTGCGTTGAGTGTTGTTACGAGGGACCAGGGATCGGTGGTAATTGCAGAACTTGAGAACCCTGCGCTGTATTCTTTCAGTTTTACGAGCGACCGTAGTGATAGCATTGAATTATTTTCATTAGTGGGAGTTACCTTCAGTCCGCGCGGCACCTTTGATATTTCTGCTGGAACCAGCACCATTCAGGTACAGGCATTTCCGAACAAAGAATTGAGGAGCAGGCCTAGTTCTTATAATATTGAGTATCAGATTAAATATACAGGTGGCGTGTATAAGGACACGCTGCCGATTAAAATTGTTGCCCTACAGGATGCTGTGGAGTTGCACCCGCAGCCGTTACCTCTGGGAAGCGATACAGCCTTAATTACTCTTACTAATGTACAAAATACGAATCTGCAGGATGTTGCTTTCACGTTCTCATCAGCATTCTTCACCAAGCAGGAAGTGCTCTCCCTGCAGCCGTATGAAAGCAAGAATATTTCGATTACTCTCAACAAGGAGAAAGTAGCAAAGCTAACCGCCGGACCGTATGTCGTTACTGCAGAAGTCTCGCTGGGAAAAGCATACACGCGGATAGAAGGTGTGCTCACCTATCTTGAAAAACAAGGCACTTCAATTAGCAGTGAAAGCTCTGGTTTCTTGATACGGAAAACAACGACAACTAAAATGAATAATGGCAATACTGTAGTTGATGATAGTGTTACCGTAAGGCGTGATATTGTATCTCGGCTGTTTACTTCCTTCTCTCTTGAGCCTGCACAAACAAAACGTTCTGCCCTTTTTGTAACGTATACGTGGAATCGGCAGTTACAGCCGGGAGAGTCGTGGGCAGTAACGACCACCACGAACTATACGCTGCCATTTCTCTTTGTACTTCTGGTTATTGTCATTGTCTTCTTTGTCAAGCTTGCAGGCAGAAGCCATGTTGCCGTTGCGAAGAAAGTATCCTTTGTACGGACGAAAGGCGGGGAATTTGCACTCAAAGTGCAGTTAAGTGTGAAAGCACGGAATCATATTGACCGACTGCAATTAGTAGATAGATTGCCGGGCATGACGATGCTGTATGAAAAGTACGGCACTAAACCTGATAGGGTTGATGCTCTGACGAGGAGACTCTTCTGGGACATACCAAGTTTGCAGGCAGGGGAAGAACGGGTATTCTCGTATATTGTCTATTCAAAAATCAATGTGGTGGGCACGTTTGAGCTCCCTGCTGCTACGATTGTGTATGAAAAAGAGGGCAAAACGCATGAAGCGTTATCCAACCGCGCGTTCTTTATGAATGAGGCTACCGCAGAAGAATAATCCCCTTTTCTAAAAGATGAGAGATAACCTTTAAATATCATCCTCCTATTCTTACCTCGACCCCTCATAGCTCAATGGTAGAGCACCTGGCTGTAGTCAATACGACTAGTGCGGATTGTCCTTGGAGGATATAAGATGAAGCACGATCAGATTTTGTTCGTTAGAACATGACAGAACCCGGGTTATCCCAGTCCGATTCTGGGTGGGGGGATTTTTACTCTTCCTCCAAAGATTTTTATACTCCTCCTAATGTCTGAACGCATGCAAAGCGTAAGCATTTTGGGAGCGGGAGTTATGGGAACGTATCTCGCTCAAGCATTTGCTGGCAGGGCAGACATAACTGTATATGATGCTAAGGGAAGAGCATATGTGGAAATGAAAGGGCTGACAGTACGCATAGCTGAAAGCGCACAAGATGCAGTACGAAATGCAGATATTGTCATGTACTGCGTGCCCGCCGATGAAGTTGGAACTCTTATGAGGCATACGCTTCCTGCATGCAAGCCAGGCGCAGTAATTTCAGGACAAACAAGCAGAAAAGCGCTGGAAGCAGTTCCCTTTGATGAGTATATGAGTTCCAATGGGAAAAGTGCTCTTGAGATGGTAACCATTCACACGATGTGCAATCCCGTTCTTGCAAATCCCAAAAACGCTATTTTAGGCATCATACGACATAAAGCCTCAGAAGCAACATACGCACGAGCGCATACATTTTTCGCACCGCTTTCTGATAGAATATCTGAATTTACAAGCGTCAAAGAGCATGATACTGCAACAGCCCATACACAGATAAATACTTCAAGAACATTATTATCTATTGCAAGCGGATTTGCCCAAGCCTGCTGCTATCCTGATAGACAGAAACAGTATGCAAGTGCTCTTGATAGAATTAAATTTGCGCTGGCAATGCGAGCTTCGAGCTTGTCAAGTCATGTCTATCGCGGTATTCAATTTGGCAGCCCCGAAGGTAAAGAACTAGTGAAAGTTGCACTTGAGGTAGAGCATGAATTGTATCATCTCATCGTGACTGGAGAACGGGATACTTATAAGAGAAAATGTATTGAAGCAAGAAAGTTTATCTGTGGGGAGCGAAGAGGCTCCTTATTACGTGAAGAAAAACTTGCAGAATTTGGCGACATAGATTCAATAGGGAAGAATAGTCATTTGTCAATTATGCAATTGGCTGTGACATATCACCGTCTCAAAAGAGGTTTCTTTGGAGATTTGAAAGCGACAACTCCGATGCACACTTCCTTGTTGATAATGACTGATTATCTCTTTACTTCACATGCGTTTGAGGAGGCGTTGGAGGCACCGTTTGAGTCAAGCGTTTTGAGAGGTACCGATTTAATCTTTGACCGAGAAATAACCGGCTGGTCAGAAGCAATTCTACATGAAAACAGAGAAGGCTATGATGCAAGACACAGGCAGATGAACAATTTACTCGCTGATGAAGTACGACTCCCTGCAGTTGAACTGTCAAAACGAGTGCAGGAAGTATGCGATGAGGCATTGCTTACCAAGAGGTAGTCAACCCTCTTTTACACAATAAAAAGGTTTAAAAATGGTCCAAAACTCTCTGACGTAACTAAATACCTTTTGATGGTTATGAACAACGACAAAAGAGACGACACAGAAGAAGAGCCTGGTGCAGTATGGCACGATGGCCTCGAAGACGATGAAGAGGATGATAAGGAAGAAGACGAGGACGACGAGTCAGATGACGGCTGGTAATCTTTTCTTTTATTTTTAATCTCGTATGCTTCAGCACAGCTGCTCTTACCTCTTAATTTAAATAGCCTCTTTTCTTTCAGATATAATTATTATGGAAACGACTATCAATGAGATAATGAAAAAAAAGAGCAAGGGTTTGCATACGATACAGGCAATGGTGAATAGTGTGAGCCAGACTGGGGGGCCTACTTTATTTTCCATGACTGATGGAACTGGTACCTTAGTGGTAAAGGCATTTGAAGGTGCGGGCGTGCGCGCCTATCCAGAGATTGATGAAGGACATATGGTTGAAGTGCTTCTGACTACGAAAGAATATAACAAGATGTTAGAAGGCGAGGCAATTAAAATGCGAAAACTTGATGGTGTAAAGGCAGAAAAGGTAAAAGAAAAGATTGCAGAACTCCAGAGAAAACGTGCAGAGCCCGCGCTGGTTACTTTTTTAGTGAAGAGCCCGGTATTGGAGAAACTTAAGAGTGCGTTTATTAAAGCGGCAACTGAAATCAGACTGGCGGTTATTATGAACAGACCTATTATTGTCAGACATCATAATGATGCAGATGGCTACAGCTCCGGCTTTGCCATGGAACGGGCAATCTTACCTTTGGTTGAGCAACAGCATGGAAAAGGCAAAGCATTATCCCAATATTTTGTGCGGGCACCTTCAGCAACGCCTTTCTATGAAATTGAAGATTCCATTAAAGATACAGCCCATTCACTTACCGGCCAAGCGCGGTTTGCTGAAAAAATCCCTTTGATTGTGATTGTAGATACCGGCTCGGGAGAAGAAAGCCTGCTTGCTATCAAACAAGGCAAGGTGCACGGGATTGACTTTATTGTTGTCGATCATCATTTCTTTGAAAAAGATGTTGTCAGTAGCGAGGTCTTAGTGCATATTAACCCTTTCCTTGTCGGTGAAGATGGAACTACCTATTCGGCAGGCATGCTCTGTGCTGAATTAGCAAGATTCATTAATGCAGATGCGCAGGTAGAATACATTCCGGCAATGGCTGGCTTGGCTGATATGATTAATAATCCGGAAGCTCTGCATGACTATTTCAAAATTGCGGAGAAACTTGGCTATACCAAACAGTTGTTGAGCGATATTGCGGCAGTGATTGACTTTGTTTCTACGAAATTGCGGTTTATGGAAGCCAGAGAATATGTGGAAGTCTTGTTTGGTCAACCGATGGCACAGCAGAAGAAACTTATTGCCTTATTGACTCCCCATATCCGCAAGCTAGAAATGCAGGCAGTAGCAATCGCCCAGTCAGCAGTGAAAAAAGAACTGGTTGGAAAGACGACCCTGCAATTACTCGATATTGAGAAGACCTTTGCCCGAGGAGTATATCCGAAACCAGGCAGAACAAACAGCATGCTCCATGATACGAGTGAGAAGTCAGGAACGAAGAATCTGGTTTCCGTTGGAGTATTGCAGGATGCATTAACGATTCGGGCAACGGAAGCCTCGAACTTTTCCATGCACGCATTCATTGCGCATTGCAGGAAGCAGGTTCCTGAAGCGTTTGTGGAAGGCGGCGGCCATAAAAATGCCGGTGCTATTAAATTCGTCCCCGCACAACGTGAAAAAGTGCTGGACGCGCTGAGAACGTTTCTTAAGAAGTAGTTGAACATCCCTCTTGCTTACCTAGTACTATTACTTATTTTCTATTATTATTTCTTGCCAGGTTCTTCAGGAGCTTCATGGTCGAGAAAGATGACTTCTCCTAACCTGATGCCGAATCCTACAACCTGATAGGCTGGGGTAAAAGAACCAGATATAGGTGCTTTTCTATACTCATACATGTCTTCAGGATCACCAACATAGATGCCGTCATATACCACAGACAGCATATTCCATGCGGGAGGCTGTAAGTGAGCTACAAGACTTGCTACGATTGCTTGTCGTGCTTGTATAAATGAAGGATAGATACCTCCATTGGTAACTCCTATTTTATGCAGTATGTCAGCGCAACTCCCCTGGACTTGATTGGTGTGAATTGCGACCCTCGTTTGATTCAACTGCTCCATTAAAACTAGATCTGCTAAACCTATATGCTCGTTACTGCCGGTAGCATACACTTCCAACTCTAAGTTGCTTAATCGAGTCAGTTCTTCAGGAGGCAGCTGGTTTCTCATGATATTCTGCCTTTCTCCCCCTATATAACCTTTTTCTTCTTAGTAGTTGGGCAAAAGGTTTATAAGGCATTTTTACTGGTAAGGATTCCTATGAGTGGAAGATTTGATTTCAAAGGCGTACCTACAGCACACGGCTATGAGCTTATGCTCTGGACTGCAGCACGACTGGCTCAGAGCGATGAGCATTTCCAAACCTCTGCTGATAAAGTCTATGCGGAAGCGTTACTGAAAGATTTCCATAATGAAGCAGGTGATTGTTACGAACGTACTCTCTTTCATACACCAAATAGAGAGCATAACGGACATGATCACGAGCTAGCAGCAGGTGCAGCCTCACTAGTATCTCGCCTTTGTTTAGCTTCTTTTGTGCCTGCACACACTCCTTCTGCACAACCGTACCAATAAAGCATGCGGCCATCGGCGCTCGCAGACTTCGTCCGCGGCTGCTTCAACACCAAGGTGATTGAAGCGAATTGAACAATTCCCGATGCATGCGGCCATCGGGAATTGAACCCGACCTTATTCGTTGGCAACGAATCGTACTAACCGATATACTATGGCCGCGTACGTGTTGGAAAGAAAGAGGCTATTTAAAAATGTTTATTAATCTTCTTTAAATAAAAGAGTATGGGAAGAAAGAAAGTACTGAGGATTCCTCACGTTGCGAACATCACCTGTATGCAGTGCGGCAAGAAAAGCAGGCGCACCGTCCCCTTGGACAGCAGCCCTTGCTATTTTGACTGTGATCAGTGCGATTTTAGAATGTGTACGCCTGTCCATGCGTGTTGCATCATCTGCGCTTTTACCGGAAAGAAATGTGTGCCTGCACTCAAACTAGAAGCCTATCAAAAAGGTCTAGACGTTCGTTAGTGTGAATGTAGATGCCTTCGCTGGAGGAGAATAGCGCTGTCGTTCTCTCTGATTTCCTGGAATCGCTGCAACTCTTGCATAAAATCAAAAGCTCTTGAAGGAAGCTCCTCAACCGTCTGTTCAATTACTTCATGCTCTTTCAAGGCAGCGATACTTATCCGTGGATGCAGTTCAGGCTCGTACAATAAGCTATTGAGATGTGAGCCAAGTGCATATGTTCTGATAACGCTCATTCTCGCTCTGCTAAACTCGCTTGGTTTGCTTTTGAATACTACCCGTGTCGGCTTTCGAGGGTCTAACAGTAACGCATGGTAGAGTTCACAGAATGCATACTCTGAACTCTCCAGATACCTTTCAAAATCTCTCTTAAGAAATCCTGTATTGGCTTTAAAGTCATCAACGGTTGCAATGGGAAGTATGAGCTCTCTTCCTATAGCTAGTTTATAGTGCTCATGCACCTGCACGAAATAGGCATCCATACTAGAATTGCTTAAATGAGCTATAAAAAGATTCCGACCAACACCTTTTTAAAGCGAATTCATTGAGAAATTGCATGAATACACCGATACAATTTAGAACGAAAGAAAGAATTCCCTATCATATTAAGCGGGCTCTTGAGATTCTTACCCTGCTCTCACCAAATCAGGATGAAACTACCTTGCAGACTCCTGAAGCAATCTTGAGAGCAGTAAGCGTGCAGAGCGGTGTTGGCTTGGGAAAATTGGTGGGAAATGCCCGCCCCGAGCATATCGTGCACTATCGAGAAGTAGCGCAAACACTCTTATATGAACGTTTAAACATTCCCTACCGAGAAATTGCAGACCTTACCACAAAGAGTGGCAACCACGTTACTGCACTTAAAGCAATACGACGCATGAGCGAGTATCGAGAAAGGTATCAGCCACGGGTGCAGCCAGTGTGTGAACTCTTTGCTTTACCAACCTCGGCAGTCGCCTAAGAGCAAATGTTTTTAATTGTACTTTCCTGGTACCATAAGGCCCTGTAAGCTAGTGGTTAGACTGGCTCGTTTACACCGAGCATGCGGCAGTTCGATTCTGCCCAGGGCCATTCGATTATAAATGAGTCGTTATATCTTTTGTATTATGTGCTCGCCTTTCACGTTCGCGCATTCTTTGTTCTACTTGTGTGAGATATGTTTTTGCCTGGGAAGCATGTAGACGATCAAGAAGAGTACTTACCGCACCTATGGAATAGCACACCAAGAGAAAGAGAGGAGTTAGCGCCGCTGCGTAGAGCTTTCTTGGCACCGATGGTTCATCCCAACGACTATCCATAGCTCTCTACTGAACACATAGCTTATAAATCTTATTTGTCATCAACACTTAGGCCCCATAGTCTAATGGCAGAACGACTCGTTCACGTCGAGTAGGCCGCAGTTCGATCCTGCGTGGGGCCAGTTCTTTCAGCAGGCATAGAAAGCATGCGGGTGAGGTAAAATCCTGTCATACAAAGAGTCATTATTGGTGCCATTAGAGTATCCATATCAAGCGTACTTTTTTCTGCTATGAATCCACGCTCTTCAAATGAAACTCTCCTTGCTCCATCTGGTGTATGGCAGTCAAGATAGTCTAGACTTCCCATTATAGCACTAGAAGCACGGCGTCTTTAAATATTTCGTTCCTCTAGGAGTAGTATGGGAATTATAGAATCAATCAATCCGAGCACTGAAGAACGGTATGGAGTGTTGGAGGAAAGCAGCGAAACTGAACTAGCTGCTCTGGTTCAGCAGGCACGTGCTGATACTATCTGGTCTCAAATGAAGGTGGAAGAGCGTGTGCAGATGATTGAGCGCCTGATACCTTTGTTGGAAACGCATAAGCAAAAACTTGCTTTAGTTATGGCGCGTGAAATTGGGAAACCCATTACGGCAGGCAGGCACGAAGTTGAGCTTGCTATACGAAGAATCCAGGCATATTGCCAGCTTGTCCCTGGATTCATTGCTGATGAAATAGTGTTTGAGAATGAAGAAGAACAGAATCTAGTCAGATATGAACCAAGAGGAGTGGCAGCAGTTATTACTCCATGGAATGCTCCCGTATTTCTCAGTTTTGCCTCACTCATTCCTGCACTTCTCTGTGGGAATCGTGTTCTCTACAAACCAAGCGAGTATGCCAGCTTTACCGGCTTTGAAATAGCTGAACTCTTTGCACGCCTCAAAGAAGCAGGGATGCCCGAACATACGTTTCAACTTGTGCTCGGAGGGAAAGAAGTGGGGGAGCGATTAGTGCAAAGCGAGATTGATGTAGTCGCATTTACGGGAAGTGTGCAGGGAGGAAAAGCAGTCATGAGGAACAGTGCAGACAAGCTGCATGCACTCGTTTTGGAATTGGGAGGGAAAGACCCCGCACTGGTACTAGAAGACGCCGACCTTGCACAGGCAGTTCCTGCACTAGTGAAAGCAGCTACTCTGTATACTGGACAAGTGTGCTTTGGTGTGGAACGAGTATACTGCCATACAAAGGTGTATGATGGGTTCGTCCAGAAGTGCATTGAAGAACTGAAAAAAATTAAAGTAGGTAATCCTGAATTAGAAGAAACGGAAATGGGGCCATTTTCCGTTAGGTTCCAATTTGAGCATGTACAAAGACAGGTGCAAGACGCGCTCGCTCAAGGTGCGTTGCTGGCATATGGAGGAAAGCGCATAGGGAGCATTGGCTATTTCATGGAGCCAGGCGTGATACTTGAGGTAAAGCAAGACATGGCTATTATGAAAGAGGAAACGTTTGGTCCGCTCATTCCTATTATGAAGTTTGATACTGATGAGGAGGCAGTGAAATTAGCGAATGATAGCAAATACGGATTAACGGCAAGCATCTGGACTAGAGATATCGAAAAAGGAAAACAGCTTGCCTTACAAGTAGAAGCAGGTACAGTTGAGATAAATAGGCACGGCATGTCAAAGCCAGGATTACCGTGGGGAGGATACAAGTATTCAGGCTTAGGAAGAATGTACTCGAAGGAAGGCATCCATGTGTTTACCAATAGTAAGCATATCTGGACCATAAAGAAACAGTAACATGTGGGGTATGAAAAAACTCATAAACCCCGTTAGCTTACACAATAATATTACTAGCATATTACGATTAATTAAGGTCTATAGAAGTTTTCTCATAAGTTCAGGAACAGATGATTTTACTAATTCCAGAATTCCAATTTTATCAAAAAGCTCTTTTAATTTTTCTTCGCTTTTTGCTTCAATCTCAACTGATGGTTTCCAACCATTGATGTCTTCAATAAAGATTCTATTATCATTAAGTTGATATTGCCATCCATTTCTTTCATATTCAAATCCTTTGTTGAATTCTGGAATTTCTCTTTCAATGAAGGCAAAAGCCTCTTCTTCAGTATCAAATTCTTGTTTCAGAATTATTTTATCAATTTTGCCTATATCTTTAAATTCTGTTTTTTTTCTAACAAGAATTACCCTTTTGGTTGACCAATCACTTTTAATGTTAACTCTGACTCTTACAAAATCATCGCTTAAATTATAATTCTCTTTCTTAGGAACAAAAATTATATCTTTCAGAATATAATTTCTTTTGAATTGGCCTCCCAAAGATTCTACTGAAGCTTTTACCTTTTCTATATCTTCAATAATAGCTCTTCCTTCAATCATATAATTAAAAAAGTCTATAGTAATATAAATATGTAATGGACTGCCTGCTTATTGAAACTAACATCGCGATTAAGAGAAGTCGCCGAAGGCGATTTGGGAAAAATGCGAGCCGAGCATTTTTCCGTTAAATTCCTGTTATGCGAGGGTCGAACGAAGTGAGAAGCGCAGCGCCCCCCTGAGTTAAAAGTTCCGGGCATTCTAAAGTAAAGACATCACTTAATTTATCCACTCGAGTAATCGCTGGATGAAAATGCATCAAGGATCTATCATTAAATTTTCCCACAGCATATATTTTTGTTTTATTATTATCTAACCATCTTCCGATTACAATTCCTAATTCAATAAACATATCAGTTCCTGTTTCATCGGTTATTAAAACAAAAATATCAACATCTCTTAGTGCTAAGCTAATTTCTTTTGCGACAAGGGAGGATTTATTTGAATTTTCAACATATGGTTTCAATGTACCTAATTTTGACCATTCATAAACAACTTTATGATTTTGTGATTTAAGAAAATTCACAATCTTTTCTATAGATTCTTTATGTCGCATCCTTGATGCAAAATACCATTTCATAATATAAAGATAAATTAAGTTATTTATATAAATTTATCGGAGCTTTTAATTTCATTTAACGTATGGCATTAACAGATGTTTCTTAGGGAAATTTGGGCTGAGGTGGTGCAACCCTCGAACCTGTTAATGCCTGTTCAACGACCTGAGGGCATCAGCCCGAAAATGCAATGTGGCAAGCGAGATTAATTTTAGCAAATTTTAAGGGCGGGGGAAGGATGGCAACGAGATATATTTTAGAGTATAATATATCTTTATAAATCTCAATTTTATTCTAATGTTTATGAAAGCTATGTTTGATGGGCAAGACTATATGCTTATGTTAGAAAGAAGAACTCAAGAATTGCAAAGATTACGAGAAGGTAAACTTGAAGCACCTTTAAAACAAGCATGGGAGCCAGATAAAGATTTAGGAAAGGTAGTAACTTTAGAGTTGGCCAATACAAATGCAATAGATGGAATAGAATTAAAATATCTGCCAGAAGGTGCTGAAAGTTGGGAAGCAATTCGAAGAGTTGAAGTCAAGGTAAATGAGAGAGCATATAGTCACGTTGGACGGCATGGACAATTTGGAACAAGATATAATGGTTCTGATAAAATTGAAATTGTGAATGGTTTTCCAGAAGAACTATAAATAATCTTTCTTAGTTGCCATCCTCGGGTGGGGGATGGGAAGGTTTTCCTCCTTTAGGCAAAACATAGCATTTGCACAAGGAGAATCTTTATCAGGTAGATTATAGTAAATAAGTTTCGGTTCAACACCTTTCTCTTTTTTCAAAAATTTCTTGATAGTATCAAGGTTTCCTTCGCCTTTTCTCCTGACCGAAACTTCAATATAGAGATAATCAAAATCAAGGACATTTAAGGATTTTAGAACGTCCATCTCTGCCCCCTCTACATCAATTTTGACAAAATCAATTTTATTAGGAATATTTAATTTTTTTATAATTTTGGGCGTAAGCTTTACAATTTTTACTTTTGTTTTTTTAACGTCTTTCCTAATATAATTTTGATGCATATTCTCCTGATAAAGACTCCCTTCAGCAGAAGCAACAGGAGAAAAGTAAAAAGTTTTTATTTTGGTCTTATTACCAAGCCCAAAATTATAGACCTGCACATCTTTAAAATTAGACAAATTTTTTGTCAAAATTGGATATATTTCTTTATTTGGTTCAAAAGAGTATATATATATTTGAGGATATAAACTTTTTAGGGTATAAGAAAATTGCCCTATATTTGCTCCGATATCTAAAATATTTTTTATTTGCGACAAATTAATTGCTTTGTCGATATCTGAAATTTCCTTTGGGTAGTTTTCTAATATTGCTGGAGAAAATCTACTATCATAATAAAAATCATTTCTAAAATACCTTATTTTTCTTTTGTTTAACAGGATATAAAGATATTTTCTCCAGAGAAAAGAGAATTTATTAAAAAAGTTTATATTCGGGGCAGAGACTAAAAAATAGTCAAATTTAAAGTTAGTCAATATTTTTTTGATTATCTCACTTTGCATAATAAAGATAACTTGTGATTGTTTATAAAACCTTCCCGTCTTGGCTGGGGGATGGAATGACTAAAATTAATCGAGCGAAGAGTTTTTTGCGTAGCAAAAAATTTTTGAATTAATTTTCATAAATATTCTTTCTATGCCCAACTTTTAAAATATGTAAAATTCGATTGGTTCTATCAACATCAATAATCACTCTAAAATCTCCAATTCTTAGCTTAAATCCTTCTATATCTTCAAGATGCTCAAGAAAATGAAATGGATTCAACTTACATTGCTGTAATTTATTCCAAATCCTTTCTTTATCTTCTTTCTCCAGTTTATTCAAAAAATCAGTAGCTTTCTTATCAAATTTAAGTTCATAC
>CAYJQF010000014.1:0-16844 GCA_964372375.1 Candidatus Woesearchaeota archaeon
AAATCTACGAGGCAGAAGACCTTGGCTTTTCACAGCCTGAAATTGCAGAATTATACGAATTGCCAGAAGCACTTGTCCAGTATGCACAAACACAGAGAGCCAGCATTGAGCCAGTCATTCGTACAGCCCTCCAGAAACTCCACCCAGAAAGAAATAGTGCTAGACCTTCTCTCTAGTTTCTGCTTTGCAATTATATCATAATAAAAAAGCAACAAAAATCGATACATTTTAAAATGCTTGCCTTTTCACACACAGGCATGAACCTAGTATATGAAGCAAAGCAAAGAGAATGCGAAAACAAGCAGCTTGAAATGCTCTTGCCTGCATTGAATACTGATCCTAAGTTAGCTTGTTTGCTAATACTAAGGAGCGACCAACCGCAAACCAGTTGGCAGCTCTGGAAAACACTGCGTGATAAACTTGGCGAGACGCCTCATCTTCCCAAAATAAATTCACTTGAAGTCGCGTGCAGGGATTGCTTTACTCAAGCAGGCATTGTTAAGAAAACAGAGAGTGAACAGGCATATGCGCTTACAGAAACGGGAGAAAGGTATGCCCAGCCGCTGGCAGCATATTTTACCGATTATCTTTTTAGAATAAGAGAAAGTGCGTACTCTCTATTAGGATTTAGCTCGTCAAAAGGAGCTACACAAGCTCCTTTCACTCGTTTTCTCCTGTTAGAAGCATTGGCCGGGCATGAAAGTGCAACTGAAAAGCAGCTTGCGCAAGAAATGGATATTGCTCCGGTAACACTGTTGAAAAACCTCAAAGCTCTTGCACTACATAGTTATCTAGATTTTTCTTCAGTTGGAAGGAATGGCGAGCGCGCCTATATCTATTTCCATACAGCATCATCAGCTCAGCTGCCTAAAGTAAAAGAAGTAGATGATGAAACCGTAAAAGACATATACAGGATATTAAAACAGAATGGCTCTTCTGATAAAACACGCATTGCAAAAAGATTAAAGAGAAAAAATGCGCGTGTTGGCATAGTTTTGAAAGCTTTGCGGGAAGCAGGGCACGCAGCACTCTCTAAAGATTCGTGGGCGGCAAGAGGCTGCAGCTCCAAGATAATTCCCTTCGAAAAAACAGGTCAATTTGTAAATGAAGTAGCAATTCCATTTAGAAATGCCTTAAATGACGGATACTGGCTTGCACGAATGAGAAAGGAATACCTTGTGCCTTTGCAAGATTCGAATGAGTTTTTTAGAGAATGGGTTTCTAGCGGGCTTGCAAGCTATGCACAAGCATCAGGCCATAAAAGTAAGAAGAAGCCTGAAGAAGCGCTTACCGTAATCCGAGCACATATGGGAAAACAACCTCAATGGACAAAAGGGGATGTCGCCAGAGCCCTAAAAATGAGTGAGAGTAGGACATCGGCTCTTATGCAGATGCTTATTGCGAAGGGGGAGATTACTGCTGGTTTTAATGGAGATGCCCAACGAGTCTATGCCTGGAAACAAGTGTAAATTTGCTGTTTATAGTTATATTTTTTCAGGATTAGTGCCTTCCCTATAGAGTATAAAAGGTATCTTTGATTTCATCTGCTCTAACTGGTCAATTAATTTCCACGCCGCCTGCACCTCGTCAAATCTTGTAAATAATGCATGTTCTCCTTTCATAACTGCTTCTATTAGTGTAGCATACTCATCCTGCTTGGAAGTTATCGGAATAGTTTCTTGCTTGCCATCTTTGAAGGTAAGGATGATGCAGGTTCTTTTTTCTGGCAGGTTCTTTCCCGTACGAATACTGATTTCCACTCCTTGCCATCGTTCCTGCTTTGATACAAGAGCAATGCGCGCAAATGTTTCTGTTTTTGAGTGAGCAATGCCCTGTTTCTTAGCTTCTTCCTGATACGAAGCATACTGTCCAAGCACCTGTTCCTGTGCCAGCAGGACTTGTAAATTTTCTAACGCATAGACTTGCGCTGCATGCACTGCCTTATTCTTCTGCTTATTAGGAATTTCCATTAACACTAAAGAGAGTACCTGCAGCAAATGATTTTGCACCATATCTTTCAACGCTCCAGCGCTGTCATAATAAGAAACGCGAGTGCCTACTCCTTCTGACTCATCCGCAATAATTTCGATTTGAGCAAGATGCTTGTTGTTTAATAAAGATTCAAAGGAAGTATCAGTAAATCTTCTTTTTACAAAATCTTGCACACTGTCCTTTGCACGATAATGGTCAATCCTAAAAATCTGTTCTTCCGAAAAGACTTTTTGTGTCTCTTTATTAAGTTGCTCCGAAGACTGCTCATCAAAACCAAAGGGTTTTTCAAATATTACGCGAGAAAAACCTTTTGTTTTATGGAGCTTATAGTGGGCAATGCTTTGCAAGATGGAATGAAAGAACTCATGCGATGTAGCAAGATAGAAAATACGGTTTTCATACCGCTCCAAAGCGCTTTGCAGAAGAGCAAAGCTCTCCGAATTACTAATATCTGCTTGAATATACGTAAGAGGAAGTTCCTTGCTGACATCAGCAAACACTCGATACTGTTCGGTCGTGAATGCCCTTCTGCCGATCGCAAGTACTTGGAACTGCTGCTTCTTGGACAACGTAGCCAAAGCAGGCAGCAATTTTCTTCTCGCTAAGTCACCAGTAGCGCCAAACAAGATAAGTGCAGTTATCATGAAGAGCACAGAACGAAGGGGATTATAAAGATAGCGCACCATAATACATAAAAACCAACGTACGAGCTTGTAGCATGCAACACATTGAAGGCTATGTATTCAAAGCACAGCTTGCAAGGAGCGAACCTCTTTTTGGGAGCCCTTTAAATGTAGATAGAGCACAAAGAGATTATGGCAATATGGAATCCAAAGCAATGCTCCCATACGCTGATGAGAAAACAATGAAGCAAGGAGCTTGGAGGTTTATACAACAAAAAAGTGAGCGTGTGAGCGTAGTTCCCGTATATATAACCTTGGATATTGCGGACGATGTGCGAGAAGCATCCAGGGTATTTGCTAAAAAATCAGACCTCATAGTAGTAGCATGGAATTCTGATTGTAATGAGCACTGGTTTATCGGCCCGTGGGTGCGCGGGAAGCCCGATACATGGAAATCAGTGCCAGGAGCACGATTGAAAGATAATGGCTGGACTCCCTTCACGCCTTCAAAAGAACGTTCGGCTTTTGAGCGGGCACATTACGCTGCGTCAGAAGTAGCGCGACAAGGGCAAATGAACGTGCGCTTTGCTCATCTGGATCTCCGCAACTTAATGAGTTAATGAATGTAACTTCTTTGGTGAGAAGAGGCATCAGGAGAAGGGTGCTTCACTTCTATTTCCTTGCTCACCTGAGTGATATGCGCAAGCGCCTTGCTCGCGTCTGTATTCCAAGGGGAAGGCACTTTTTTGAGAATAATAAGCTCTTCATGCTCAAAAATAGCCAAGCATTCCCCTTCTTCCAAGCTTGCTTTTTCACGAATACGCTGAGGAATGACGATTTGTCCTTTGCTGCTGACTTTTGTAAGATCCAAATACATACTGATAGTAAGATAATCTTACTATATAAGCTTTTCCCTACGCATAAGAGAAACTATAAATAGCACGCTCTCTTAGAAAAGCTAAAATGGCTACGTTGAAGCAGTTGCACGAAATTGCCTCGGTATTGCGCAGAGATGTACTGGCCATGACCACAAAAGCAGGTTCAGGCCATCTTACTTCATGTCTTTCTGCGGCAGAAATTCTCGCCTGCTTGTTCTTTCATGAAATGAAGTATGATATAAAGGACGCCGCAAACCCAGATAATGATGAATTCATTCTCAGTAAAGGTCATGCAGCACCGCTCTGGTATGCTGCCTTATATCATGCAGGATGCATTAAAGAAGAGTTGTTAGGTTTTGGCACTGAGGAAAGCCTTTTGGAAGGCCATCCGTTTCCCCACCTTCCTTGGATCAAAGCAGCAATAGGTAGTCCCGGACAAGGCCTCTCAATAGGACTTGGCATGGCTTTAGCAGGAAAGATGCAAAACAGGCAATTCAGAACCTATGTGCTGTTAGGAGACAGCGAAAGTGCAGAAGGCCAAGTCTATGAGGCAGCGCAGCTCGCTGCGCACTATAAAGTAAACCATCTCTGCGCCATTATAGACATAAATCGCCTTGGTCAGCAAACAGAAACGATGCTTGCCTGGAATATGAAAGAATATAAGAAACGCTGGGAGGGTCTCGGCTGGTCAGTCATAAGTGTGAATGGCCATGACAATAAGCAGCTTAGTGCGGCGTTTGCTCAAGCACGGAAAGCAACAACACCGGTGGTTATTCTCGCACAAACAATAAAAGGTAAAGGAATCTCATTTCTAGAGAACCAAGAAGGCTGGCATGGCCGTGCATTGAATGATGCACAAGCAACACAAGCTATGCTTGAACTGCCCAAAGCACGGATGCCTCTACTAAAAATAAGTAAACCGCGCAAACTAAGCAGCAAAGAACAGAAACGTCCTCCCGTACCGCACACTCCTTACGGCATTACTGAATTAGTTTCAACACGAGAAGCGTATGGAAAGGCACTCACCCGCTGTGTTGCAGAAAATGCAAAACTCCTTGTATTAGATGCCGAACATACTATCAGTACGAGCACCGAACTCGTAAAGAAAACGCATCCAGCACAATACATTGAATGCTATCATGCAGAACAAAATATGGTCAGTATGGCTCTAGGCTTAGCAATAAAAGGATATACTATCTGCGCCACAACCCCTGCCGTATATACTACCAAAGCACACGATCAGCTTCGTATAGCTGCATGGTCAAAAGCAACGATGGTGCTTGCTGGTACGCATGCAGGAGTCTCGTCTGGTGAAGATGGCCAGCGGGGACTTGAAGATATTTCTCTCTTCAGGGCGTTGCCTCATGTCGCTGTCGTGTATCCTGCTGATGCCGTTGCAACCGAAAAACTGCTTCTGAGAGCAGTACAGAATCAAAGTGTTACTTATATAAGACTCGCGAAACCAAAGACCCCTCTCCTTTACGCATACACGGAAGAGTTCCCCCTCGGTGATTTCAAAGTCCTCGAAGCATCAGTACAGGATAAGGCAGTCATTGTGGGCGCAGGTAGTACTGTGCATGAAGCAATGAAGGCACATACAGCACTCAAGAAACTAAGAATTACTACGGCGGTAATAGATTTGTACTCTCTCAAACCATTCAACAAAGAAAAGTTTAGTGCCTTTGTAAAAGAGCATGGTAATAAGGTTGTAGTGGTAGAAGATCACTATCCTGAAGGAGGTATCGGCGAAATGCTTGCTGCAGCTCTCGCACATACAGAAAGTAAACTACAGCTGCTCGCCGTTTCAAAAATTCCTCGCGCAGCATCTAAGGAGCGAGCACTTGAATATGCAGGTATTAATGCCCAGGCAATACTGCAAGCAGTACATACCATGCTTGAGTCACCGCCAGTTACAGAACCTCCACAAAAAGCAGTAAGTAAAAAAGCAAAGCGTAAGAAGAAGCGATAGCATGAAACTTGTCCAAGGACCGCGGCATGAGCTCGAACGGATTGCTGCTGATACGATAGCGGCAGCAATTTCTCTTCTGCTCAAAAAGAAGAAACAGGTCGTGCTCGGGGTGCCGGGAGGGCGCTCAGTCTCCGGCATTTTCTCTCTCTTAAATAAAAAACCGTTAGAGTGGGAACGCATTCATCTTTTTTTGGTAGATGAGCATGCTGTTCCTATCGGCCAAGAGAACAACTATACGCTCGTACGAAAACAGTTTCCTGATAAACAAGTACATCCTCTGCTGGTTACTTCCAACATAGAACATGATAGAGCAGCGTATCAAGCTGAACTAGCAGCGTATGGCGCCGCGTTTGATATTATTCTTTTAAGTGCAGGAGAAGACGGCCACGTTGCCTCGCTTTTCCCTGAGCACCCTGCATTGCAGGACAAAGAGAATTTTATTCTCATACACCATGCACCAAAACCTCCTGAAACAAGAATATCTGCATCGCTTCCGCTGCTGCAGAATGCACACGCCGCCATTCTCCTCTTCTTTGGTCAAGAAAAACAGCAGGCTCTAGAAAACTTTACAAATACCTCGATAAGCATGCGTTTCTGCCCCGCAAAGCTCGTGCTGCAGATTCCCAGAACATTAGTAATCACAGATGCAGCGTTGGTTACGCACGCACTGCCTTCTTAAGAGCAGTACTGAATCCCGTGCGACAGAGAATACTAAAAATAAAAAAATAAAAGCTAAGAGTTTACCACTCTTCGCGTCGATTAAATCGTCGGCCGCCGCCACCGCCTTCTCGGCGCTGTGGTCGCTGACCGGGCTCAAATGGTTTTGCTTCATTAATGGTCAAAGCGCGGCCTTGTATACTCGTACCATTGAGAGCTGCAATTGCTTTTTCAGCTTGTGCATCATCAGCAACGGTTACAAAGCCAAATCCTTTTGATCTGCCAGAAAACTTGTCACGAATAATTACTACTTCGGTCAATTCGCCATAGCCTTCAAAGACTTTGCGCAAATCGGCATCAGTTGCATTAAACGGCAAGTTACCAACGAACAATTTCTTACTCATCCTGTCCTCCTTACACGTACATTCATTTAGTTCTTCACGGCCAGAATTAGCTTGGAGGCTACTCAGGTCGGACGTGTTTTGGTAGAAAACAAGGGTTATAAAGCTATCTATGATATCTATTCTGTGAAATTAGAGGTGCCGGTTATAAGGCAAAAGAGAGGAACGAACGAGTGCGGTTTAGCCGGAGTGGCTATGATTCTCAGATATTATGGCATTAAAGCATCTCTCAATGAATTAAAAAGAGAGATACAAGTTGACGAAACAGGAACGTACGCTCCGCAACTCGGAAGGTACTTGATGCACAAAGGATTACAAGTTGAAATAGTCAGTATGCACCCTTCCTTGTTTACCTTAAAAGATTCTCAGAGAAGCTCTGCTCACTTACTCAAAAGATTCAGGGAAATAAGAAGGAGATCAAAATCAAAGCAAAATAGAATAGTGTTAGGTCATTTTATAGCGTTCCTTAAACAGGGAGGAACGATTAAAGTGAAGATCCCTGACGAGAAAGAAGTTCGGCAGGAGATTGCTCAAGGAAGACCAATTGGCGCACTGCTGACTTCTCATTTTCTCACGAGTACTAAGCCAGGATTTAACTTTCATTTTAATATACTAACAGGCATTGATGCTACCCATATATATGTGAACGATCCTCTGCCTGGTAGCAAAGGAGGCAGACAAAAATATAAAATCAAAGATTTCTTGTATGGAATATACGCAAGCACGTATGGGGACGTAGATAATGGTTGTTTGATAAAAGTAACAAAGCCAAAGATATGAAACCAGTCTTTATTATTGAGCATCTCGAACCAAAACTAGACAGGTGGGCGTTCCTCGAGTACGAACGAATAGCAAAGATAGTAGGCAAAAAGAATACATGGTTTACAAACATACGAAAAGGAACTAAAAAACTCAATAACCTGGGCAACGTGCTGCATACATCTGTCAAAGACCTTACACTAACAAGTGCCTGTGTCTTAGACCCTCAGGCACCTCGACTTCTAACTCCTCAAGATGCCAAACACTTTAAGTATTTCATCATCGGCGGTATTTTGGGAGATAGTCCTCCTAAGAAGCGGACAAGAAAAGAGCTTACTCGCTTTCTGCCTGCTGCGGAAAAAAGAAACATAGGAAACAAGCAGTTTTCTACGGATAATGCGGCGTATGTTGTTCATAAAATAGCTTTAGGAACTCCTTTGAACAAGATAAAATACCATGATACCATTGAAATTCCAATTGACAAGATAGCTTCCGTCATTCTTCCCTATCGCTATCCCTTAGACAAGCAAGGAAAACCTCTCATGAATCAAAAAATAATCAATTATTTAAAGCGAAAAAAAGGAGTATAACTATGAGCGTGTTGGAAAAAATGCTTACCCAAGTAGATGAATATCTTTTTGGCAATGAAACAGAGAATAGATTCCGGTATCTGCAAGAAGTATATACTGAATTAACGACTGAAAGATCTTCTCAAAAAAGAATTCTTGATAAACTTCGCTATCAGGGGCTTTTCTCTCACGTTGTAGGAAAATCAATCCCTAATATACTCTTGGCGGCAGGCATGTACTCTGTAGTAAAAAACCAAGAGTTTCCATTATTCATCCTGGCAAGTGAATGTCTGCGTTTCGTCACAGGCGCGGCTACTGAATGTTATCTGGATAAGCATGAAAGAACTTCAAGCAAAATTTTAAAGGGATGTAAGAGTGGAGAAGATCCAAAGAAGATAATCGGAAGGATAAAGTCAGCATGGAATTTAAAATAAAAACGAGGTCACCAAGAGAAAAAGTGGTACTGCCTTCTTCTCAACAGAGCCGCATCATTCATGCGCTCCAATGCTGCCATACCACCTATGTTGATTTTACTCAGGAGATAGGAAAGACCGCAGTCAGGGAATATATTACTCCTTGCACCAGAGGAAGATTTCTTATTGACATCGGATGCGGAGAGCAAGGAGGAATTGCTTGGCTTGCCCAAAGTTTGCAAGCGCAAGGCTATCTCGGTATTGATATTAATCATGCGGCAGTACAAAAAGCACAACGACTTCATCCCGATAAAACATTCATATGCAATGATCCAATTACCGTTCTAGAAAATATACCACAACCTGCCTGCATCTTTTCTTCAGGAGTATGCGAAACAAGAATACTGCACCAGCAAGACTATCGTGAACAGCTCATAACTGCAATTGCCCAGGCACTCACTCCCGGCAATTATACTATTCATCATGCACGGGGCAATTTCATGGAAAACTTTGGCTATCTGTTGGAACAGCAGGGCTTACAGAGAGTTGCAACGCCCTGGACAACGCCGTATGTGTTTAGGAAGCCGTAAATCTTTTAATACATTCCTTTTTAAACTGCGTAAATCTTCCTTGCGTAATCGCGTCCCTTGCCTTTTCCATCAATTTTTGCAGGAAATATAAGTTGTGATACGTTGCTAATTGGTAGCCGACTCCTTCCTCGCAACGCAACAAGTGACAGATATACGCCCTAGAATATCTCTTGCAGACCTTACACCCACATTGCGGATCAAGGGGAAGCTTGGAAGCCTTATGCGTAGCATTCGTCACGATATATCTGCCGTTCCAGGTAAATATGTTTCCATGGCGCGCGTTTTTGGTGGGAAATCGTGAATCAAACAAATCACACCCTCGCTCAATAGCCTCTAATAATTCCACTGGCTCTCCTGCACCCATGAGATAGCAGGGCTTGTCTTCAGGAAGAATTCTTTTGCAAACTTCAACCATTCTATATTCATCCGCTTTTGCCTCTCCCAATGCCAATCCTCCAATGGCGAATCCATCGAAATTAATGCCTGCAATTGCTTTACTGCTTTTCTCTCGCAAATCTGCATGAATACTTCCTTGGATGATGCCGAATAGTAATTGTCTTTTTTCTTCTGCTATTTTCTTTTGCAATGTATCGTGTTCTTTCTTGCATCTCTTCGCCCAAAGAGCTGTTTTCCTGACTGCCTCCTGTACAGCCTGCTTAGAGTGCTCTAACAACGGCATGCTATCCAAGCACATAGCAACATCACCTCCCAAAGCAGTCTGCAGTTTCATATTCTGCTCAGGTGTCACGAATAATTCCCCGCCTGAGTAGGGATTTCTAAAGGTAACTCCTGCATCAGTCGAACTTTTATACAGACTTGGAGAGTACATCTGGAAACCTCCTGAATCAGTAAACATGACTCCTTTAAACGTGGAAAAGGCATGAATACCTCCTCTTTTTTTCACCACATCACTTCCCGGCCGCAGAGAAAGCACAAACGCATTGCTGATGGTTGCCTGCACTCCTATCTCCTCAAGCTCCTCTGGAGAAAGATATTTCACTGCTGTTTTGGTAGCAACCGGCATGAAAAAGGGCGTTTCAATCTTGCCTGATTTTGTTTCCAACAAGCCAACACGAGCCTTGCTTTTCTTGTCCTTAACAACAATCGTAAAGACCATGCATACTAGAAGACGCTACACTTAAAAACTATCTCCTCATGCACCACAGAAGGGGCTGTGGTCCAGCTTAGTAGGATTCCAGCATGGGGTGTTGGCGGCCTGGGTGCGATTCCCAGCAGCCCCAGTTACTTCTTTCTGCTCTCCCAACAATACTGATCAGGACCATGCAATGCTACTGAAAGTGTTACCAGAGCGAGTGCCCAATCGCGTATCGCAATGTCATTATAGCCAATGCCGAGCGCAATACCTATCAGGTGGAGAAAGAGCACAGCAGCAACAATTCGAGTATACACACCAACTAATAATACTATGCTTAAGAGAACTTCTGCCACACCATTAAAAAATAAAAAATTCTGTAAGCTAATTGGTAGCTGAGAAAGAAAAGCAGGAGCATACCCTGCAAAAATAAGAGGATTATTAATTTGACTGATGCCAAACCACAAGAAAAGAAATGAAAGAGAAATGCGTACTACTGGCGCAGCATAGGTTTGGTATTTCATTATTCCACAATAAGCGAGCCGCGCATATCACCATGTTTTGGCCCACAAACAACCGTACAGAAAAAGGAATACGTGCCTTTCTTGCTTGCTACAAATTCAAGCGTTCGCTCAGTTCCTGGAGTCAGTTCAGCGGCAATCTTAAACTCAGGCAAGCTAAAGCCATGAGTAACATCAATACTAGTGATATGTAAACGTACCGTATCTCCTTCCTTAACCCGAATCGTAGCAGGTATAAATTCCGAGCGTTTCGCAGTGATTGAAAACTCTTTAACTGAAGAAGCGCTCTGCGTAGCAGTAGCAAGTTCTTGCTCACTCGGTGGACCGGGAGGCTCAAACATACTCTCATTGGCCGATGAAAGAATGTTCGTACTTGTTTGAATGCTTATCGCATACAAAATGCCGGCAACAAGGCCTGCAAGCACGAGCACCATAAGAACGGTGTAACCAACTTTTTGATGCATCCTCAGGTAAGTATTAAAAGCTATAAAAACTTTTCCTTACTCTCTTCTGAGATGCTTTAAAATAGTCTAAATAAGATGGTGGTCGATCAGAGAGAGTAACAACAGTTACAGACAACCGCAACCCTTTTTAAGCCATTATTCCTTACAGTGTAGAAAAAGATGGTTGCTGACATTGTATCAGAAGTGGTATATCCTGCGCTACTAGGCGGGGTGGGAGGCTTAACACGAGGCGTCATTGGCTTGTTAAAAGCGCTCTCCTTACGAAGAAAAATCCTCTGGGGCTATTATGCCATTACCGTCATCGTTGCAGCAATCATCGGTATCTTTACCGGCATTGTCTTTAATATTGATTACCGCCTTTCATTGTTAGCAGGCTATGCGGGCACTGATATTCTAGAAGGCATTTACAAATCGTTTGCAGTGCAGAAAGTCTACGTTGCTTCTAAAAGAAAATAACAATGAGCAAAACCATCTCTATTAAGCTGGCAGACGACTTATATAAGAAGCTCAAATCAAGAGCAGCAAAACAATACCTTGAAGTTCCCGAACTACTAGAAGATATTGTCAGAAGAAGCATGCTCTCCTATAGAAAGAACGCAGGAACGAGCAAGGAAAAAGTTGATGATGCCCTTGTGCCTTTGTTTTCCAGAAATAGAAGAGGAAGAAGAAAATAAATTTGTACGTCCACATCTAAAGATTTATAAATAATGTGTCCGTACAGTAATGATGGCTTATACGGAGATAAAAGAACGAAATGGGAGAAAGTATGTATATAGAGTCATTTCTCTTAGAAAAGGTATGAAGGTAGCTAAAAAGCGCATCTATTTAGGAATTAATGTATCTGCTAAAGAGCTGAGAAAAAAAGAGGAAGAGGCAGATAGCAAGCTTAATGCAGTATTAAAGACCAAAAAAGCTGAAACCTTAGAAAGATTAAAGAAAGGAATAATCGAAGTGCTGAAAAGGCACAAAATAAAAAAAGCAAGCATCTTTGGAAGCTATGCGCGGGGAGAGCAGAAAAAAGGAAGTGATATTGATGTTATTATAGAGCCTACGCAAAAAATGGGTTTATTTGAATTCACGAGAATAAACTTTGAAATAGAAGATAAATTAGGAAAGAAAGTTGACTTGCTCACCTATAATTCTATCTATCCTTTAATCAAGAAATATGTCAAAAAAGATGAGATGAAAATATTATGAAAAAAGATGATTTAGTTTATTTAGGGCACATAGTGGAACAAATAGCAAAAATAGAGAAATCAACCGAGAATATATCGAGAAAGCAGTTTGAGTCAAATGAAGAACTAAAAGATGCGACAATTCGAAGGCTTGAAATAATAGGCGAAGCCGTGAAAAATATCTCGGCAGAGCTAAAGAGAAATCATAAAGAAATAGGATGGAAAGTCATTATGGGCATGCGAGACAAAATAACACATGCCTATTTTAAAATAGATTGGGAATTAGTATGGAAAACAATCCAAGAAGATATACCTCAACTCAAAAAACAAATGCTTGCCATAAAAAAGGAACTTGAAATATGAAAAAACGCAGGAACGAGCAAGGAAAAAGTTGATGATGCCCTTGTGCCTTTGTTTTCCAGAAATAGAAGAGGAAAAAAGAGAAGATAATCCTTAAGCGCTGAGCAAACTCGCGGAGAATTAAGCCTGTGCTACAAGGCTTTTAACTAACTCTTCATACTCTGGTCTGAGAGGAAGAGTGTCCAACCCATTCTCAGTCATACGCTTCCGTGCAAAAGCAATATGTTCCGCAACTCTTTCAGGAGGCGCGTTGCGTATTTGGTCATAATAGGCATCTGATGGAAGCACAAGAAGATCAGCTCCTTCTTTGGAAGTAACAATGCCTGTAGCTGTCCTTGTGGTTTGAAACATAAGTGCGTAATCGCCGAAAATACTTCCTTCTCTATATATACTATCTAATCGTCTGCCAAAGACTTCCAATCCAATTTCACCGCTACGAACAGCATACGCTTCATTGCCCTGTTCTCCTTGCTCAAAGAGCACGCGCCCTTGACGCATACGTAATAGCTCGCCAAGTGCAAAATCATCAATTGATAAACCAACTTTAAATGGTCGAAACTCTCTAACAAGTCGAGGTCTTTCAGAAGGCAGCATAGTATACAAAGACTGTCCAAGAGCAACCCGCTCATCCACGTCCAACTCTCCAATCTCAAACCGTGCCTCTGCTCGTATAGACTCGTGCTGCGAAATAAGTCCGCTTAATAATAAATGATGATGCTCTCTGCTCAAGGGTCTGGCAGTATCTTTTATAATATAATCAGTATTGTACTTGAGAACAATTGAGGCAGGTGTTAAGAAGTCTACGTCAGCTGGTGTGCTGTCAATGGATACCATGTACGACTTGAATCATAATCGCTACCTTCTTAAATATATCCATACTAGATTACTCATGAAGAAACTAATGAATGAAACTGACTTAAAAAAGAAACTCAGTAAGGAACAATACCACATTTTAAGAGAAAAAGGCACCGAGCCTGCGTTTACGGGCAAGTACTGGAATCATAAAGAAAAGGGTAGGTATGTCTGCCAAGCCTGTGGGGCACAGCTTTTTTCTTCTGACACAAAGTTTGAAACAAAAATTCCCGGGCTAGCGGGCTGGCCGAGCTTTGATAAAACACTGCCTAGTGCAATAAAGCTAGAAAGAGACAGTTCGTACGGCATGAACAGAACCGAAGTGCTCTGTGCAAAGTGCGGCAGTCACCTCGGTCATGTATTTGATGATAATACAGAAACAACAACAGGCAAGCACTTTTGCATCAATTCTGCTTGCCTTGCTTTTCAGAAAAAGTAAGAGTACTAACTGTTTTAAAAACGCCCGTGCCGGGAATCGAACCCGGACTCCATCCGTTCTGCGTGCTCCTCTTTCCCATAAGGGAAGGTGAAGCGTTAGGAAACCGTAGGTTTCTTACGCTCGACAGGGATGTGTACTAGCCGCTATACGACACGAGCCTAGCTTTCATTGGAGAAGGCGATTTTTAAACCTTGCCGAACGCGGCTTCGAGCTCTTCTAACTCAGAATGATGTTCATTCATTACACTATGTAAAAGTCCAAGCACGCGCTCCCCCTGCTCACCTTGATATAAGGCATCTTGCAATGCATTATGGGCAGGAAATCGCGTATCAGGAATGCCTAATTCTTCTAATACTGCCTGAGGCCGTTGCACAGCCTCCCGATACATCTGCTCAAGATCTACATACCCTTCGCTGGCGAACGGGTCTTCTCCTTCTAAAAAAATAGAGGAATACTGCTGAAGAAAAGGCACATCAGAATGTGCAGACTTAATGACTGCTACCGGCGCACTTCCCTGTGCGTGTTCGTGAACCCAGGAGCTAAAAGCGCGCAGTGCATATCCTGGTTCTACTCCTGCATGATCCAGCCTTCGTAACACAAGTTCAGGCCGAAACAGTCTATGCTTCGGATTATAGACAGGCAAGTGCCGTACCGCATCAATACAGTGAAGGCCGAGGGAAGCAATGCGCATCGCACGATGGCGAAACGCATACGAGCAAGGTCGCATCTCATAATAAAACCATGCATCAGGCTTTCCAACAACACATGCTCCCAAAGAAAGCATTGCATGTTCTCCAGGGATGGGCCCAGAAAATTCTGCATCAACGGAAAAGTAAGTGTTCATAGTCAATCAGGAAAAAGAAGCATTATAAGGATTTCGCTTTCCCACAAAATTTAAATACCCTGTCACCCCTTAAAAAGTATGACAAAGATGGGCTATCGATTGCTTGCAGGACTCTTCGCAAGCATGTTCCTGCTCAGTATGGTCTCAGCGTACTACGATGATTCCTATCAAAACACCTACCGGTATTCTGCTACAACCTATGGACACGGTTGCGATTCCTATACGAAGTCAGTAGAGTATAAGAAAAATACCGCACAAGTATATGATTACTCAGGCTCTGAAAAACGGACAACCTACAGCAGAATAGTGCGGGAAGACTACAACCCGTGCAGAGGATATGCTCCTTCTGGATATTCCAACAGATATCAAACCACTGCCTGTGACCGATATTACTATGGAAATGGCTGTGCAGGCTATCCCGATACGCATTTCAGATACCAGCGCGTGTTTGAAAATAGAGACTATCCGTATCAGTCCTATAGAGAACCCTATTATTACAAGGCCCGCTGGAACCAGTACGATGGCTATGACTGGCGCTACTAAAGATTTAAAAGTACTTCGTTTTCTCAAGTAATGTGAGATTAGCAACCTATCCCATTATGGCAAATAGTGGTACTTATAAGTATCTTGGAACAAATGAAGTGGTAGAGGATGCCTTGAAAGAGGGAGTTGATACAATCTCAGTAATAAGCAAAGGTAATTATTTAAGAGGAATTGCTTTGGAAATACAAAAACGAGCGCATGGAAAAAGACCAAAATTAGTTAATCTTACCAATCTCCACTTAAATGAAACTGAAGAAATTCCTCATAGGGAAATTATTGTTGAAAAAAATCGTATTTTGAGATATGAAGCAGAAAGAGCCGCTTACGTACATCTAAAAATGCCTGATGCAGGAAAAGTTAAAGATTATACAGACTTTCAGCTAATAGCATACTGCTCTCTTGCCTATGCAATACTTACGCCTTTTTTGGAGAGAGAGCTAAAAAGAAGAAGTCCAGACCAAGAGTATATAAGTCTCGGTGTCGGATCTGGAAGATTATTTCTGGCTTTAGCCGATAGAATTAGAAAAGATGGTCTTGCAACAAAACTAATTGGTGTTCTTCCAAAAGGAGAAAATGGAGTCTTTAATGACCACAATCTAATAGAAGTTGGCGGTCATTTATATTACAAGAGCTTTTCGTCTAGAAGCGTTGCAGACAAACTGGCATGCCCATATACTTTATTCAAGCCTCAGCTCTTGCAAGCAATAACTGAAGGGCATCAATTTTTAGAAGCAACGAATGATGACTTCTTCATAGCCTGGAAAGTTGGTGCTGGCTTGGGCTGTCAAGGCGAGCAAAGTGCTTCTGCTGGATTTGTTCTGCATAATAAAAAGAACAGAGAGAAGCTAAAATTACAAGAAAATGCTTTAACAACTGTCCTCTTTACAGGAGCAGCAACCGATGATATTTGGAAAAGAGTAATTGAAAATTGAAGTAAGAAATTATTCTACTTGTGTTTCAGCAGGAATATTCTCCGCAACAGGCACCTTAACAACATCTGCAACTTTATCCCCTTCCTTCAGATTAATAATCCTCACTCCCTGTGTCGCCCGGCCCATGACACGAATATCTCGCATATTTACCCGAATGACAACACCTTTGCTTGTTGTCGCTATGATAGAATCTCTGCCAGAAACGCCAAAAGCAGTCAGCACATCACCTGTCTTATCCGTAGTGTCAAGGGTAATCACTCCCTTTGCTCCTCTGCTCGTCTTCCGATATTCTTCCAACTCAGTCCGCTTGCCATATCCTTTTACTGTAGTTGTCAAGATTGTTGTTTTTCCATCTTTAGGCAGAGCCTCAAGAGCAACAACTTCATCGCTCTTGCCTAAATCAGCTCCGATGACACCATAACTCGCCCTGCCCATGCTCCGCACTTCATCACTGATAAATCTGATTGCCTGGCCCTTCTTGGTAATCAAGAGCACTTCCTGCCCATCCTCAACTTTTCTGACATTAATAACAATATCAGAGCCGTCAGCAGGCAGATTAATAACTCTAACTCCGGTGCTTCTCGGCTTGCTGACCTCTTTCAAAGGAAGCTTCTTCATCATGCCTTTCTTGGTAGCGAACATTAAATAGCCCGAGCTAAAATCTTTGACTGCCATTACATTTGAGATTGCTTCATCTCTAATATCCAAGACATTTGCCAATGCCTTTCCTTTTCCCTGCCTCTCGCTCGCAGGCACATCATTTGCCTTCA
>CAYJQF010000015.1:0-15295 GCA_964372375.1 Candidatus Woesearchaeota archaeon
CAACCACGCCAAATGAGTTTCCCCATCTCTTAAGCTTACCATGTATCATTTCCATGAGTTATACATGTATAACTAGTATTTAAGGCTTTCTACTCAAACATCCTTGCAATGCTCAGTATCTTGCTTTCTTCGCCCTTCCCAGACATAATCTGCATTCCAACAGGAATGCTTTCCTTTCCTTCCTTAATCTTTCCAGCAGGAATTGAAACAGCACAAATGCCTGCTAAATTAGCTGGAATAGTGAGGGCATCTGATGCATACACTTGCTCAATTGGCATCTTATTTCCCTCTCCAATTTTCCAAGGTAAACAAGGGCAAGTAGGCAGAATAATACAGTCAACTTCCTTAAAAGCCTCCTCAAATTCTTCTGCAATTAATTCTTTAACAGCGAGAGCTTTCTGATAATACTGCCCAAGAAATTCTGCCTTTGTAATCTCTGAGCCTCCTAAAATTCTTCGCAAGACCTCTTTCCCGCATGCTTCTTCTATCTTCTTGCCATACTTCCTGCCATCAAACCTTTTTGTTGCAGAGAAGAATTCAGCATAAACTAGAAGATAATATGTCTGCACTGCCAAATCAATATGCTTAATCTCTATTTCTTTGCTTTCCCATTTGTTCTTCTTAATAACTTCAGTAATCTTCTTATCAATCAATTCCTGTATTCTTGAATCAACTCCCTTTATTCTTAAAACTCCCAGTTTAACTTTCCCAGGTTTCTTCAGCTTTATATCACTGCTCTCCCAAGTCATTGTATCTCTCTCATCCCTGCCTTTAATAACATCCAAAACCAAAGCAGCATCTGCAACATGTCTTGCTAATGGTCCAATCTGATCCAATGACATTGATAAATCTATTAATCCATATCTTGAAACAAGCCCATAACTGGGCTTCACCCCTATAACACCACAATGGCTTGCTGGAGTGCGAATGCTTCCTCCAGTGTCCGAGCCAAGAGCAACATCGCACATTCCTGCTGCAACTGCCGCTGCCGAGCCAGAACTGCTTCCTCCAGGCACAAATCCGAGTGCAACAGGATTCTGAGTACAGCCAAAAGCACTATTTTCCCCTGAGCTTCCAGCAGCAAACTCATCCATATTTGTCATTCCAATTATCAGGCCATCTTCTGCCTTTATCTTCTCAATAACTCCTGCATTATATCCGGAAGTATAATTCTCCAGCACATGAGAAGCACAATTAGTAATCATTCCCTCAACATTAATATTGCTCTTTACCGCAATAACATATCCATATAGTTTTCCAATCTTTCTTTTCTTCGTCCGTTCATCCAGCTCTTTCGCCTCTTCCAAAGCATTTTCATTAATATGCAAGAAGATATTCAGCTTCTTATTACTCTTTTTTATCTTGTTCAGATATCTTTGAACTTTATCAGCAAGTTTCATTTGTTCATCTCCATCGTACTTAGTTCCTTTTCGGTCTCTGGATAAACCTTCCATTTGATTCCCTCAACTAATTTCATTTCTCCTTTACACATATGATAAGATACTTCTCCAGTAATGCACCCTTCGCAATTTGCTTGAATCTGCTTCTTGCACCTCGGACAATTAGCCATGGCCTTCATAACCTTTCCAGAAAAAGCACATTAATAAGGATTACGTTTACGGCAGTGCGCCTGTACCCAATAAAGGCGTAGCTGTGCCAGCAACTGCCTGATAATATTCTCTCTGTGTAAAACCAAACAACCCTGCAAGCACATTGCTGGGGAAGCGTCTCGTAGCAGTATTGTAAATCTGAATTGCCTCAATATATCTGCCTCGAGCAGTCGTGATTCTGTTCTGCGTTCCTGACAATTCATCGGTCAACGCAACATACTGCTTATTCGCCTGCAGCTGAGGGTAATTCTCAGTTGTTGCAACGGCATCTACCAAAGCAGAAATGCCATTATTCATCTGCACGCCAGCAGTATCTTTTTCCAACTGCGATTTTGCATTCAGCCACTTCGTTCGTGCTTCAGTCACTTCTTTCACAAAATTAGTCTCAATCTTTACCGCACTGCTTACTACAGATACTAAGTTAGGAACTAAGTCTGCTTGTCTTTGATACTGATTCTCAACCTCGCTCCATTTTCCATTGATATTTTGATCTAGTGTTACAAATCGATTATATCCGCCAACAACATACAAAATAAGAACAACAGCAACAATACCGACAATAATCCCTGTTGTTTTTGCTTTCATAGGTACTAGAGATAAGGGTGATTTAAATATCTATCTCCCGCCGCCTCCGCCGCCTCCGCCGCCGCCTCCAAATCCTCCACCGCCAAAGCCACCGCCCCCGAAACCGCTGCTGCTTCTGCCGCTGCCCAAATAATAACCAAGAGCAGCCGCTACAAGCATCTTTCCCATATGGCCGTGCGGACAGCGGTACTGTTTATAAGCTCCGCTTTTACCAACATACTTCATCCGCGCACCATCTTTCGCGCATCGAATACCGCGAAGAAAACGAAAAAGCGCTGGTCCGAGAATGAGCACAAGCACACCAAGAAGCAATAAATCATAGATGAAGAAAATAAAAGCAAGAATAATACTGCCAAAAAATACAATTGTCTGATATCCTCTATCTTTTTTAATGCCACTCTCTTTTTGCTGTGAAACTGGGTCAGTATAGCTAGTAATAACTGTCCCAGCAAACTTTTTGAAAAAGATGAGCAAGCCGATAACAGCCAAAAAGAAGAGAAAAATAAGAATCTCTAAGGAAAAATTAGAACTTGCTCCTGTAGTTCCAGCAAGCACTTCATCCTTATTGTCGATAATAACTTGTCCTGCGGCGTGTGCAAACTGCACAATCCCCTGACTGACATTTCCCTGATCCCGCAAAGGCACATAATTTTCATCAAGCAATCTCCCTATTTTACTGTCGGGAAGAATACCTTCAATGCCGTAACCAGTAGCAACCCAAAATTTCTTCTCCGCAGCCGCATACAATAACACTAATCCATTATCTTTTCCTTTTTTCCCCACACCCCATGCGCTTAACAATGCACTCGCATACTGCTGCGGCGTGCGATCTCCAGTCGTCGCAACAGAAACAAACGTAACTTCTGCGCTTGTCTCCTTTTCAATATCTATAAACAGCGTTCGTAACTCCTGCTGTTCCCCGCTTGTTAACACTGAAGCAAAATCATTTACATATTTCTCCTGATACGCAGGAAGCTCAGCCGCACTAACTAACCCAGTAAAAAGAATCAGCAAACTAACAAAAGTGAGAACAAGCATTCGACCCATTAACCCTCAAAAGAAGGGCGCTTAATAAATCTTACCAGCTAATGCTTTTCATGCTCTTCTTGATATATATAATTTCCTGCAATTCATACAATCCCAGCGTCTTCTCAGATTGGTCGTCAAAATACCTCAGCTGATAATCTGTATCCTTGTCATCATACAACTCAATAGCCATCTCCTTTGTTGAGCCATGATCAATAAGGACTTCATGCGCATCAACTGTATAACTCTTGCCGTCAATAGTTATTGTATCGCCTTTTTGCAGTTTGCTAATAGGTTTACTCGCCTGCGCCTGCACTCCTTCCGATGCTCCCGATAAGTCGCCAACGCCACGCTCAAGCACATCCAGAGAATCATCAAGCTCATCTTCGCTTATTCCCTTACCTGCTGGAGCCGCCTTTTCTCCTGCGTGCCTCTTTTTCGTTACCATCGCTTTTTCTCTGCAACGATATACTCCTTATCCTTCTCAGGTGCATTCGCAAACACGCTTTTCCTGAATGCTTCATCAGCCTGCATCCCTGCTCCTTCTGCCCGCATGCCTCTTGTCTGCTGCCGTTTCTTCTGCTTGGAAAGTTTTACCTTCTCCAAGCTCTTAGAAAATTTCCGCAAGAGCTCCCGAGCTTCCTTCCGTATCTGCTCTTTTTCTTTCTCATTCATGCTGAGAGCAGAAAGCAGTAATTTATAAAGTTATTTAAGAACATTACTTCACAAACTTCACTCTCATCTTTCCTTTTTCTTCAGGATAGTCAACAATCGCATATTTTCCTTTTTCCGCATCTCCCGGATTTACCACTAAAGTTCTCCCAATACTCTGCGCTCCCTGATACTCGTGCATATGTCCGCACAGGACGAGGCGAGGTTGGTACTTCTTAATCGCTTCTCTGAAAAAACCAATTCCTGTGCTTTTCCCATTCATCGGATTATCTTTCTTGTCTTTAATAATATCAAATACTCCTTTCGGTGGATAGTGAAACATAAAAACGCGCTCTCCTTTGCTCTGCTTGAGTATGCTGAATAATTTTTTCTTGCTTCGTACACGGCGTCTCAGCCTCCACTCTACTCTTTCCTTGCTTTCATCTTTCCACAGCTTTCTGTCAAAATAAGCGTCAATGTCCATGTATCCGCCAAATCCAATGAAAGTAGCCCCGAACATGGTTTTTTTCCCGTACGTGATATTGTGCAATTGTTTCAGCCGTCTAACAAACGCGAGATGTGCAGACTTTGCGTTCCCACTATGATCAAATGGATAGGTATACCACGCATCATCTCCATTTCCAAACACAAAGAGGACTGGCTTCCCCAATTCATTTAAGAGTCTTAGCACATTTTTAGCCGCAGCTTCATCTTTTTTAAGTAAGGAGCGAAATCGCTGCTTCCCAAAATAAAGTTCAGGTGGAAGAACAATGCCTTGTTTTGCCAGACGAAGCTGTTGCATCACATATGGTCGCCACTCCCGAATGCCCGTATAATCCCCCACTCCAATAACCATATCAAATGCTTCCTTTCGTATCTTTTTCTTTAGTTTTTCAGAAAATACCCCTTGAAAATCTCCTACAACAAGCATCCGCATACGCTATCTACAAGAAAGCAACTTAAAAACCTAAGCTTCTCCTAAGGAAGGAACCCAATCAACAACGCTATCAGCAAGCTGTCGGACGTTTCGATATAATCCCTCGTGAGACAGATCAGGAGCATAGAGTCTCGGCAACAGACCGGCATAACCTCTCTGGAGCCAAAGAGTAAGCGCATATGAAATTCCTACATCTCTCTGTTCATGAGTGCTCGCGTCAAGTTTAAGTATTTCCACGCAGGTAATTTGCGCCCCTACCACCGTACCTTGAGAATCAGTTAAAACTGCCTGCTTTAAAGAACATTCTGATGCCATGCCTCTGCACCGCCCCTCCTGAGGAATCGCCATACCACTCACCTGTGCGAGCTACTCAAGTGGACAATGTGCCAGAGTGCATCCTGTGCAAATACGATTGAGTGCCGCTCGATCTACCATATATGCTCTTTGTCGGCGTGTCAGAAACAACGTCGGCACACTTTAGACAAGCGGAGCATCTATTTAAATATTTCTCCCAAAAATAGGGAGTATACCTTGGTATAGTTTTGTATACCAAGGACACCTCTTCTCCCAGGAAGGACAAAGGTTACTGAATAGGAACCTAATATAGTTATACTAAAGTATACCTTATATATAAATATTTCTCTTGTACCAAAAACATATATAGCACGCATGCCTCAAGATACGATGCCTGAAGAAGAGATAACCACTATTAAACTATCCAAGAAAACAAAAACAAGGCTGGACCATTTAAAGGTCTATAAGCATGAAACATACGAGGAAATTATAGAAAAAATGCTTGAACTATTAAATACAGCACGGATACATCCTGAACAAGCGCGAGTTCAGTTAATCGCCTTGGAAAATGAAAAGAAAAAAGCTACTTCTTCCCTTTTGTAGTCACTTGAGGCAGAGCAGACTTGATATGCACTTCCTGCAACTGCTTGTCACTTACAACTGAAGGCGCATCAAGCATAACATCCTGCGCATTTGAATTCTTGGGAAACGCAATAACATCGCGGATTGAGCCTGCTTTCACCATGAGCTGTAAAAGGCGGTCTATGCCAAAGGCAATACCTCCATGCGGTGGGGCGCCATGAGAGAGTGCATCAAGCAAGAAACCAAATTTCTCCTTGGCATCCTTTTCAGATATCCCTAGTATCCCAAACACTTTATTCTGGATATCCTTAGAATGAATTCTGATGCTCCCTCCCCCAACTTCGACTCCATTTAACACTAAGTCATACGCTTTTGCTTTCACGCTTCCCGGTTTACCAAAATCAGCGCCTGCTACCGGTGAAGTAAACGGATGATGCTTGGCATACCAACGCTTATCCTCTTTTCGATACTCAAACAAGGGAAAGTCGATTATCCATACAAAAGCAAACTCCTCTCCTTTCTTTCTCGTATCGGGTGTGTCAGACTGATGCTTCTTCATAGCCTCATCATAACTCATTCTCGGAAAAGGAGTCTTGAGCTTGATTCCGAGCACTTCCTTAAAGACATGACTCCAAAGCTGCTCCATTAATCCTAACAAATCTTCTTGTTCAATAAAACTCATCTCCACATCAAGTTGAGTAAATTCGGGCTGTCTATCAGCACGTAAATCTTCATCTCTGAAGCATCGGGCTATTTGATAATAGGTATCATACCCTGCAATCATTAATAACTGCTTAAACAACTGCGGGCTCTGCGGCAATCCATAAAATGTTCCCGGATGAACTCTACTCGGTACTAAATAGTCTCGGGCTCCTTCAGGCGTACTCTTATACAATATAGGAGTCTCAACATGGATAAACCCTGCTTTGTCCATAAAATCCTGGATTGCCTTGATGCTCTTATGTCGCAAGAAGAGGTTATCAGACAGATGCTTACTTCTTAAATCAAGGTAACGGTATTTCAATCGTACGTCCTCATGCACAGAAGAATCATTTAAGAGAAAAGGCAATGCGGGGCTTGTATTAAACACTTCCAAGGAATCTCCAAACACTTCTACTTCTCCGGTTGCCAACTCCTTATTTTCAGTCCCTTTCTGCCTCCTAACAACTGCTCCGCTAACTCGAATACAAGACTCTAATGCGAGTCCTTTAGCAGTTTCAAAATGCTTGTTTTTCTTAATAAAAACAACTTGTATGATGCCATATCTATCTCGTAAATCAATAAAAACAACGCCACCGTGTGCTCTGATAGTAGAAACCCATCCACAGAGCGTTGCTTTCACACCTACCTGCTTCTCTCGCAGTTCCCCACACGTATGTGTCCGTAACATACCAAGCAAAGAAAAGCAGGATTTTTAATCCTTGTTATTCACAATACCTAGTTACCTTATTCCGCGGATCATGCCACTGTTCAGTAAACTGCGTCAGATTTGATATGGGTTGAATATGAGTAACAGTGCCCTGTTCACAGAAAATAACCACATCAATGCACTCCTTATTATTATTGCAGATGGCAGTCGTCCAGCTGTAATTCTGCTTCTCCACAGCAGCAACTGCCTGCCCGGTCACCCCCCGGGCAATGTTCTGAATCAAATAGCCTGCACTAAAAGCGGCAGCCAACAAGAGGATAATCCCCAACGTCATAAGCGTGTTTCCCATACGATTAACGAGTAACCAGCTTTTTAAGAATTTCTATTGCTTTCCTTTTATCAACATCTTTCATTTTTTGGATGAGCATGCCCATATACGCACCTTCCCGCAGTCCTGGCTTTTCTTCCACAAGCGTCCGTATCTCTTGTTCTAAAACATCATCTCCCACATTTTTAATCTTCAAAGCATCAGTAACATCCTGACCTTGCACTATCTTCCACAAAATGCCTTTAACTTCTCCCTCACTAATCTTCCCTTCTTTAACTGCTTCCAATATCTGCTCTAACACTCGCTCCTTCAGTATCTCTTTAATCGCTTCAAGATTCTTTTTGCTTTTCGTCGCAAATTCATTCCTCCATAAGCTTATCATCTTAGCCACTAAAGGAGCATCCTGGTGCACTTTCAAAAGAGTTTCAAACTCATTCAAATTGCCTCCCAAGACTAATTTCATCAGCTCCTCGCTTAGGCCTTTCTTCTTCAATTCCTCTTTTAGTTCATGCCGCAGTTTAGGCATGTGTTTCTTAATTCTATTAATCAAATCAAGGGGAATATGCAATAAGGGTAAATCAGTCTCAGGATACATCCTCGCCCTTCCCGGCAGAGGCCTGAGAAATACGGTTTCTCCATTCTCCAAGGCTCCGCGCACGTCTCCTTTTTTCTCACCTTGCTCCAAATCATGCAGCTGCCGTGCAATTTCCAGATTAATAGTCTCCACCATCATACTAGGTTCTTGGAATCCTTTTATTTCAACACGATCATGCCCTCTGATGCTCACATTCACATCCTGCCTTATGGTACCTATGCCTCTTTTTACCTTACACGCCCGTAAGAGCTCTCCCAATTTCAATGCCGTTTCCTTCACCTGCTCAGGATTCTGTATAACAGGAGAAGTGGCAATCTCAACTAAAGGTATTCCTAATCTGTCTAATCTAAAAACAACTTCCTTGCCTTTCTTTTCTGAAACGAGCCTAGCAGAATCTTCCTCCAAAGCAAGTGTATCTACAGGCATTCTGCCAAAAGAAGTGTCTATCCAGCCAGAATGCGCCAGCAAGACCGTCCTTTGAAAGCCTGATGTGTTTGATCCATCAATCACCGTCTTCCGCATGATCTGCGTATCCTGATAGATTTCACAATGAAGCAATAAGGCAAGCTTCAGCGCTTCTTCCAAAGCCATGCCATTTAAAAAATGCGGCGGCTCCTCATCCAATTCAACCAGACAATTTGTATCTTTGTAATACTGATAATAAAAAGTCTTATCCTGCTCCGCTTCATGTGTAACAGCAGCATCAACCTCTCCTAATTCACCGGCAACCGCATGCAGTTTCCTCGTAACGGTCATAGTGGGCGCATCATTCCTCAGGATGCTCGGACACGCACAAAACAGCTTTCCCGTGTCAAGCTGCTGGTGTATTTCAAGGCCTGCTTTAAATCCTACTTTTGCATAATCATGCTTCGCTTCCATGACATAAAAGAATACGAAGAGTTATTAAAGATTACCTAAGAAGCGCGAAGATGCAAGTATCGGACCCATGTTCACCGGATAAACTTGCTCAGGGTCTTTACCAACATAAGAAGCAAGACTTCGTAAAAAGTTAACATACTCAGGAGTAACTTTAAACTCTTTTACTCGAGGAGAAAATCGATTATAACCCTCAGACTGAGAAGGATGAGCCTCCTCAAATTGTACCGGACAATATCTTGGATCATCCATAGTAATGATACTCTGAACTCTAACAGGATTGACGCGCCCTTTTTGTTTCAATTCTTCGTAAATAGGGGCTCTTTTTCCAATTCCTTTAGAATCTTCAATACCAATGGTTCGATAAGCAAGCTTATGTGTAAGAGTTTCTTTTGCAAGTCGCACAAAAAACGCACTATCTCTTCGCGCAAGAGCAGGATCCTGTGCGTAAGTTCCTTCAGTGATTCTTTGGCGCATAGTTGCAAAATCAACTGCGTGAACGTTTTCAGTCAAGAGATCTAAAGTATTAAGTGCATCCAAAGAAACAGGAACATCCTTGGCGTGTGCAGAACTAACAAGACGTTGACAAATATCTTGCCTCTTCCGCTCAATTGCTCTATCGATATTCTTTAAACACCTCACAACCGAACCACCACTAACAACTTCATCAATTCCAATAACTCGAGGAAACTCTCTTGGAGAAGCAACCACTTCATTCAAGAAGTTAGAATACCAGCGAAAAATAACCTCGTTAACTCCTTCAATTTTACTTGAAGCAGGCATATACACAACTTTAGTAGGATCAAAATCTTTTGAAACAATGGTCATCGCATCAATAAAAGGGACGGAACCAAGCATAGGAGCAACTACAAAGTCTGGTCTTACTGAATTAATGCAATCTGCTGCGTGAATCATTGCATCAGCATAAGACTGCAGTAATGGTTGTGATATCATACAGGACAAAGCGAGAAATCCCTTTTAAATCTTTCTATTTGTACCTATTAAAGAGTTACAACATCACGCTTCCAGTCTATCATTCAGCTCTCCAGCCACATTTTCCAGCATCTTCTCTTTCACCTGCTTCTTCCACCCATAATGACCTAAGACAAAGCCAAGTTTAACCAATGCAGTTTCAGCAAGCATATCCCCTAAGAAAATAACTCCTGCATCAACCAATTCCCTGCCGTTGCTATATACATAAGGGTCAAGCCTTCCATTAATAGTTTGAGCAGCGGCACATACTATCAAACCATTTTTGATATGCTTCTTCAAGATAGGAATCCACGAGTGAACTGCTTCACTAGTAGGCACATGTCCCAATCCACTCATCTCAATAATAATACCTTTGTACTTTAAAGCATAGAAATCAAGAATATCTGCCTGCTGTCCAGGATAAAACTTAACCAATGCTACTTTGTCAGAAAAAGAGATATCAAGTTCACTCTTTCCAACTTGTCTTGTATGATACATATCAAGAAATGCAACTTTGTCTGGCCATACTTTTGCTAAAGGTTTACAATTGACCGGCTGGAACGCATCCCTTCTGCTACTATGCAATTTTCGCACTTTGGTTCCTCGTAGAGCATGGCAAAAATCATCATTGAGTGTAGCATGTCCAACAAGCATCACTTCTGCCGCATCAGACAACGCCATCTGTACCGCACACTGCAGATTCAAATTGGCATCCGAACTAGCTCGATCAATACTTCTCTGTGAATATGTCAATACTACTGGTTTACTCAGATTTTTCAGAAAAAAAGATAAAGCGGCAGCAGTATAATGCAAGAAGTCAGTCCCGTGCGTCACAATCACACCTTGGATTTCTTCATCATCCAGTAATTCTTTTACCGCTTCTGCAATTTGAATCCAATGCTCACTGGTCATTGCTTCCGAAGCAGTCATGAAAGGAACTGCAATTGACTTCACATTCACCTTTTGAAACAATGCAGGATAAAAGCGCGCAAACTCCTCTAAATCAGTCAACCAATGCACTCCGCCTGTTCTCGAATCAAGCTTTGCTGCAATAGTCCCTCCCGTCATGACCAAACCAATACGAGGCAAGTCAGGATGCTGAGGAAGCGTAGTGTGCTTTTTCTCGTCCTGATACCGTTTCAGGACTCGCCCAGCAAGAATATGCTCCTTGGAAATACCAACATTATATCCAGAATCTAATTTCAAAAGCACGAAAGAGGAATCAGAACTTTTCAATACAACTCCCTCTTGTTCCCCTTTCGCTAAGCGCAATCGCACTGAATCTCCCGGCTTGAAATGCAGTTCTACCATCTTGTTTTAATCCAAATGAGCTATAAAAAAGTATTTGTTTTGCAGGCTGTAAGCATAACGGCACACAACAACAGCCAACTATTCAAAACTAATTGTATTCCATGGATATGGAACGATTAATGCTCTGGGGCAAGAGTGAAGGAAGAAAACTCTTTTTAAGACTTTCGCTTTAAAATTTTTTGCGGCAGAATTACCCTGAAAGAAACAACCGCATTCTGAGGACCCCTACTGCAGTCCAAGTCGAACCTATCCGAATTCGCACTGAGCCCCACGACTCTTTCATCAACGCTAGGAGGCCTTCGATTAACTCTCCATAAATATGCCTTCCTTCCTGTTACCCAGCCAAGAACATCAGCTACCTCATCAGGATTGTCTGCTCCTACAAGAGCCTCATAATCTTCTCTCCTTTTTGAACCTCTAATAAATTCATCTGGTGCAACAAAATCAACTTTAGCAGAATATCTGTTAAGTAATCTTGGATTGTGAACTATTTCATCGAGTTTTCCTTTTGGAGCATATCTGACTACTGATAAAAGATTTGGATATTGATTGAATATGGTCTCTCTCATAAACTTTTGAACTTCACGATTGTCTTGCTCCATTGCCCTCTTAGCGACGGCATAAAAGACTTGTGCATTTGCTGAATGAGGTTCGCCCTTCTCCATAGCCTTTTTAGCATGTTTTACCATCTGTCCTAAATTCATTGCAGGCAGGAGTTCTCTTGAAAGAGTTATTGGAATAACTTGTCCTTGATAGTGTACTCCCTTAATTGTCCATGCATTATCAGAGCCCGAGAGCGTAACTGGTTTTGCAGGAGCCTTCTTAGTTAATGTGTATTTGATTCCAGCAACATCCAAAAGTCTTGTTGCTCTTGAATCATTTGTTTTAATTATTAATGACATTTTTATTGAGTCCCCTTATTTTTTTGCGAAAAGCGTATCCCGAAAGAAGCCTTCGCGTCCTGAAGATTCCCAACGCAGAACAAGCAGAACCCACCCGAACCAGCATAAAGCCACACGACTCTTTCATCAACAGCTCTTAGTTTGCTATTTAATCTATAAAAATAATCTGAAGTCTCATTTAAGTAACGCATAATCCCTTCCGCTTGCTGAGGAGTCTTCCCGGTTAATGCTAAAGACTGATCCAAAGACAAAACTCCTTGTATCTCGCCGTCTCTTCCTGCAAAATCAACACTCTTTGATATGGCGCGAGGGGTTCCATAATCCTAAATTATTGTATCCTTCTCTGCAGATTGATAACGTATTCTCGTTTGAGTATTTAACCAATGGCTCCTTATTTCTCTTTTTATAAACTCGCGCGCAGATTTAACTGCATGACCGGCTTTTCCTTCAGCATCCTTTAATTCATACAACCTGCCCCAATTAAGAAAATATCTTGAACAGAAGCAGTCTGAAAACCATCATAAAAGGTTTTTGTTGCACTCTCATCTTGAGTCATTGGTGGGAGTAATTCTTGAAGTAAACTTACGTTTAATCCATTACCAAGGTCAAATTTCCATTCACCAGGCATATGAGTTACTGCTTCGTTTTCCACGCTTTCTTCTATTTATATCTTTCTATCTTGTTACTACTTAAAAGTTAATTTAGAAGGGGTACTTTAGTAAAACGGGTCTTAATACGACTTCCCGATATACGCCAGATAAGCTGCTGGCTTTCCAGTAATAATGCACTTCCCTTTCTTTGCCGGCTGCTCATCAGGAATAATAAGCACTTTCGCTCCTCTCGTTTTGTGCTTCAATGCACTCTCAACTTCAGAATCAGCACTAAGTGGTGCAAGGGCAAGCTTCTTCTGGTCGATTGCTTTCACAACCTCGCTCATTGTTTTACAGCTAACAATACGTGCATGCAATGCTTTCCTCGCTTTCTCCAGCAAAGATGCCTGTATCTCTTCCAATAAAATAGGAACTCGCTGCTGCACCTCTTTTATTTTTACTATCTCTTTCTTTCCCGTATCTCTCCGCACAAGCACCACTTGCTTTTTAGCAAGATCTTGCGGCCCAAGCTCAATCCTCAGAGGAATGCCTTTTAATTCCCACTCATTAAATTTGAACCCTGCCTTATACTCTTCCCTGCTGTCTACAAAGGGAGTATAGAGGGTAAGTTCTTTTTTCAGTTCCAGGGCTTTCTTCATAACATGCTCCTTCGAATCATCAAATAAGATAGGAACAATAACCACCTGATGCGGTGCAATTTTTGGCGGCAGCACCAGACCTTTAGAATCAGAATGAACGGCGAACAAAACACCTAACATGCGGGTAGTTATGGCAAACGTATTCTGATACGCATACTCCTCCTTGCCTTGCTTATTTAGAAACTTAATGCCGTACGCTTTCGCAAAATTCTGCCCATCGTGATGCCAGTCAGGTCCTTGGATTGCCCTACCATGAGGCATCACAAACTCCAAAGAGTAGGTATACTCCGCTCCTGCAAAAGTTTCCTGCTTGCTCTTTTTCCCAAGCAAGGAAGGCAATGCCAGATATGCTTCGCATACTTCCTTATATACGCCAAGAATGGTATCTTTCTCTGCTTCTGCTTCTGCCTTGCTCGCATAAACCGTATGCCCCTCATTCCACAAGAACTCTCTTGTCCGCAAAAAAGGAACAGGATGCTTAAACTCCCATCGCACTACATTATTCCATTGATTATATAAGAGAGGAAGATCTCTCCAGCTACGAATCCATTTCGCATAACTCTCATACATGATTGTTTCAGAAGTAGGCCTTATTGCAAGCCTCTCTCCCAAGGGTGTATCTCCTGCACTTGTTACCCACGCCACTTCCGGAGTAAATCCCTTAAAGTGCTCTGCCTCTTTCATCAGCGTCTTTTCAGGAATAAATAAGGGAAAGTAGACATTCTGTATCCCTATTTTTTTAAACCTGGTATCAACTTCCTCCTTAATCTTCTCCCAAATTGCATAAGCAGTCGGCTTAAACACAATGCATCCAGAAACACTGCTGTAATCTGCCAGATCCGCTTTCACCATAATCTGGGTAAACCATTCGGAAAACTCATCCTTTTCAGCAGTGATACCTTTCGTATCTTTTTCTTTTTTCATACCTTTCTTTAGCAAGCCAGTTTCTTAAACCTTACTTTTTCACTAACTCTGCAACTTGCAAACCAAGGTAAAAAACCAAGCTATGAAATACCCACCAGGCTACCGGATGTAACACCAAGCTTCCCACCACAAACAGGGGCGGACTTTCTAATGCATAGATGCCTGCCGATTGCACCAGTCCCGAATACGACGCTAAGAGGTAATAGAGAGAGACCCATGTGCCGAAAACAATACTGTATACTATTTTCTTCCAATGCTCCCGATAGGCAAACCCGACATACCACAGAACTGCAAAGATAATACCATTTCCTAGTTTGCTGATGTAATAGAACGTGCTCTCTCCCACACCAATATAATGTAAAAACATATCACCCACCCAAAAAACAAAGGCAACAACAACAACGCGTAGAAGCAAGCTCTTAGACCACATCACTTTCATTCAACAGTAAAACAATGGCAATTATTAAAGGCTGCGATAGGCCCACGGGGAGTTGAACCCCGGTCACAAGGTTGCTTCTTCTCCTTCAGTTAGAAGGAAGGTTGAACTTCAAGGAAACGTAGTTTCCTTAAGCATCCGAAGCCTCGTATTCTAATCCGTTAAACTATGGGCCTAGCAAAAATGTTAACAAACAGGGTTTTTTAATCCTATGGTTGATCACGTTAGGTGAGCAGCTTTACCCACCCTTTCTCTTTTCTATCAAATGCATAACCCATATGTTTCCAAAAAGAACGATTGGTATTGATATAAACAACACTAGAAGCACAACCCAATTCTCTGCCGACAGATTCCATTGCAGTTATTAACTTTCTACCTAAACCTTTGCCTCTTTCCTCCGGATTCAACCGCACATGCACATGTTCCAAAGTAGCCCGAGCAGGAGTATACCAAAAATCAAGATACGAACAAGCTGGATGATGCTCAGTAAAGCCTTCTCCAGAAAAAGAAACTTGTAAAAACCATTCATCTTTCTGCTCTTCTGCTTGAGGATGCCTTTCGTTATAAGTAGAAATGGCATAAATAAATGCAGGCAAGCCCCTGCTCATAAAACGCCTCAGTAAAACTTCACGCAAAAGGTTATGCATA
>CAYJQF010000016.1:0-4394 GCA_964372375.1 Candidatus Woesearchaeota archaeon
TATCTTTAGTTTTATTGCTCCACCAGTTATCATTTCTAATCCTTTGTTTCCAGCAGAGAAGGTAAATGTATCTCTCCCTTGATTTAATACAATTTTTTTCTCTGTAGCATCAAAGCCAATCGTTACTTTCCTGCCTTTAAACTTCTTTGTTAATGCTTTTTTAGTAAAGGTTGCCATTTTAGATGTCAATCTGAGCCTCCTTTGCTCTCTCTGCAATGAAAAGTCTTCTCGGCTCAACATCATCGCCCATTAATTTGGAAAAAACCTCATCAGTAAGGGCTGCATCTTCAATAGTTACCCTTTTCAACAGCCTTGTTTTAGGATCCATAGTAGTCTCCCATAATTGATCAGCATTCATCTCTCCCAAACCTTTGAATCTTTGCACCAGGACATTGCTCCCTAACTTGGCAATTACTTTTTTCAGTTCATCATCCGTATATACATAGTGATCGCTCCGCTTTCTCACCTTATACAAAGGAGAAACAGCAATATAGACGTGGCCTTGTTCTAGTAATGGTTTCATAAATCTGAAAAAGAAAGTTAATAACAAAGTGCGAATGTGTGCACCATCAACATCTGCATCAGTCATAATGATAATTTTCCCATATCTTAGTTTACTAACATCAAACTGATCTCCGATGCCTGTTCCAATAGCAGTAATGAGATTAGTAATTTCCTCAAAAGAAAGCACCTTAATTAAATTTGCCCGCTCCACATTCAGTATCTTTCCCTTCAATGGCAATATTGCCTGAAACTCTTTATTTCTTCCCTGTTTTCCGCTACCTCCAGCCGAATCTCCCTCCACAATAAACAATTCAGATTGCTCAGTCTTATTGGATGAGCAATCGGCAAGTTTTCCTGGCAAGCCTCCAACGCTAAAAGCGTTTTTTCTTCTGACAAGATCTTTTGCCTTTTTGGCTGCATTTCTCGCTTTTTGCGCTTCCAATGCTTTATCCACAATTCTTCTCGCTATAGCAGGATTCTCCTCAAAGAATTCAGTCATCGCCTTCATTGCGACGGTATCCACAATGCCTTTAATCTCTGAATTACCCAGTTTAGTCTTAGTCTGACCCTCGAACTGCGGCTCAGGCACTTTTATTGAGATAATAGCAGTTAGTCCTTCCCGGACATCATCTCCTGTCAAGTTCTCACTTTTATTAAGTTTGTTTTTATTCGCATAATCGTTAATAGCACGAGTTAACGCTGTCTTAAAGCCGACTACATGCGTTCCTCCTTCAATCGTGTTAATCGTATTGACAAAACTGAGTACATTCTCCTGATAACTGCTGTTATATTGCACCGTACATTCGACCACAATCTTATCCTGCTCTTTCACAAAATACACAGGTTTCGCATGCAAGACATCTTTGCTCTTATTCACCCATCTGACAAACTCTACCAAGCCACCTTCAAAGTGAAAGGTCTCCTTCTTACCTGCTAGTTCATCTTTTAATACAATCTTTAGGCCTTTATTCAAAAAAGCAATTTCCCGCAACCTGCTCTCAAGAATAGAAAATTCAAAGGTAGTTGTAGAAAAGATGCTTGCATCAGGATAAAACGTAACTTCAGTTCCCGTATCCTTCTTTTCGCACTCTCCGGTAATCTTTAAATCATACTTGGGCTTGCCAATCGCATATTCTTGCTGGTGCACGCTCCCATTCCGCTTCACGATGACTTTCATCCTGCTGGACAAAGCAGTCACCACACTAATACCTACACCATGCAGCCCTCCGGAAATAGCATAACTGCCCTTGTCAAACTTGCCTCCTGCGTGCAATTTTGTAACAGCTATCTCCAATGCGGGCCGCTTGTACTGCGGATGTATTTCAGTAGGAATGCCCCGGCCATTATCTCCTACCGTGACAGAACCATCCTTGTTAATGCTCACTTCTAGTAAATCACAATGACCTCCCATTGCCTCATCAACCGCGTTGTCTACTAATTCCCACACCAAATGGTGCAACCCAGATTTACTGGTACTGCCAATGTACATCGCAGGCCTATGCCGGACTCCTTCAAGACCTTCTAAGACTTTGATGTTCTCTGCGCCGTATTTCTTGGATACTTCTGTCTGTGTCATAAGGATAGGAAATAAGTTTCTCAATCAAAAAGCCAAACCTGCTTTATAAACCTTTCTCCATAAAAATGTATTTTACCGACGATAAAATAGATTTCCAAGAAAATACATAAATATTTATAAAGTATTAAGAGAAATACTTATTTCTTATTTCCGGTCTGAACTTTCTTCTCTTCTGAAGCCAATGCCTTTTTTGCCTTTGCCTTTGCCAGCGCATGAGCCCCCGTCCACTTCAGCTTCCGCTTATCTCTTCCCAATTGCAGTGCATTCTTCCTGCATTTTCCGCAGCAAAAATACTGGATGCTGCCATCATTCCGAATCAGATGCAGACCGCGAACAGGCGCTTCTTCCTTGCCGCAGAAGGAACATTGTACCATTACCGGTCCAAGCTCCCGCGCATGCGGCGCGCTTCAATCTCAGTCTCTCGCAACGTGAGTAAATCGCCAATACGGATAGTTCCTTTCACATTCCTGCGGATGCTCCTGCCTTGATTCCTGCCTGCAAGCACTTTTGCTTTCACCTGAGTAACTTCTCCGCGCGCTCCTGTCCTGCCCACAATCTGCTCGACCAACGCATTCACCGGCTCTTCAGTACTGAACCGCCTTCCTTTTTCATGAGCGCCTTCAGAAGTCTTGTCTTTAACGTGTTGAGTTTTATTTCCCATACTCCCTCTACGTGGCCTTGAGTGCCGCGAGCTCTTGTTTTGCTTCGCCGGCATCAATAATCGCAACAGCAGATGCAGCAACACCAATGCCTACTGCAATGCCTAATTTCTGTTTAGAATCAACTTCTTTGCACGGTACGCCTTTTTCCTTGCATAACAGAGATAAATGAGCGACAATCTCTTTAGGTTCTACATCTTTAGCATAGACAACCAGCTTTGCCACTCCACGTTCCACTGCCTTGGTCACTTCATTCGTTCCTTTATCAACTTTGCCGGTTTTTTTTGCTTTTTCTATAAGAGTGTAGAAGTCCATGATGACCTCCGTATATAACTTCATCAGTCTTCCTTACATCAAAAAAGCGCTTTATAAATGTTTCTTACACTAATTTCATTCTAAGAAACGTACAAAACAATTCAGGCTTCTCATCCTTATAGGTTTGCTTTGCCCAGACAATTCTTCTCGAGAAGTTAGCCTTTGCCAGATTATTTTTAGGCATAATCGATTGAACGTAGATGCCGGACTTTGACGCATCGTCCTGGTGGCGGAAAACGCCTACAAACTCCTGATAGCACTCAGGAGTCAGCAAAGCAAGAGCCCCATTCCCATACGGTTTCACGTGCTTGCCGGTGATATAATAAGGGACTCCTTTAATCATCACTTCAAGAATGCAATACGGAATCCTTTTGATTCTAAGGAATTCTGATTTCAGAGCACTCTGTTCTTCTGCAGGAGGCACCTGTTCAATAATCCCGGTGATAGTAAAATGCTCACGAATGCGAAAGCATTCCAAATATGATACTTCAAACCCTAACACTTTCAATACTGCTCCCAACGCCGGAGTACACTGATGACAATGCCCAGAGAAACTCTGAAAATGAGTATCCCAGAATCCATACTCGTGGAGCAGAGAGGTATAGCCGCCATTCCATAACGCTCGTGCTACCGCATAAATAGTCGCATGAGGGTCCGCTTCGCGCAAATACGCAAAGGTGTCTTTCATCGCCTGCAAGTCAAGCCGAGGAAACAATTCCTGTACTGGTAGTTCCAGTTCCCGATACGAAAAATTGAGCAACTCATTCTGAAGAGCAACCATCTATACATACCACAATCGTTCTTTATAAAAATGAGTATACTCTTTTATTACAATTAAGGGCGTTTCAAATGCTCAGCAAACCATCGTTGCGTAAACGCATGATCTGCAATCACACTTCCAGTAATAACAGCCCCCGTCGGTCCTCCTGAACTGCCTCCTGAGCTTCCACCTGAGTCTCCTCCAGAAGAACCACCTGAGTCTCCTCCAGAAGAACCACCCGAATATGAACCACTGGTACCTCCTGAGTATGACCCGCCGCTGGTGCCACCATACGAACTGCTTTCCGACGAGGAACCTCCATAATAGCCGGTGCTGCCACCAGAATATGAGCCTGAAGCAGAACCCGTACTAGTTCCTCCGTAATATGAACCAGTCGTACTGCCTGAAGAATAGGTGTACGAGCCACTCGGATACCCTCCCGGTACTGCTGGACTGCCATACGCATTAGGACCAGCACCTCCGCCAGGAGTAGTAGAACTTCCTGGATTATTGTAATAATATCCACCGCCACAAGCGCCATTAGCACATCCATAGGTATAACCAGTACCTCCGTAGTAAC
>CAYJQF010000016.1:4494-14236 GCA_964372375.1 Candidatus Woesearchaeota archaeon
CAGTAGAACCAGTACCTCCGTAGTAACCAGTAGAACCAGTACCTCCGTAGTAACCAGTAGAACCAGTACCTCCGTAGTAACCGGTAGTTCCTCCAGGTGGCAATGTTCCACTATCAGTACCACCATAACTCGTGCCGGTATATCCTCCTGCAGTTGCAGAGTAGCCACCTCCTGCTGGATTGCCAGGACTACTATAATAATAACCGCCCGGAGGTGCAGAAGGAGCAGGATTCTGCTGGGAACCGCCGCCATAATTCGTCCACGTATTATCTAAATTTCGTCTCCACTCATTGCCAAATGAATCTTTCACATTTCCTTGTGCATAATCCTGTGAGCCAGCAGTTCTACTCTCAGGTGCACTTCCTGGATGTACTGGCACATACACATACGCTCCCTCTCCACCTCTAATAAGTGCGCCACCGCCATACGTGTATGCCTGCTCTCTTCCAGAAGCATCTCGATAGCGACCATAGTCAGAGTTTCCTGAACCAGTACCTGCAGTTCCGGTGCCTCCAGCTGTTCCAGTAGCCCCAGTAGTGCCTCCACAACCCGTGCACGTGCTTGTTTTAGGATCCCAGACTTCTCCGCCAGAAGACTTCCAACTGCCATCAACCCGCTGCGACCAGCTCTTGCCACCATAGTCAGTCACTCCTCCACTCCCTCCTACTTCATGTACTTGACCAGCAGCATCAACATAACTTTTCCCGGTAGGATCATAGCGATAGTAATTATTCGGAGGAGGTACATATGACTCGCCCTTGGAGGATTCCCACTTCCCCTCAGCAAATTTCCAGGCGGTTCCATCCTGTGTCGTATACTCTTTCTTTCCTTCATAGCCGACAGGAGCAGCAAGCGCACCACCTTGATACGCTCTGCCGTCTTGTGATTTCCAGGCACCATTGCCTTGATAATTCCACTGTTCTCCTGCATTACTGTACACATAGGATTGTTTCGAGGCATCATACGTTGTTTTCTCCTGATGAATCGCAACATCAGATACATAGACTTTCCCTGAAACAGGATCAATATAATTCTGGAACTGTGGATTATAATCATACCTGACTACAGTGCCAACACTCGTTTCTACGGTAAAGCCCGTAGGTTCGTTGTGGAGTGCGCCGCCACCCACCAAAGCGTACGTACCCTGAGGATACGCTACTTTCTCACTGGTGCCATCAGGCTTCACCATCTCATACCCTGTTGCAGAATATCTATATGTTACAGAACCCGTATCTGTTTGCACCTGATGCTCAAACACTTCATCGCCGGTAGTAAAGGCAGTATCAACCTTCTGGGCTACTTCAGCAGGCAAAGCAACCTCATGCTTCTCTCCCAGTTCATCTGTATATTCATATCCCTTGTCAGTAAATGCATACGTAAATCCGGTTGCAGAATCCTTATAGTCAACCCCTTTCACAAACACGCCATTAACTGCTATTTTCTCCCGATTGCGCTCGAGAAATGCTGGATCAATCGTGCCGATAGGAATCGCCTCGGGTTTCTGCTCATTCGTTCCCGTTGCTTCCCCAGTTTGAGGAACCGGCTGCGCTCCCGTAAATTGCACAAAACCGGGAGGCACATATGCTTCGCCATATTCTCGTGCATACGCTGCGTCCCATATTCTGCCGAGCTCCATTGAAGCTTCCTGCTGGGTCTTTCCTTCTGCAACTAAGGCATCCATCTTCTCCTTAAGCTGGTCAGATAACTTGGTAGTAAGCGCGGCAACCCGTTCAGCCTGTTTTTCCCGCTGCTCAAGATATTCCTTTTTATCAGGATATTTTGCAATAAGAGCGTCCTTCGCTTGTTTCCATGTATCACCTGAAAAGCGCTCGCTCTTCTGTTGCTCTTCCTGAAGCAATGCTTCAGGTGTACGTACAGATGCAGGCAAGGCAGTATATGCTTTCGTGTCACCTGCTGCTCCTTGTACTACGGCGCGCTCTCCATTGAAAGTAAGATGTTCGGCAGCTTGCAATTGCCCAAACGCTTCACCATAATCGCCGATACGCTGCGCATCACTCGCCTCAGCCAATCGTAACTGCGCCTGATCAACAAGAGCTCCCAAACGTTGTGCATCTTCAGTGTTATCTGTTGCCTTCAAGTGAGCCGCCTCAGCTTCCAAAGCAACAAGACGCTGCGTTGCCTCATCCAATCGCTCATCAGAAACTTCCTTTTTGAACGTAGTAGTTAAACCAGAAGCATCTTCTATTTTTTGCACCACAATTGTTGCCTCTGCAGGAGAAATATTGCTATTCTCTGCAAGGGCATCAGTCGCCTCGTTCGTCTTATCATGAATCTCGGCTGCGACAACAGCAGTGCCGTCCTTAATTGAATTAGTAATATCACTCGCTTGGGCAGTTGATACCGCGCCTGCACTAACTTGAGCCGCAAGTTGCTTCTCAGTCTCACGTAAATACTCGTCATACTGAATAAGCTCGTCCTGCGATTTGAGAAGCTGATAGACTTGTGCGTCCTGTCCGGTTTCCAAACCAGCGGCATCAGTCTTGCTCACATCAACCTTTGCAACATCTGCAGCAGCATCCTGCAACAACGTCTGTGCATCACGCGCGGCATCAAGCGCGGCAGGCGCATTGCCTGCAATTACCATCGCACGCATTTCAGCTAACCGTTCTGCAGCAAATTCCTGCTCTAATACCGCATCATGCTCAGCAGTAAATGAAAATGCTAATTGAAAACGCTCGCCAACATGATCGAAAAAGGAGAATACTCTTCTGTCTGGCGTCACACCGGCAGTAAACACAACAGTCGTCGTTCCTGCCGAAGCTGCTCCCGAAGCAGTACCTGCATCAGATGTATCCTGAACTGCATCCTGAGCGCCAACAAAACCAGGAACACTCATAAGAAGAAAGACAGTTACTAACAGAACACTAAAACGCTGAGATACCCTCGACATCCTCTTTGTTATATGGTGCATTACGCGTACGCAATCTAAGAGAAAAAGAACGTCTGCTTTAAATATCTTTCGCCGACGAGCATCTACCAAGTAACCTGCACATCATCTGTTCGTTCCCTCGGTTTAATATCTATTTGCTCAGGATTATAAGCAATTCCGGATGCATGCATCAATTCCCCCGTAAATGCTATCATTCCTCCGTTGTCAACTAACAAAGCTTTTTCAGGGCAAAAGAACTTTGCTTTTCTCTCCCTGCACATAATTCGGCACATTTCCTGCAACCTGCTATTACAAGCAACTCCTCCTCCTAGCACTAATTCATTCTTTCCCGTATGCGCCAATGCCCGTTCAGCTGCTTCAACGAGCATGGCAAACGCAGTTTCCTGAATAGAAAAAGCAATATCTTTTAGAGAGCTACCATTCGATAAAAGCTGCTGTGCTTTTGTCTGCATGCCAGAAAAAGAAACATCCATGCCTTTAATTGAATACGGCAATGCAAGGTACCTGCCCCTTTTCGCTTCTTTTTCTAGCTTCGGTCCTCCCGGAAAACCTAATCCTGCAAACCGTGCCACCTTATCTAAAAAATTGCCAATGCCGATGTCAAGCGTCTCCCCAAACACCCGGTATTTGCCAGAGGCATACGCAATAATCTGAGTATTTGCCCCGGAAGCATACGCTAATACTGGATCCTTTGCACCTTCATGCCTGCCAATCTCCAAATGCGCAATGCAATGATTGACTGGAATTATTTTCACCTTCAATTTCTTTGCCTTTTCTTTCGCAAAATGCATCCCTGCTAATAAACAAGGCGCTAAACCAGGAGCATTTGATAATGCAATTGCTTCAATTGCATCTTCATCAATACCTGCTTTCTGCAATGCTTCTTGATACAGGCTCTCAGCGACTGCCGTATGATGCTCTGCAGCTTTGAGGGGAATAATTCCTCCCTGCTCAGTCGTACACATGTCCCTGACATTCGCCAGAATCTTTCCTGTATGCACGATTCCTATGCCAAACGTGTGCGCCGTGCATTCTATGCCGAGTATCATCCATCTACTAAGAAAAACAGATTTAAAAGAGTACTGATATTTCTGTAATGAACTTATGCTGTTCTGTCAACTAAACTTCTTTTCACTCTAAGGGAAGGTGGCACATAAAACTGCACGTCAGAATATCCCTTGGAAGCAGCATACGTATAGAGGGCATCAAGTGTACGAATGGTAGGACGTGACCTGCCGGACTCCCAGTTTACAACCGTGTTGCCGCAAAAACTAATGTTTTCCCCATTTCCGTCAAACATATGTCTGCCAAGATCAGAGCCAAACGCATCCAGAGTCATCTTGAGCTGCTTTCTAAGCATTCTCACATGGGCAGGTACAAAAGGCATAAACTGCTGAAAAGAAGACACTATAAAAAGATTTGTGTGAAAGAAGGAAAAGATACTATTAAAATAAAATAAAATAAAAAGCTAGTAAGCTGAGGTCAGTACATGACTATAATCCAATCAGCGCTTCTTTCGCTTCTTGCCACCACGCGCCATCCGGGCCTCGCAGACATTCCCTTTGCCATCAACGTAGTACAAATAGCCTGGCCTTCGCTTAACAACATTTCTGACTAAAACTGTTCCCATTGCACACCTCCTTTTACCTGAAAAATCATCGGACTTTCTAATACTATTTAGGCACACTCATATTTAAATCTTTGCTCTTCCGTCGGTATTTTTGACTTCCCGACGATAAAGTCAACAAGCCGCTTATGCTTGAATGTGTAAGGAATCTCAAGCAAAGAATGGAAAGGCTGCCGAGGGAGCACATGCAAGGAAAAAGGCAGTACCCGCTTCCAAGCAAGCACCTTATTTGTTTCGTCCAACCACACCGCAAGAAAAGGAAAGAACACAAACCATGAATGAAGTGCTCTCTTTCCCGATGAATAAAAACGAAAAAGCAATGCCTTTTTTCCAGAGCTAAACATCAAGCCGGTAAACATGCCAAGCCAAGAAACAGCATGTACACGAACCTCCCGGCTCTTCGTTCCTTTCATAATACGCATCGTACTAAGAAGCCCCTGCCAATCGTTTTTGCTTTTCTTTTCTTCGTCGGTCTATAAGAACAATGATAATAAAGACGAGGATTGCAAGCGTCGCGAGAATAAGAGCAATAGTAGGAATGGGTGATGCCCGAACTGTAAAGTGGTTCGCACTCGTAGCGATGCTCCCATTGTAACTGAGTTGCGCCGAGAAAAGATAATCGCTCGGTCCAAGACTGCCGGGAAGCTTGAATGCCCGATCAATCTCCAGCTGCTTATTTACAGCAAGTGTTTCTTCTCCGAGCTTGAATTTACTGCCACCGAATACTTCAACAAAATACTCCAACACAACATCCACCTGCTTCGTATCTCCGATATTAATCATGGCAAGATGCGTTTTAAGCGTGCTGCCGGGGAAGAGAACCAGATTCTTCAACGTCGACCGGATATCAAACAACGGCTTCTTCCCAATAACTTCAACAACAGTATTAACTGCCTTCTTAGCAGTACCCCCGCTGATTTCAATTACGGAAGTATACACGCCAGGCGTATCTTCTTCTGATGCAAATGCAAGAATATGTAATTCTTTTGACGCTCCTTTCTTAAGAGAAAATACCTGCTCTCCAATAAAGAGGTGCGGAGCCGGACCAGTGACGCGGACTGCAAACACCGCATCTGCCCCGGTATTCTTAACAATAAGCACCTGCTCTTTCCGCTCTCCTTGCTTCAGCTTGAAGTCTAAGAACGGCTTGTTTACAGTAAATGAGTATACCGGCTGTTTCTTTTTAATGAGCTCTTCTTCAGGAGTTGTCGTAGCAGTGGTTCCAGTTGTCGTTCCAGTTGTCGTTCCAGTTGTACCTCCGCTGGTTCCACCGGTAGTTGTCCCAGTAGTCGTGCCACCATCACCGCTAATAGTCACATTCCTCGTCCCCGATTCATTCCTGTTGTTTGCCTGGTCGGTGCTGGTAGCATTGAAGAAATACGTGCCATCAGCTAAGTTGGTATAATTGATGAAGAAAGGACTGCTCGAACTGTTATTTGCATACTGCACACCGTGTGTTGTATTATACAGCCGTACCGTAATATTAGCCAAATGCTGGTCAGTACCAGTTACATTAATCATAATGTTGCTCCTGCTAATCGTTGAACCTGACGTTTCAGTTGGGGTAACATAGGTTGTTGCGGGCTGTGTCGCATCATACAATATCGTGTAATTCGAGCGATTGAAAGCATAATGGCTCGCATTATCGCCTGCCCGGTAGTTCCAGTAGAACCGGTTTTCATACGGCAATTGCACGGTCAAATTAGTGCTGTTGCCCGTGCCGGTAATACTTCTAACAGTGGTATTCACCAGGCTATGAGTTTCATTCCATAAGTAGAAGGTGCTATTGGTCAATGCAGCAGTATCGGTGAAGGTCGCATTAAAGCTGACATTGGACAAAGCATTAGAAGTAATGAAGCTATTATTAGCGGGTGCAAGCAAGTTCACTTTCACCACACTATTTTCAAAGGTAATAATGCGCATCTCGCTCTGATTCCATAACCCATAGCTGTTGACTGCATACGCAGTAACATTATACGTAACTCCTGAAGTAAGCATGCCGCTCAAATTACTAATGTATTGGTTTGCTGTCGCATTATACAGAGCAGCAATCTCAGACGCAGACATGTTTCTTGAGAAAACAAGGAGATCATCAATGCTCCCATTAAATGAGTTATTAGTACCAAGATTATTCTGCTTAATCAACATGCCAACACGCCAATTTGACACATTTTGCAGTGACTGACTAAGAACCAAATCAGTACTATTCCGCTCTACTCCATCAACATACAGGCGTTCCATTCGTGTACTATTCCCTTCAAACACCACTGCAACATGATGCCAGTTGCCATCAGTTAAGTTAACACCAGATGCTCCGTTGCTCGTATCAAGCAGTAAATTACCGCGGTAACCATCGTCAACGCCGAAAGACTGTGTTGCATTATGAACAAAAAGGCGTATGCTGGAATAGGAAGTATCCATAGAACCATAGTGGAAGATAGTAGAATCATTAGCAGTTGCTCCTGCCTTCACCCATGCAGCAATTGTACGTGAAGCATTCTGAAAAGGAAATCCATTGCCGGGCGTATCGCCTACTACATAATCATCAGCTCCGTCAAAGGTAAATGACCGGCCGAATATGCCTGAGCCATTCTGAAATGCGCCGGACTTATTCGACGCATTGTTGCTATAGCTGCTCAAATCAACCAGGCCATTGGAAGCATTCAGATCATCCATCCTCAGCCATAATGCTAAAGAACTGTTAATATCAATAAAAGTATAATGGTTAAACGTGTTATTTGAACTTACATTAATGATAAAGCTGTGAGTCGTTGAGGCATTGGCAGGAGTAGGTGTAACAAAGGAAAGTGTGGGGACAATCGTAGCGACAACAAAGTTTCGTGTCCCGGATTCATTCCTGTTGTTTGCCTGATCAGTGGTAGTAGCATTGAAATAATACAATCCGTCAGCGAGGTTGGTATAATTGATGAAAAAGGGTGAGGCAGTACTAGTATTTGCATACAAGAGCGTATTGCTGCCATTGTATAAGCGGATAGTGATATTCGCAAAGTGCTGGTCAGTACCAGTTACATTAATATTGATAGTTGAACGATTTGCAAATGAACCATTGCTTTCCGTCGGAGAAACAAATAAGAGAGTGGGAGTAGTGCTATCATACAATATCGTATAATTCGTGTTGTTAAAGGAATAGTTGCTCGCATTATCGCCTGCTAAATAGTTCCAGTAGAATCTATTTTCATACGGCAATTGCACAGTTAAGTTCGTGCTATTGCTCGTGCTGGTAATGGTTCGCACGGTGGTATTGACCAGGCTATGAGTTTCATTCCATAAGTAGAAGGTGCTGTTTGCCAGACCAACATCATCAGTAAACGTGGCATTAAAGCTTATATTCGTTACTGAAGCTGAAGTAATGAAGCTATTATTAGCGGGTGCAAGCAAGTTGACATTGGGAGCAGCTAAATCACTCACATTAATAATCACCGTTCTTTGTTCAGTCTGGTTTTTACTGCCTGAAGCGCCCACCATATACGCAGTAAAGTTATGCCTTCCTTGCGAAAGGTTCGTAAAGTTGTTATAGTATTGATTAGCGGTCGCATTATACAGGGAGAGCACTTCTCCTGCTGTTAAAGTCCGGTTAAAGATAAGCAGTTCATCAATACTGCCATTGAAAAAGTCAGCACTTACTCTGCCTCCAATAGTAGCAGTAGCAATCGTCTGCCCATTATTACCAGTAGTGCTATTGTTTGCCACTCGTACTCCATCAACATACAAAATAGTGCCATTCGTCACATTATACGTACCCACAAAATGATACCACTGGCTCTTGTTAACTACAAATTTTGCTGTTGAGAACGACCAATCAGTGCCGTTATACACGCCAAATTCTGGTTTGCCTTCACGAGTTCGCAACAAATACAGCGGAAAACCTCCTTCATTGTCTTCTGAATACATAAATTTAGAGAGATCAGTGGTAGTGCTATTGTCATTCGAATACATCCAGGCAGAAACTGAAGAAGCCGTACTTCTGGTAACAAAATGAGGGCTGGTAATGGATATCTTATCATTGACCCCATCAAACGTAAATGAAGCATTGAACTTGCCTGAGCTGTTCTGCGCGGCACCGCCTGAAGCAGTACCATTCCTGCTATAACTGCTTAAATCAGTTGGACTGCCGTTTGGAGTTGCATTCACATCATCCATCCGATACCATCCCAGCAACGTTCTATCAAAATCCAAAAAGGTGTACTGATACGAACTGACCGCACTGCTCACATTCACGAAGATAGAAGGATCTGTCTGCGTTGAGCCGTTGGCGGGCGTGGGGAAGACAAAGAAAATAGAGAGATTAGTGACAAGAGTCACATTCCTCGTTTCAGTGTAATTAATGTTGTTCAACACGTCTGTCGCGGTTGCATTGAAGAAGTACAAGCCATTGCTCAATCCAGAGTAGGTAATATTAAGTGGACTGACGGCTGAACTGTTATTAGCTATCAAAGCAAAACTGCTGTTATATAATCTGACGGTAATGTTCACTAAATTCGTATCTTGGGCAGTTACATTGATGCGAATCTGACTAGCGGCGATTGTAATGCCTGATGTTTCTGTCGTGGTATTAAAGCTGATTCCAGGTGTCAAAGAGTCAACAAAGAACTGTATTCGAGAGGTATTGATAGTATTCGCGCTGTCATTCGCAGCTGCAAGCCAATTGCTCGTTCCCTGTCCGCTATTCAAGCCAGAAACATTCACACCGCACGTCACACTGATATTCGTCTGTCCATTATCCGTGCTGTACCAGCACGTAGATGCATCGGTAGAAACTGTATAGTTAATTTCCGTAATAAGCCTGCTATAAGTCGTATTCGCCGGATATATCATGCTTACATTCGGTGCTGTAAAATTAATGGTTACATTCCTCGTTTCAGTGTAATTCCTATTGTTCAACACGTCTGTCGCGGTTGCATTAAAGAAGTATAAGCCGCCACCCAATCCTGTATAATTAATAAAGAACGAAGTGCTCGAACTATTATTCGCATATAAGAGTGTATGACTGCCATTAAAGAGCCTAATAGTATTATTTACAAAATTAGTATCCTGCGCAGTCACATTAATCTGAATATTGTCTCTTGTCAGAGTCGTTCCTGACGCTTCAGTCGTAGCATTGAAACTGATGCCTGGCGTTAACGAATCAACGAAGAACTGCACTCTGCTCGTATTGGTATTATTCCCGCTGTCATTCGCTCCCA
>CAYJQF010000017.1:0-13811 GCA_964372375.1 Candidatus Woesearchaeota archaeon
CAGGCATCCGGCCCCAAAACATCAGTTTTCCCAGTGATACGCGCTTACTTTTTACGTGCAATAAGGAAGGAGTGTTTGGGACAGAAACGATTGCAGTAGCGAGCAGATCCGGCATTGGAAAGGCATGGCAGGATGCGGGAGTTGGCAGCACACTCGCAGACAAGTATCTCTTTGCTGAACCGCAGGTAGAAGGCAGGACATTTTACCTCTTCACCAAACCACTTCACCTGCCCTTTAAGGTAACTGATTTAATTTTTATATGGACCAAGCCGTATTGTTTTGTGCAAGCGCCGCAGCAAGTAGAAGATGATTTTGCTGCACTGGGCATTAATGGGAGCTCTATAGAAATGGCGACGAGTTTAAGTGCATGTACCCGAGGCAGCACCCGAGTATGTTTCGGCGGAGGTGGAAGTGCCTTTGCTGATGGATGTGATATCTCAGTTGATGTAACGGCACAACGTGTCCAGAAAGAAGGACGAGCAGTGTATTATGAAGGGCCTTTGCTCTATGGCGCCCTCTTTAGCACTCCTGAAGTATATGACTGTGTACTCGCGAGAGTTATGAAACGCGCGGCAAGCCTTGCACGCCTCTATGATGATACGAGCAAGCTCATCGCACGTAGTTCAAATGGATGCAGCAGTGCCTTACAACCAGTACTTGCAAGCTATATCTCTGCCGTCAATACCTCTGACTCAAAAGCAGTGTATCGCTCCCTCCATGAACTCACGTTAGAAGCAGAACAACTGCGGCTTGCACAGCAACCCTTAACCTGTCCTTTGTGGAAAGAGGATGCTTCATGAACAAACAAGGTCAGCTTAAAATCCAAGAAATGGCATTTGTCTTAGTCGCCCTCTTAGTATTTTTTGCGCTTGTTACCCTGCTTTTTGTCAAGCTGAGGACAGGCAGTATTCAAGAACAAGCGGACACGACCAGAGAAGAAGCAGCACAGCAGCTTGCGCTCGTCTTAGCTGCCACACCTGAGCTTGCCTGGTCTGCCTGCGTTGGTTGTATAGACTTAGATAAGGCACTTATGGTGCAGAAAGAAGAGGAGAAACTACACCTCTACCAAGAACTCTGGAAACTTGACTACTTAGCCATTGAACGACTCTATCCAAGACCTACTGAACGCGCCTGTTCTGCAGGCACGTATCCTGATTGTCATTTCCTTACCCTCATTAATGGGAGTGTGTATGGGGTAAGCGCACGGAGTTTTGTCTCTCTCTGTAGAAGATATGATGCTCAAATACGGTGTGAATTGGGAGTTATCTATGCTTCAGGTAAGGGAGTAGACCATGCATAAACGAGGACAAGAAGAAATGACTGGATTTGTATTAGTTATTATTGTTGTAGCAGTGCTTGCACTGATTTTAATCACGCTTAGCCTTCATACTGCAAGTACGTCCATACGGACTGACAACTATGAGATTCGGCAGTTCTTGGACAGCGCTATGAAAGTAACTAGTGATTGTGCGCTGCGTTCTGCGCTTGATTACGCTGCTCTCCAGGATCTCGCCCGTGCATGCAGTGCAAGCCCGCAGGAACAATGTATGGATGGAAGAAGTGTGTGCACTGCTCTCAATACGAGTATAACTGAAACAGTGCATGCAGGATTACAAGTAGGACCCACGAGACCGCATACTGGCTTTATGCTTAATCTGACGTTTGAACGTACTGGTTCGGCACCTGAACCGGTACTTGCTCTTGCCTCAGGAACGTGTGATTCTCAAATGGTGGGTGGTGAATATATTATTAGAGATGATGTCAGGAATGGTCTGGTAGTAGCAACCTTGCTGCTCTGCTCATAGCGAAAAATCTAAAACGTTATTAGCTTACACATTGTTCTTGCTTGTATCTTACAATTAATTGCTTTCCAGTATCATTTCCTGCTGGATGTTTTATCTCCAAGACAGGAATATGATACCTCAGTTATATCTTAATCGTAATGATTACTGTATCAGCAACAACTATTGGCTTCAGACGCTCTCTGTTCCCTGTCTTTTCAGCTAACATATCTAGGAAACCAAAGCGCTCCAATAGCTTAATATCGGTACTGACTGACTTGAAGTCGCGCTTCACTATCTTTGCAAGTTCATAGATTGAGCCTGGGCGCTTCGCCTTTATGGTGTAGAGCAGCTTTGCGCGCTCATTACTCAGCAGTCTTCGCAGCGCAGCGAGACCTTCCAGATCGAAGTCATCTTCATCACCTGTCAGTCTTTTGAAGAATGTATTGAACTTACCTGCTTTATCGACGATGGTTATCTCGCGAACTTTCGTTTTTTTTGCCATATTCTATATCTGGTATCTTAAAACCTCTATCTCTATATATAGTATATCTATTTATATGTTTCGGTTTTTATTATATAGGTTTTTAGACCAGATATCGGTATTTTATGATAGGAAAGATTCATACAGTGCATTTGTACACACGTGTTATATTATTGAGTAACATCACAAGCTTTATAAAGGAACTTACTGGTGTGCCTGTAACTACCTCGCTAGTGCGAAATAGTGAGGCATAGATTTTTAAAGCACTATGTCTTTGATGCTCTACTCTAGTAAGCTTAGAGTTCATGTTGTGTAGCTGTCCCTAACAGCTACTCAATACACTGGCGGGGTGTATGCCCTCCTCACAAGGAATCCTGCGGGATTGCCACGAGCTGAAAAGCTGAAAGGAGGTTACAAAAAGAAATGAAATTTAATTTCAAAAAGATTGCATCTGTTATTGCAGGTACGGTCATGATGAGCTCAACGCTCGCCTTTGCTGCTGCGGCTAATTACCCAGCACCATTCGTTAAGGATGGAAATGCGAATGTTGCTATCATCTATGGTAGCCAGCCAGGCGCCGAATTTGACCTGGTGGGAGTAGCTGATATCACGACAAACTTGCAGGCAGCTCTTGCTGCACAGACCGCAACTTCGGGTACAACAACTTCAGGAACATCTGTTTCGGGCTCAGACTATGTCACGCTTGCTAAACCAAGCGATAAAGTAAATCTGGGTAACGTAGTAAGCACTGTTTTCGGTTCAACCATTACGAGTACTGATTTACCACAACTATTGGATGATGATAGTTATACTAATGGCGAAAACAGTAATTACGCTTATGAGCAGAGAATTACCTTAGGCACGGGCCTCATTCTGAATTACTTCTCAAACTCAGATTACAGCGATCGTAAACCAAGTATCGGTATCAATTTGACCTCTAACCAGGTGATTTTGAACTATTCTTTGGACTTTACGAATGACGCAGAATCTGATGTTTCAAGCGGCGACCTCGTTGATCTTGAAAATACCAATATTAACATACTGGGTAAAAAATACTACATCTCTGACTGGGATAACTCCACCTTAGATATGACTCTTCTAGACACTGCGAATAGCGCAATAGCTACTGAGGGTGAAACTACCACAGTAAAAGTTGGTGACAAGAGCTACGATGCCTCGATTAGTTTTGTAGACTCATCAAACGCTCGCTTGAACGTCAATGGAGAAGTTACAAACTCGCTTTCTAAAGGCGGAACCTACAAGCTGAAGGATGGAACGTACGTAGGTATTAAAGATATCTTGTACAATGCCAAAGATACGGGTATCAGCAAAGTAGAATTTAGTCTTGGAAGTGGGAAGCTTGAACTACGAAACGCGAATACAATCAGACTGAATGATAATTCAATTCAAAGTGTAACGACTGAAGTCAAGCGTGGAACTGCAAGCGGTGGAAAGGAGAAAATTGACAGAGTCAATATTGTCTGGACCGTCGATCAGAATACATTTATCACGCCTGACAAAGAGTTATCACTCCCTGGATTGCAGAACATTAAGTTCAGTATGAGTAAACCAGTTATGACTACTCCGGAAGTTACCACGGTATCTGATGGAGCAACTGACTACATGCAGCTGCAAACAACGCTGGATGAAGGAGCGGTTACTATTCCTTTCTTGTTCGCTAACGCGTCAGGAGAGTTCAATGGTACTGCTACAAGCGCTGGTCCTCGCGCTCCTACCGGTAAAGGTGTATCAGACCGACTTGTTACGAGTAACACTACCTTGTTAGCATTTAACTATACTGACGGTGATAGGTACTTCGTTGCATCCTGGAACTCTTCGACTGATTCTGAATCGTACTACTTACGATTCACCTCATTCAAGAACGACAACGGCGTCAATAAGACCACTGTTGAATCTTTAAAAGGTGGTTCTTGGACTGAGCGTTGCGCAGACAGGAGACCAGGAGACACGTGTACACTCGGCAGTTTAACGTTGACTATCAGCAAGATTAGCGAATACAGCGACCGGTTCGTCAACGTCACGGGCAATGCAGGCACTTCATTCAACACTCTTTACACAAAGAATGGATTGAAGATTTGGTTGCCATGGGAGACTTCGAACAACAGCGCTGCTTTAGGTGCGATTAATGGTACCTCTACCGGTACTAATCAAACTGCAGGGCACAGCTGGAATACGTTCGACTTAACCTTTACGGACAAAGACCGAAACGGAAATCTTGCAGCAGGTAATCAGTTCAACGTAACTGTTGATGACAACACGAATAACGAAGTTGAAGCAAGCACGATAACTACTGGTCGTTCGATCATCACTGATCCGGTCGACAGTAATCACCAGACCAGCTATGTGTACGATGATCTCGGCACATTGGTTGAGAGAACGGGTGTATCAAGCGATCAGCGTCAAGCAAGGGTCACCGCAAATGCTGGTGAGTTGTATGCTGATGTCATTTTAACTGCTAAGACTGCAGAAGTTTCCTCAGGAAGCTCCAGCACAACTGGCGGCAGAGTGAAAGAGCTTGGTTCAGTGCTTGTTAGAGACTCGGAAGTTGCATCTGTAGCTGGTAGGAATCTGATTGTGGTTGGTGGAAGTTGTGTCAATAGGCTTGCTGCTGAATTACTCAGCGGTGCTGGCTGTGGCTCTGACTTCGAACAGAAGACAGGCGTTGGCGCTGGATCATTCCTGATTCAGACTTTCGACCGAGGCACGGGTAAAGTAGCAACGTTGGTTGCTGGTTACCATGCACAAGATACTGCAAACGCAGCTAAAATCTTAACCACTGGTTCAGTTGATACTACTGCAGGCAAGAAATACAAGAGCACAAGCGCTACTACGGTAGCACTGGTTGGTTCAAGTACAAACGCTTCAGCGTAAGGCTGACTTTTTTTTCTTTTTTTTCTTTTTTTTTTACCCTGTAAGGGGTAGCTTTTTAAACTTCTTGTTAGTATGGACTGGATGCGGTCATTGCACACGTCCCATGAACTTGTTGAAAAGCAGCAGAAACAAGGCAGATTTTTGCTCATTTTTATGCTGACCATACTCGTGGTAAGTAGCATCGGGTATGCGTTTCTTTCCAATCCTGATACTTCCTCTGAAAATGAGCAGCAAGCTCAGTCTGGTTTCCAGGAAGCTGGAGGTGAATGGGTAGTTATACGAGATGGCCAGCAGTTGGTCTTTACGTATGCTCCTGAAGCAGTTACGAATGTATCTCTGGCGCTTACTATGACCCTTAATAGCTATTATCAACAACAGGTCTATTATGTAACTGAAAGTGCTGCATTGCCTGCTGAGTTGCAGAGGACACTCGCTCTCTATACGGGAAGAATGCAAGAGGCATGCCTGGGAAGCTGTGCTACCAACCTCCCTGAGAAAAACTGCAGTTCTCTGCTTATTGTCTGGAATCAGAGCGGGGAAAACCAGGTTACGCAAGAAGATAGGTGTGTCTTTATCCAGGGAGATCTACGAGCAGTAGATGCATTTCTCTACCACCTTTTTGGCATAGGAAGTGCATAAGCTTTAAAAAGCAGAAAAGGGATTGAATGGTATGGTACGAAAAAAAGCGAAGAAAGTAAACTGGATAGAGCAGTATTGGCTCCTTATTGCTCTTGTGGTCTTTGTTCTTGTTTTCATCATTGTGTATTTTCTCTTCTCAGGGTATGGCAAGATAACCTATAAGACATTGACTTTTACCAAAGAGCAAACCAGAGGACTTACCTGGTACCATTATGCCTATTATTTCAATGATAGCCAAGGTCAGGTCTATAAGAATAATGTGTACTTGCGGGAAGATCCTCGGGAAAATGATATTCCTGTTTATGGTGATATTTTCTATACTAGCTCTACACTCTATCTCGCCATCAACAAAACAGGGATCAGCAACTGCTCAGAGAGCCAGATTGCCTTAGATACTTTGCAGTTTTTCCTAAACAATAATTTGTACAAAGTGAAGCGAGGAACGACAAGCAAGGAAGATGCCCTTGAGAAGAATCAAACGTACGTTACCTGCACTTCAGTAAATAATACTGTTGTGCAGGTTGAAGCAGCCGATACAACGACTATTACTAAAGAACCAAACAATTGTTATGTCGTGCACGTTGCCGGGTGTGAGATTATGCCTGCTGTAGAAAAGCTCATCGTGCAGTCTATCCTTGACGCAAAAGCACGGCATTAATGCTTCTTTTTCCAGAGGATATACACTATACTAAGGAGCGCAGCTCCGACAATGAGAAAGTATGAAATGGTGTGTACTTGTTCAGTTATCAGCTCAAGGTTCTGTCCAAACACCACTCCCAGATACAGAAGTATACCTACCCATAACGCTGAACCGAGCCCTGTATAGAGGCAGAATTTCCCCAGAGGCATCTTTGAAAATCCTGCAGGTAAGGAGATGAAATGTCTCACTCCTATAATGAGCCTTCCCACAAACGTGGTTATGCTGCCATGCCGAGCAAAGAACGCTTCTGATTTTACTAACTGTGCCTGACTTACGAAAAATACTCTTCCATACTTGATAAAAAGCGCGTTCACCAGTTTTCTTCCTAAGGAAAGAGCAAGCAGATAATTAATCAGCGCGCCCGCAAGACTGCCTCCTACCCCAAAAAGCATCACCAACCAAGGATTCATAACTCCCCGTGCAACCTGAATCCCTGCAGGAATAATAACCAGCTCACTCGGAACGAGTGGGATGAACGTGCTTTCAAGCGTCATTAATAAGAAAATCCCGAGATAGCCAAGTGTGCCTATCGTAGCGACGAGAAATTCGACTAACGTCGTAAAAAGCGCCATACACTTGCTAGGAGCGATAGTTTATAAGGCTTTTTTATGCTTTTCTCAAATATGTGATATCAGTATAGAAAGGAATAGCTTGTATCTTAAAGAGTGCTATTGCTAGTATCCAGAGGAGCGCAACCAAGAGTGTGCTTCCCAGATACCATGTAAACAAATGTGTAAGGTCGAAGTAGGCATAGCCTGCTTCAAAGAGCTTTGCAAACAAAACGATGCGCGCCACATTTAATACGAAAAAGGCAGTAATACTAAAAGCGAGGCTAGAAAGCCGCTTTCCAAGTGGCATGGGCGTCGCTAGATTTAAAACAATAAGCAGGTAATAGGCTGCGCCAGCAATACAGGCAGGAATCAGCGTCGCATAATATCCCTTGAAGAAAAGAATATTTCCTAAGAGTGTTGCTTGCGGATACAACAGCTTAATGAAAAAGAAAGAAGCGAAGCTTGTAGCTGGTGTTGCGAGCGCATAGATAAGCGAAAGGTTTCCTAGAGCAATAAGTACGAGGAAAATATAGCGCAGGTATATGAAAAAAGCTTTCTTTGCGTGCATACTTCTGTAAGCATACGAGGATTTAAGAAACTAGTGCTTATGATCGTCTTGATACTTTGACTGCGACAACAATGATAAGAATAATGAGTATTGCATTTACAATGCCTATTACCCAAGCGAGCTTGTTATTCTGAAACAGGCTGCTTAATGAATTACTCGCAACTACTCCGCCTACATCAACGACGACCTGTTTTGTCTGCACCTTATCGCCTGACTTAACTTCAAGATTGAATGTCTGCTCGCCCTTTGCATCGTCATTTGGCTTCATTCTCAAATCAACTGATTTACTCTCTCCAGAAGCAAGAGTAAAGATACGATCTGATAGGGAAGTAAGTGTTGCCCAATCGCTATAGCCTTTTACATCCAAGATAAATGTGCCTGATTGTGCAGCCGTGTTTTTTACTAGTATAGAAACGAGCATGTCCTTTCCAGGCACAACGTCTGATTCAAGCGAGGCAGCAAGAAAAGCTACTGTGCCTGATGAAGCTGAAGAAGTGCAACCGAATACGCGTATGCCTTCTTTCATAGGATCATCTGAGTTTTGCCTATAGAGACCATTACGATAATCATATTCTGCTGTCACGTCTACGTAATAGGTTTTATCCGCTAAATTTTCAGGAACCGTAAAGCTAAATGAAGTCGCCTGTTTGTCTCCCTGGTCAAGCCCTTGCTTGATCTCAACCGAGGAATCAACACCCAACTCTTTGTTAAAGACGCTTACTTTTACCTGATCTTCATCGTCTTCACCAATATTCACCGTGTCAAAGCTCAAAAGCACGGTGTCACCGCACGTTGCCTCAGTTGGAGAGAATTTGACTTTGTCAAAGGCTATGAACTTGCCTTCGTCATCTTCGTTCTGAACTTCTATTTCTTCTACAATATTCTGTGAAACGCTGTCTGCGCATAGTACTGATTCTCCATCCTTGCTGCTGAAGGTCTTGAATACCAGCTTGTATCTGCCCGTATCGAAATCAGCAGGCACTTTGAATTCGAATTTTGCCGTATCGTCATCTCCATTGTCTAAATCTCCAATATCATACTTCTCTTCATCCTTGTTAGTGAAATCGAGCTTGCCAGAAACGTCTTTTCCTGTTGCATCTATCAGGCCTAATTTAACTTGCACATTTTTAACCTCATCAGCGCCCACGTTGTCAACATCAACTTCTACTGTGACTTCATCGAGAGACTTCCAGACATCGTCATCTTCGCCTGAATTGCTTATATCAACACCGCTCAAGGTTAAATTAGTTCCTTTTGCAGCAGGGCGGCAGAAGCCTTCAGGAATAGTAAACGTTTCGGTGTCTTGTGCTCCTGAGTTTGCGTCACGAGCAGTCACGGTCATGCTGTTCATGCCGAATAGCAACGTTGTCGTAGTTGTTGGTACTAGTGTAACTACTTGTGATTGGCCGGGGCTCAGAGCGAAATTATTGGATGAGAAACTCACATTGAATGCTCCTCTTGTTGACAATCCGATAGCAGATAATACGGTATTACCAGTATTCGTTACATTCAGCGTGCCATTCTGTGCATGAGAAGTATCCTGTATTCGTGCAATATCAAGAGTCGAAGTAGCATTAATAGGAACGGAGAATGATGCTGTTTGAGGACCGCCTTGACCGCTCGGATCTGCGGTGATGGTTCCTGACAGAGATCCTGTCTGATACTTAGGGAAGGTAACGGTTGTAGATATAATATTTGATTGGTTTGTGTTAAGCTGAAATGTAGCGAGTGGAGCTATGGTAGCAGAACCAGCAGTAACATTTGGTGTAAATGTAATGTTTGCTGCTGTGCCTGTGTTTGAAAGATTAAAAGAAACGACAAATGAGCCTGCATTATGCACAATAGAAGCAGGAGATGTTACATTTGTGATGGAGAGAGAAGCTGCGCTTACCATTCCCGCAAGCAAAGCAATGCTCATCAATGCACACACAACAAGTGTTGAAATTCTCGAGGTCATTTTATGTTGTAACTTCACAATTACACTACTTTATAAATGTTTCGGTAAAGCGACGCAGGCAGAGGGTTTAAATAAAGTATGTGCCTTAACAGAGCATCTATGGTGATTCGAGCTCGGGAAAATCTCCTTGGTGCGTGGGCATTCTTATTCGGTGTGGTATTGGCAATCGTGATTGGCTTATTAGCAGGTTTGTTTTCCGGTATTAAAATTACTCCCTTGGTCATGGGTGTGCTTTCTTTATTAGGCATTGTGGTTGGCTTCTTTGTCGCTGAAAAAGACGTGCATCAGTTCCTGCTTGGAGCAGTGTCCTTGGTTATTGTCAGTTATACGGGTATTTCAGGGCTTATTCTCGGAGCAGCAATCTCTGGTTTTGACATTGGCAGAATCATTGCCTCGGTCTTGCAGGCGTTACTGGCATTATTCGTACCTGCTACCATTATTGTCGTATTGAAGAGCTTGTTCTCTATTGCAAAATCATAATCTATCTGAAGAGAAATAAGAAGTAACTACTCACTAATAAAATCTACTCTCGCTTCTTTCTTCTGTGTTGGCGCTTTGTGAATTTCCGCAAACTTAGGAGTTACAATAATAATGTTTTCACCAAAACCAGCAATGCTTCCTTCAATCGCATCTACTGTTTTCTTGACCTTTGCAATCGCCCGCTTGAGTTCAACCACATCTTTCGTCTTTAATGGCTTAATATCAAGCACTGCAATGGTATAACCTTCCCGCAATGCATTTAACACATCAGTAATATCATCATATTGCCGTAACAGAAATGGTTTTACCTGCACTTTCGCATCTTTTGGCTCTGCCGCATTTAAATCAATCTCAATATATTCATCTGAACCGCCTCTTCCAAATAATTTTTTTAAATTTAAAGCCATGAGAGATGTTGAACAGGCGAGTATATAAATATTACTGTACTCACCAACAGCAATACTGCCTTTTGAAACATTATTTCTTATCTGAGCTTACTGCGGTGCTAATCTCTTTTCGTAGGCTCTCAAGCTTTTCCTCGAGATGTTTTTCCTGTTTTTCCAATGCCTGTATTTTTAATTCCAGCATTTTTTTCTTTTCTTCGAGCTCTTTTATCAATATCTGCTTGTCTGCTTTCAGCATGATGCCTCCCAGAATACGATACACTTCATCTTTCGTTTCCTTTATTTCCTTGAGTGCATTCATACCTTCATTGCATTCCATCTGGAATGATTGTTTCTGCATTAGTGAAGTTTGCATGGCCTGTTCTACTATCTGCAGCTCCTGAATCTTTTTACTGGTCTGAGCATCTACATTCATTATATCGCCTTAATTTTCACAATCTGCATGCGTGGCTTATAAAATATCTTTGAGCCACAGTGCGGGCAGACAAACCGCTTATCAAGCATCTTGCTGCTAATTGCTTTTTCACATTTAAAACATTTATACTGTGCCATAGAGCAAGCTGGAAAAAGAGGTTTTTAAGGCTGTTGGTCAGTCTGTATACATTACTTGCAGATTATGCGGTTCAGCCTCTCTTAGAAGCCTTTCTGTTTCTTGCACCACCACTTGTGCAACATAACTCTGCGGCTTAATAATGAGATCATATCTCCAGTGCTCACCGTTAAGCGCCCCCAGCAGCCTTTGGGCAGAATCACCAATGACATGATGATGTGCATTATCAGCAGTAATATCGGCATGCGGGTCAGTCATTTGTAAAACTCCTATAAAGACTCCTTTTCCTTTAACAACCATTAATGATTCATTCCGTTCTTTCAAAACATCAACTAATGAGGGTGGTTTTCCCATGCTTATGCTTTTGGTTCTAAGGAATATGCCGGGCCTGCGAAAATCTTGCCTGTTTTGACATCCTGCCAGATGCCTGCAGCAATACGCTTGGCCTTGCCCTTCGACAAAGGAGAATTCTGCTTCTTTCTTTGCAGACTCTCGATAGCATTAAATTCTTTTCTCACTCGAGTGCCGTACCCGGCGCCAAACCTGCCTGCCGCCTTAATCTTTTTCTTTTTGCTTCCCATGATTATTCTTTGCGAAAGGGGTTTTTAAAGGATTCTGTTGGCTTTGCCATATTGATAAAAATAGTTGAGAATTCTTTTATCTCGTTCAGAGAGGTCTAATTTCAAAGCTTCTCTAATACTAATGAATATCTTTTCTCCCTCTTTTACAGTCATGATATCATTTTCTGGTATTGGTGCCAAGTATATGTAAAATTCTATCTCGTTTTCTCCATCCCGCTCTTTCAATTCTTTAAATAAAATAAAATTAGAAAGAGAGATGTTCAACTCTTCTCGTACTTCTCGTATAATTGCTTCATCTGGAGTTTCGGTGCCTTCAATTGAGCCTCCAAAAAAACCATATGGCTTTCCTGATTTGTGTATCGTTCTCCTGTCTTGTATGAAGATATTGCTGTCAGAATCATAAAAAATGATGAGTGATTTTCTTATCTGCATTGTATACTATGGGGATGCCCGGATTTGAACCGGGATCGCCAGGTCCCAAACCTGGAATACTAACCAGGTTATACTACATCCCCGACAAGAGAGGTGATTTACAATAGTATTTAAGGGTTTTGAGAATAGATTATTTCTTCTTCGCTGACTTTTCTTCTTTCTTTGCTGTTGCCAGTGTTGCAGCGGCTGGCGCTGCTGCTTTGCCTGCTACAGGTGCTGCTCCTGCTACAGGTGCTGCGGTGATTGCGGCCGCCTTTGCTGCTTCCTCTGCTGCCTTCGCTTCCTCTGCTGCCTTCAATGCCTTATCCTGCTTAGCTTTCACTTCAGCAAAATATGCTGCAAGCTCTTTCTTCTTTGTATCAGACGGTTGTACTAGTTCCTGAGCAATTTCCTTGTCATACTTGCCAGCATCAATGTCTTTTTCTATTTCTTTTGCTTCCTTATTGTCAATGAGAATGCCTAAGGAAACGCATGTTCCTACGACTAATTTTATTCCTGCACGCAAGTCCTTGGCAAGCAATGAAGATAATTTCGTTTTAGCGATACCTACTATCTGCTCAAATGCTATATTACCAACTTTGACTGCCTTAGAAGCACCAGAACCTTTTTCCAAGCCGAGCTCTTTCTTAAGCAATTCAGCAACGGAAGGAGAGAACACGAGGATAGTGAATGACTTTGTTTTTGCATCTACTTCAATTTCAACAGGTACATTCATGCCTTTAAATCCTGCGGTTGCGGTATTGACGTCTGCAATCACCTTGCCCAGATTGATGCCCATTGGGCCGAGAGACTGTGCTACAGCCGGCCCTGGTTTCATTGCTCCACCCTCAACAATTAACTTAACTTTCATCCTGGTTCTCCTCTTCTGCCTTTTCTTCACGCCTTATAACCTTTACGTTATCAATCTTGACGGTAACTGGAATAGGCACTGATGCGCCGAGCAATGAGACAACCACTTCCCCTTTCTGCTTATCAATTCTGGTCACTTTCGCCTGCTCTTTCTTAAATGGCTCGGCAATCATCTCCACATAGTCCCCAACTTTGATATTGATATCCTCAACTTTTGGCTCGAGCATCGTCTTGATTTCCTCATACGTAATTGTCTTTCCGATAATGCCCTTTACATACGGCAAGTTGAACGCTGCCTCTTCGGCAGATTCCCGGTCGGCAGCCTCGAGAATAATGTATCCGCGCAGGCCGTGCGGGCGGGCTGCTGCATACACTTGCAAGTTTTTCTTTTCAGCACGCAGTGCCATCATTTCAATTGCCTTATCTTCTTTGTTGGTTGAAACCTTAATGATGAAAATCATCTGTAAGCTCCGCTACTTCCTTAGTAATGAGAAGTAGACAGATTTGGTGGGAAAAACGGCTTTATAAATATTTCCTAAGAAAGCTTGTTAAGATATTCCTTAATCCGTTCAGTAATCTGGGGGATAAGGAACTTCTCTATCTTTGTTTCAAAAATTTCTGACAAGGGGGCAAACTCAGAGAGGCGGTATTTATTTTCCTGCTTATCAATGAGCATTGCATCTCTGAGGCGCTTCAGCTGCCTTCGAATATTTGATTCAGCAAGGCCTTTAGCATCTAGGGAGTTTTCTTTTCGTAATCCTTCTACGGTATCCCGTATAGTGAATGAGGAAAGCCAGATTTTCTTTTTCCTTGCTTCTTCCAAAGCTAAAACAATATCAACCATGATGTCCCTGCTGTCTCCGGGCTGGAGCAGGCCCAAGGAGAGGCACACCTTCCGCACGAGTTCCCTGGAGGAAGCGTCATACGGTTTTTCATATTTCCG
>CAYJQF010000018.1:0-12781 GCA_964372375.1 Candidatus Woesearchaeota archaeon
GATATGAGAATAAAAAGCTTAGACTATCTTATGCTGATTGCATAGGCTATTGTTTTGCTAAACAATTAGGTATCAAGTTTCTTACTGGAGACGACGGATTCGAAAAGATAGATAATGTAGAGTTTGTGAAGTGAGAACAATTAAACTTATAAGCTTCCATGGGAGATTATCTGAATGGGATGTGAGGTTGCAGGAATCAAGATTGACTTTCTCGGGCATGATGGATTTGTCATTACGGATGAACAGGGAAAGAGAATTGCAATTGACCCGTTTAAGGTAGCAGAGAGTGTGGGTAAAGTTGATTATATTTTAATCACCCATAGCCATTATGACCATTGCAGCATCAAGGATATTGAAAAGCTTGCAAGGCCGGGAACGAGTATCCTTGTGCCGGCAGATGCGCAAAGCAAGATTACAAAGATTGAGGGAGTGCAGATGCAAGTTATTGAACCAGGCGATGCCCTGAACTTTGGGAATATTAAAATTGAGGCGTTGCCTGCTTATAATATTGATAAAGAGTTCCATCCTAAAAGTGAAGGGTGGCTTGGCTATCTGGTCAAGCTTGGAAGTGTAATTATCTACCATGCAGGCGATACTGATAAGATTCCTGAAATGGAGAAGCTGAGCGGATATGGAAAACACGGGAACCATTTTGTTGCCTTATTGCCGGTGTCAGGGACGTATGTGATGACTGCTGAAGAAGCAGTGCATGCTGCTCGTGCTATCAGCCCCGATCTTGCTATCCCTATGCATTATGGCTCAGTAGTCGGCAGTGAGGAAGATGCGCAGCGGTTTGTGAGCCTCTGTAAAATAGAAGGTATTACTGCGCAAGTGCTGGAGAAAGTGGTATGAATGTGTATGCCTAAAGTAACGTCTTCACTATTGTTGTTATAATTACAACTCCTATAATTGCTATTGCTGCAATTTTAACTATTTCTATTAATAAATCACTTATATCATTATCCCTCATTGTTTGCCCCTTTTTGTTTTAAACCCTATAACTGTTTCTAATTTAACTAGCCTTTTATGTATTTTAAGCTTTTCCTCCATTCTTTTATATGTTTCTTCAATTTCTTCTAATCTTCTCTTGAAATTTGAGAGAACTATCGCAATAAAAATTATCAAACCAGCAGTGATTACAACAGCTCTTAATTCTTGCGATAATGGGACTGGAATGATAAGTGCTATTATAATTCCTAAGATAGTTAAGAATGAGGATATTACATCTATGGTTTTAACCACTTTCTTCTATTTTCTTTTGCTTAATAAAGATTTATATATGCTAAGATTAAGCTTTTTTAATGAGACCAGTTTCTTTCCAAGAGTTATGGAATATTGTATCATCTGCAAAAAAAGTGCTTATTAGTCTGCATTTAGGACCTGATGGCGATAGTATTGGGAGCTGTCAGGCTTTAAAATATGTGTTAGAACGTGAGTGCAAGGCAGAGGTTACTCTTATCAGCAAAGACCCTCTGGACGCGGTCCTTGGTGCAAGTGCGTTTGCTTCAAGCATTGTCTTTGGGAAGAGCATTGCTGAGATTGATTTAAAGCAGTATGATTTGATTATCTTACCCGACTCTGGCGTGTTGAAACAGTTTGCGCCTGCTGACTTTTTGCTGCCTGCAGATGTGCCTTGTGTGGTTATTGACCATCATGCGTCCAATAAAGGATTCGGTACTTTCTTTTATCTTGATACTTCTAAAATCAGTACCTGTTCTTTACTGCTGACATTCTTCAGAGAAGTAGGAGTGCTGATTGATGCATCCTTGGCAACACATTTGCTGTTGGGCGTCTGTACGGATTCAGGATTCTTTGCGTATGACTCTGGGGATTCGATTAAGGATGCAGCATTTTTGATTGAACGGGGAGCAGCGTACCGGGAACGCATCTCAGACCCTCTCCGATTTTCCACACCTTTACGGATAAAGAAATATTATGCACGCGCAACTGAGCATTTTAAGACCGTTGTCCAGAATGGTTTGACTATTGGGTATAGCAGCATTTCTCAGAACGATATCAAAGACTTGGGACTTTCTCTGGCTGAAGCACGCGGAGCGGTTAATTATCTGCAGGAGATTGAAGGCGTTGATATTCTCTTTACTCTTACTGAGTTGGAAGATAAAATTAAGGGCAGTTTCCGTTCCCGTCGTACTATTGACATTTCCAAGTACGCAGAAGCATTAGGGGGAGGCGGGCATAAGACCGCAGCAGCGTTTATCCTGCCTAAAATACCACTGGAAGAGGCGGAACGGCGTGTTTTAGATGCCATTGCGCGCGTTGGTGTTCATAGAATATAATTTTTCCCTTTCTTTTTAAGCACAGTCAACTATAAATACTTAGATTTCTTAGAAAAATCATAAACTCTTTGGAGTTTACAAAAGATGAAAGGAGGTAGATGATATGGTACTTGATTTTGCAAAAGAGGCGATTCAAAATGCTTCAACACACAGCATTAATTTTGATGAGTTGCGTGCAGGAAAGGCAAGCATCAAGGTTGTAGGCTGCGGTGGATCCGGTTGTAACACGATTACGTGGTTATTCAATAAAGGAATTAATGGCGCTACTATTTATGGCATCAATACCGATGCTCTGCACTTAAGCATTACCAAGGCAGATGAGAAAATACTGATTGGTAAAGAATTAACCAGAGGTCTTGGCTGCGGCGGCTATCCTCAGAAAGGCAGAGAAGCTGCAAAAGAGTCTTTGTCTGAGCTGAAGAAAGCGGTCAGCACTGCTGATATGGTTTTCGTTCTTGCAGGTATGGGTGGTGGGACTGGTACTGGTTCAGCACCAGTGGTTGCACAGCTTGCCAAAGAATCCGGAGCAGTGGTTATTGCAGTCGTGACGATGCCGTTCGAGTGTGAAAAAGCACGCGCGGACAAAGCAGAGTTCGGCTTGCAGGAATTGACTGAAGTAGTAGACACCGCGATTATTATTGATAATAACAGACTGGTCGATATTGCTGGTAACTTACCCATGGAACAGGCCTTCGCAGTGGCGAACGAGCTGGTCAGTACAATGATTAAAGGTATTGTGGAAACAATCACCTTGCCATCTTTGATTAACTTAGACTATGCAGACGTTTCAGCTATTATGAAGAACGGCGACGTGGCAGTTATTGGTGTGGGAGAGTCTGATACTACAGCTCGGGTTGATGAAGCAGTACGACAGGCATTGACGCATCCGTTGCTTGATGTGGACTATAAAGGCGCTACGGGCGCTTTGATTCACATTACGTGCGGTCCTGACTTCAAACTTGAGGAATTTTCAGGTGTGGGTGAACTGGTAACAGAGAACATCAGCCCTGATGCTCAAGTGATTATTGGAGCCAGAATCAACAAGGACTTCGCAAACAAAGTGCGCGTGATTACCATCATGACTGGTGTTAAGTCACCGTATGTGACAGGAAGAAGAGTACAGCGCGAAGAAGCATCAATGAAGTCGGAAATGTCTGATCTTGGCATAGAAGTATATCGGTAATACCAAAGGCTTTTACTAATCCTTATAATTTTATTTTTTTATTTTTCCTTTTCAACAGGAACGGGCTGCATACGCCCGTTCTTTTTCCTAATATCTTGCAGTAGGAGTAAAAACCTAAGTAAGAAATAGTATAAAGAGTAATTATCAGTAGTATGCTAATAGGATTGTTGTATAAGCTAATAAGGCTTATGATTTTTCTTTGATGCCTCTAGCTTGCTGGGAGTTATTCACTTATCTCATGCTTAGAATTTCTGTGTGATGCTTGGGTGCTTCCCTGAAGAGAGCAGGTCTTCTGCGTTGATCCCAGACTTCCCAGTACAAGGAGGCAGTCATTGCTCTCTTGCGCACGCGTTTCTGCACTTTCTTGGTGTCAGTGTGCCCTATCGGAATGAGCGCTTCTATCTGGTATGCTTTGGGAATCTGTAGCCGAGATTTGAGTGCAGGTTCGTCAAATGCGCCGACCCAGCAAGCTCCTAAGCCGAGGTCAGTCAATTTGAGAAGCAGGTTTTGTATTGCTGCGCCTGCTTGCTGATGGCTATAGGCACTTCCTCGGGAATTGTAGAGCCTGGTTAATTGTTCTTCATTAGCACATACTACTATAACTATGCCTGCATCTTGCATCCAGCTTTGCTCACTTTGCTGTGCAAGCATCGCAATGGTTTCAGGATGTTCAATGACTATAAACCTGAGATTATTCGTATTCCCGGCAAAGGGCGCCTGCATGGCAGCATCAAGTGCATATAATACTTCTTTCCAACTTGGTTTTTTGCTGGTAAATGCACGGACTGAATGGCGTTTATCCAAGGCAGCATCAAGTTCCATGCGCTTTCTAGGAGTAAGGGATATAAAAAGCTTGGGTTTCAGTGAGCTGTAAAGTTAAAGGCGCTTTAAAAAAGGTTTAAAAGTAGTTTTTCTTTTTGATTTATAGAAGGCATTTCTTTTACTTCATTTCTCTTTCACGGAATGAGGGGAAAGTTTCTTTGGTATAGTTTGCCCCTAAATTTTTTAGTGCATCTTCTAGTGCATGATATGCCAACCCCATTCCTGCCGGAGTGCTATGTCCTCTAAATGTTCCTGCTCCTGCTAGGTGCGGCTCTAATGTAATGCAAAATCCAGGACTTCCTAATGAGTGCGCAAATTTATTGAGGGTTTTAATATTTTCTGTAATCATTTCTAGAGATTTCAAACCTCCTGATTCATCTGATCCAACTGGCACATGATTTCTCATTGCGTGTTCTTGCGATGGAAGAATGCTTTGTCCTACTGATTCTCCATAAAACTTGGCATGCATTCCTGCAAGTTTTTTGCTTTGCTTAAGTAGCATAGACTCCATGTATGCATTCAATCCCTGAAGATGCACATTTGCGGGATCATGAATAAAGCCTACATTTCGAAGACCCATTTGTTTTTCTCCCTGAGTCATTGTTTCCGCATCATGCATTACAAGACCTGTTTCAGGCTCAATGTGATATGCTAATCTCTCTTTTCCTAGCATCTCTGCAACTTTTCTTGTAAGAGCAACACCTCTGCTCCAAGAATCATATTTTTTCACATCAACATGATCTGCTCTTACTCCATATCCAGAAAATCCCCTGACACAAGTTGCACCGAGGGCATGTGCATTCTCTATTACCCATTTGGTTGTATCAATAACTTGATTTTCTGTTTGATATACTACTTTGTTGCCGTCGTCTACATCAAATAATTTTACCTTCATTAAAGGGCTTCCCAGCGAGATTATTCTTAAACCATAGTCATCGCTCATTTTCTTTACTTCTCTTACCAGAGTCCTATCATTTGTAGTAGTGAGATTAACATTTCTCCCTTCACTTTCACTCCAAACCAATCTTGGAGTCCAGAACTTTATTCCTAAAGCGGAAGTAACCGCAAGAATCTCTCTAGCATGATTTTTATCTCTATCTCTAGATCCTTCATCAGCAAATACATCTATTCTTATTTGGTTGTCCGGCATATTTTAACTTTTATTTTATTCTTACACTACGTTTTTTATATAAAGAAAGGAGATTTAAATCTTTCTGCTATATTGTCACTACTGAATTGAGTACTAAAATATTCCTTTTAGATCAAATATAATTAATAGAAACTAACCCTGTACCTGTTTTATCCTAATTTCCCCAGTTCCAACTACTCTATCTTTATCATAGAGCACTACGTATTGTCCTTCTGCCAGGCCTTGCAGGGGCTTGTAAAAGGTAAAATGGTAGTTAGCTTTCTTCTTGATGAGTTTGCCTTGATGTAGTTGACCAAGATGTCTAATCCTTGCTTTGAGGTTACTTGGAAGTCCTTCTTTTGGATTGATAAGATGCAGGGAGTTTAGAGAGATTTCTTTTCTGTATAATGAGGAGTGGCCTCCAGGGGCGACAATGATGGTGTTGGGCTTGCGCTTTTCAGCAATGTAGTATTTCGATTGTGCGTATTGTTTTGGCTTGGTAATAGAAATGCCGACATGAGGGCCTGCTTTTTGCCCTATTGTATAGAAAGCAAGACCAGAATGTTCTCCTATTTGCTTGCCAGCAGAGTCTAGAACGGGGCCTTTTTTTTGTTGTATTTTTTGTTTGAGAAACTGTTGCATAGGTTGCTGGCCTACAAAGCAGATTCCTACAGTGCCGTGCTTGTTCCAGTTATGCAACTTATGTTTTTTTGCTATCTTTCTTACTTCTGTTTTTGTTAAGTTACCTAATGGAAATAAGGTGTGTGCTAAATCAGATTGTGATAACTCTGATAAGAAATAAGATTGATCTTTGCTGGTATCTTTTCCTGCAAGCAAGTGATAACCTCTTTTGCTTCTTTTTATTCTTGCATAATGGCCGGTGGCTATATACTGACAGGTATGCTTCTTTGCTGCTTTCCAGAGAAAAGGAAATTTGATGATGCTGTTACAGGCAAGATCAGGATTGGGAGTTTTTCCTGCCTGATATGATTTAAACATAGGGGCAAGGACTTGCTTTTTGTACTCTTTCTCATAGTCTAATATTATTAATGGAATGTTGAGCTTCGCAGCTATTTTTCGTGCATCTCTTACATCATCTAGGTATGAGCAATTACCTGTGAGAGGATTTTTTGTTTCTGAATAGAGTTTCAGAAAAGCTCCGATAACTCTATAGCCCTGCTTTTGCAAGAGCAAGGCAGCAACACTAGAATCTACGCCGCCCGACATGCCTAAGAGGACTGATTTTTTCATCGTAGCTCGATAAAAACATCGGGTTTAATTGGTAGTTTGTTATAAAATTCAAGAAATTTCTTTTTACTCAATATATCTCCAATCAATTTAGTGAATGCACTTGCATGTGGATAGAGATACACATTATAAAAAATTCCTTTATGCTTAAACCCATGAAGTAACTCCGAGAGTTCAGCAAGGATATATTCACAGAGCATTATCTTTTCTTTTTCACTAAATATTCTTCCCTTTTCCTTTATAAGAGCGCCTTCTACAATTTTCATTATTGTATTTTTAAATTCTCCATTTTTCTCAAATTCCTCTTTAATCTTTTTATAGAATCTTTCATAATGTTCTCCATTTTCAATATCTTTCCAGCGAATAATATCTATCTTTTCTTGCTCTTCTTTTGGCAATACTCTTATTATTTCTTCTATCTCTTTTACTTTTGCATCCCCGATTCTTAGCGCTTTTTTTAGCGCTCTTTCTGGAGACTTCCTATCTCGCACTTGATAATTTATTGCATGCAATTTGTCTGCTATAACAACTCCCACTTTTTCTCGTGTATACTTCAGAGCAAATTCTAAGTGCTCCATGATATTATCTTTTGTGAACCATTTATTTCCAAGGCTTACTCCCAAGTATATATTAAATCTTTTTTCATATATTTCTTCTTCATCCGCTCCAACTACACTATATATTTTCATACGGGAAGAAATAACGGAATGTTTATAACTTTATTCTTTTTGTAAAGGGCATGGCAGAGGAAACAAGCACGGGAGGGTTGAAGAAGTTTGTGTACGGCAAAGGGCACCAGCCGCAGCTTGATGCTCATCGCAAGCAGGAGATTAAAGAGGCATATCAAAGGTATCATATTCGCGTTGAAAAGGAAAAGCAGCAAAGACTTATTGTTTTTGCAGTCATTATCTTTTTAGTTTTAGTTGGTATTAGTTTGTATTTCAGCTTTAGATGATTAAAAAGGAACCGTCCCCTGGAGGACTCGAACCTCCGACATCCTGATTAACAGTCAGGCGCTCTACCGGCTGAGCTAAGGGGACTTAGAGGACAAAAAAGAAGTTGTTATTTAAAGATTCCTGTTATTCCTCTTTCTTCGGCTCTTTGAGGCCGAGGTCTGTCTGATGCTTTCTCCGCTCTACGTTCATCCGCTCCAGGTAATTGTAGACGTTCGCCTGCTTGCTGCCTTTTATAATCTTTTTCAAAGCGGTGGTTGTTGCATCAATTGCTTCTGCAGGCCCGATTACTCCTACTTCGTTGCCGCTAATAACGATGCTGCATCCTGAGACGCTTTCTAAAGTTCTTTTTGTTTTGCCTTCCCTGCCAATGGTTCTTCCCCGCACTTCTTCCATATCCTTTCTCCGAGTAAAGTCTTTCATATGTAATTTTCTAAAGAGCATGTCCTGTTCAAGCAGAAGTAGTGCTTTCTTGGCGGAAAAGCCGAAACCCATGGCATCTAAGACAAGCAGGGCCTCATATTCATCTACCGGAGTGCCTTCAATCGTCACTTTGTTGCCATTCAGTGTAATAGTCACGTTGAGGCGTTTCTCCAGTTCTGCGCGTTCTTTGCGCATTTCTTTGGTTTTACTGGCAAGCAAGGTTTCCATAGTAGTTGTATGAATGAATGGTTTTAATGCTTTACGCTTTACAAGGCGAGTGCATAAGGTATTCCTGCTATGTTTCCAGCATGTTTTTTTTCTATGATTCCTGCTTCACTGGCTGCTTCTACCGCCTCTTTTCCTACGATATTGAATGTTGCATCTTCTCGTGCTTGTTTTACTAGTACAAGCACCGCTTGCTCCTTCGTGATTTCCTCGCCTTTGTAGAAATTCTCCCGGACATCCAACTGAAGCTTGTCTGATTCAAACTTCTTTCCTAAGAGGTTAGAATCGCACAAAGCAACTATCGCCCGGTATGATTTATGTATTTTGAGATACATTATATTTTATGTTTTATTGGAGATTTAGCACCGCAGGCAAGGCAGTGCTTGAACTTGACTCCTTTTTCAGCTATAATTTCAGTATCGGGTTTATGACACTCGGGACAGACGACAAATTCTTTTGCATATTCTTGTATTTTATCATTTACTTTCTGGGAATTGAGCTTGGTATTCAGGATGAGGCGCTCTTTTTCTAACTTGCCTGGAGTTGCAAGCTCTTTCTGTAAGAATTTTGCAAGGTGCTCGGTTGGCCGACGGAGATAGGAAGCAATCTGGTTTATGTTGGTAATAATCGTAGCCTTACCTGCGACTTGCCCTGCAACTTTTGGAATGTCAAACCGGTCTTTGCTGGTTTCAACTACCTTTACTTTGGTATATGCTTCAGTTAAGAGCTGCTCATAAGATTCCATATGTTGATAGCAAGAGTGAGGGGTTTTAAAGGTTATTGGAGAGTTGTAAAAAAGTGTTATCCGAGATATCTGAGCTTGCCTGGCCGTGGTTCGTAGGCAATACCATCTTCCAGCAGCTTTTTGATTTCTTGGTTGATGATGTCTGGATGCTCTTTAAGTTCTAAAATAATCTTATCAATATCAATGCCTTGTTCTTTCTCTGCTTCTTTAACCATACCAAGGATTTTATCTTTCAGAGCAGTGAGCTGTGTTTTCTCTAACGTTTTTGGCATGTCTGCCTCAATCTCAAGTTTTCGCAAGAGCAAGTAAGAGGGGTCTTTCTTCTTGATAATTTCCGGAGTAATATAGACTTCCTGATTCCAAAATCGTAAGAGGCCTATCACGAGAATTGTCTCCCCCTGCTGCAAGGGGATGAAGGCATCGACGTTTTCGCCGAACGTCTTCATTTTAATCTGACCTGAGCCATCATCAAGGGTAATGGAGGCAAAGCGCTTCTCTCCATCCTGCAGATATTTATCAGTTATGGTTGCAATAACATTAATTCTAGAAATTTGCTTGTCTCCTAATTCTAGGAATTTGAAGCGTTCAGCTTCAAGTATTGGCTTTCCTCCTAGGATGCTCCCAATCCTGAATTTGTAAGCAGTATATCTCTTAAATTGATCCATGCACGTGTTTGTTTTGGTGGCTTTTAAGGTTTTAGTTAGATGACTACATGCGTTGCAAATAGCCTTTTCGCGGTTTAAAGATATCTCCTGATTTTGCCAGCTGCGTCAGCGCTTCTTCTAATTCCAGTTGCGAGACCTTGCCCTGTAAGGCTTTTTCCAATTCTTCTTCTGGAATAAGCTTGCCGAGCTTGTTTTCTAACTGTGCTATCGTTTCCCTAACGGCGAGAATTTTACTGCGCTTTGAGGAGCTGATACCTGTGGTGATTTTATCGATATCGAATGTCTGAGATTCTTCGTCATACCCTACTTGCTGGAGTGACATTTTCAACAACTCGATAGCTTTCTGAGCATCTTGCCGCTGCACTTGATTGCTTAAACGGAGTTTTGCGCAGGCTTCTGAAAGCCTGATAATTCCTTCCAATTGCCGTGCGGTAATAGGGATTGGTTTTATTGCATTATCAGCACGGCCCGATTGATTTCTCAGTTTGATATAGAATTGCTTGATTTCCTCGACTGCTTCATCGGTTAATTTTGGTTTGAGCTTTTGACGTGCATAGGAAATATATTTTCGTAACAAGCGGGGCTCAATCGCATCACGAGTTACTTCTTGTTTATGCTCTTCTAAGACATGAGTTGCAATTGCTTCGTCTTGTACTTTGTTTGGCAAATCTCGGATAACAAAGATGACATCAAACCTGGAAAGCAAGGCAGGAGAGATATCGATTTGCTGCGGAATGGGCGTGTACGGATCGAATCTGCCGAGCTTGGGATTGCCTGCTGCTAATACCGTCGTTTCTGCACGCAGTGTTGCATGAATATTTGCCTTTGAAATAGTCACCGTTTGCTGTTCCATCGCTTCATGCATGGCGCTCCTGTCCTGCTCATTCATCTTTTCGATTTCATCGATACAAACTACTCCTTTATTAGATAATACCATTGCTCCAGCTTCCAAAGACCATCCTCTCAGAAACTCATCTTTCACTACTGCAGCAGTTAAGCCTGCCGCAGTAGCAGCTTTTCCTGACACATATCTGCCTTTCGGAGCAATCGTGGAAGCAAATTTTAATAACACTGACTTAGCAACGCCTGGATCACCTACCAGGAGCACGTGAATGTCTCCTCGCGTATTTCCTCCATCAGATTTTACTTTCTTAATGCCACCAAACAACTGCAGCAGGACGGCCTCTTTTATACGTTCAAAGCCGTAAATACTCGGAGCAATGCTTTGTGCAAGGCGTTTGAGTAATTGCGGGTCTGCTGCAATCTCCAGAATCTGTTTGGTCTCTTCTTCTGCTATATTCAAGTCATCGAATGATTCTTCTAAGGCAATAATATTATTTGCTTCTAAAGCAATATCGAATCTTGTTGAAATGGCACCTGTTTGTAACGGAACTGGAACTTCTTTTAATACTCCATAGACTTTTACTCGTGATCCGGGCGTCGTGCGCTCTTCCATCTTAGGATCTACCAAGTCTTCTTTCAAGAACACATTGATTCTTCTCGGCTGTTCGCCTCCTTCAAGCATGTCGGGCGATTCTTCTATGACTAAACGCTGCGTATCAACCATTTCCTTGGAGATAAGCCGAAATGAGCCTTTCATGCCGCAGGAACAGCGGGAGGGCTCCCGAAATTTCCTATCAATCTGCAAAACAGACAAGATCGCGCCACAAGTCGGGCATTCGAATTTTGCATTCACTACTTGTGGCCTGACGTCTGATGCCTGTCGGATAATACCTTCAACTGCAAGCAGCTGGTCTAAGTGTTTTGCTCGGATCTCACGAATCTTGATGGAAGACGTCTTTGGTAGTTCGAGGAGACGGATACGCGGGCTTTTTAAGAAACCGAGCTCTTCAAGACCGATTTCCATGGTTGCAAGCGTTGTTTCAGGAGTTTCTATAATACTTTCTGAGAGCAAGTGCGAATGTTCTGCGATTTTTGAAAATTCTAAATGGACTATATGTTCACCTGAACGTATCGATTCTCCAATGATTCGTTTATTCGCATCGAAGAAGTTCTTTGCCTCTAGTAACAGCTCTTCCTGCTTTTTTTTGCCCTGTGGTATCTGACCGTCCATTGCATTCCGTGTCTAGAGCCATTTAAATGATTTGTTATACTCTCAGTAGTGGTAGAAATTACTCTAGAGCAAACCGTAAGATGGCACCATAGCCTTTTGTTAAGTTAAAGAATTGTTCCCCGTCTTGATTTTCGGTTGAGATGATCACGAATTCAGCGCCAATTCGCACTGCTTTTTGCTCATATGTTTCCAGCTCTGCTCTCGAAAGATCTTTTGACAGTAAGAGTATTTCAATGGCACCACGCTCTAAGGCAAGGTCAATCCGTTCTTTTCCATAGGTCGCTTTTTCCTTATGCTTACCAAGCGTTTCAAAGAATTTCTGGATAATCTTTTTTTCCAGGATAAATTCCTGCTGGGCGATGTCTTCCTGGGATGCTTCTACCAGCAGTTTTAAGCCGTGCTCATCAGTATAGCCGATATCTTTCACTGCAATGACCTTTTCTTTCAGTTTTGTTGCCAAGTCTCCTTCTTCAAGAAATTCCTCTTTAGTGGGTATTGGACCGCCTATTAAGAAGCCTTTTAATTTTGGCATGTCAAAGAAGATTTCTTTCATGCCTTCTGCAACCCTTCTGAAAAATTCTTTTGCCAAGCCTTCGGTAATTCTATGAAAACGCTGACTTGATTGTCCTCCTGCCCTTACTTTGCCGGGAACTCCTGAAGTAAGATTTCGAATGACTTCAATTTTTTTGCCTTCCAGCAAACCGATGGTTGCCTGCTGCCGATCTATGACGAGCAGGCCGTAGACTTCATCTACATTGAGCATCTCTTTTAAGGGTTCAAGCACGAACGTCTGGTCGCACCGATAGAGGCGGACATTTAATGGTTTTGGTGGCTCGTACATCCAGACTTGAATGTCTTGTTGCCCTTCTTTCTCTGAGATATTCCCGCAAAAGATGGCGAGGCCATTGGAGGGTGTTTGGGGTATTTTTTTTAATTCTCTGATAATTCTTTCCAAAGAGGTGACTACTGCTGTTCGCGTTGCTTTAGACTTAATGTTTTCTGCAGTGCCTGCCTCTG
>CAYJQF010000019.1:0-11396 GCA_964372375.1 Candidatus Woesearchaeota archaeon
AGCTCAGTTGGTTAGAGCGCTGCTCTGATAAATATATCGGAAAGGCAGAGGTCCCCAGTTCGACTCTGGGCGGGATCATTTTTTATTCGTGTAATGAGAACTCAACACTCAGGCCTTTTTCTCCGATGGAATAACCCTTAAGGGGAAGATTGATAGGCAGGCTGTTTACATATATCTTGCTCTTTCCTATTGCTTTGACTTCATAGCCTGATTCCAGTTTTGAGATGAAGATATCGTTTGCTGACTGCAAACCGGGAACTGTTAATTCATAAATGATTTTATCGCTCAGCCGCTTCACACTTGTTTTTGCCGCTGTTCTCGGCAATGCAGACATTTTCTTTGCCTGCTCTTCGGTCATTTCTTTTGATTTGATCTGTTGTTTTGCCGGCTTCTGCTGCTGCATGCCTACTCTGATTTTGATGCCGTGAGGAAGATTTTGAATTTCTGTTTTCTCAAGCGCACGGACTTGCACATCAAGGTTCTTCATTACGGATGACATGAGTGAGGTAATGATCTTGTCGGTAATTCCTCCTAAAGGCAGCTCCTGTCTGCGTTGGTCAAAAGCGTCAGCACGACCTAAGATGCCAAATTCTTGCAGTTCTGTTTCTCTGTCCATGAGCTGTGTACCACAGTAGGGGCAGAAGATAAAGTCCTTGCTTATTTGCTCTGCACACGTAATGCATGCGGCCTGCTGTTTTGATTTCTTCTTAAAGAACATGATTTACTAAGGAATTAGAAACTTTTAAACGTTTCTAATGATCTCTTTTAATGCCTATTTGTAGAGATGCTTGAGCAGGTCAAGCTCCGTGCGTAACGTGCGGAAGGGATGGGTGAAACTTGGCTGTGTGCTGGGAAGCTGCTTCACTTTTTCTTCTTCACGTAATCCTGCAATACAGCCAAATGCAACGATGAGCCTGAGGATTCCTGAGATTAAGAAGACAAGCAGTATTGGTCGCATGAAGGTGAATGTGCTTGTGCTGATGATAAGACCGCCTACCAGTGAACCAATGAACACGCCAAAGCCAGTCAGTACATTGAGGTATGAAATGCAGAGGGCGCGATGTTCAGGAGAGACCATATTGTAGGTGAAATTAGTGACTGCAATCATGAGTGCTGCATTCGCAAGGCCTACCAGCACTTGCGGTATGAATATAAGAAGTACTGGCTGCTTGATGAAGATCCACAAGAGAGGGTTTATGCTCAATAAGGATGCACCGATGAAGAAAAGCTTCACGTTGCCATACCGGTCTGAAAATTTTCCCACGTATGGCATGAAGAGAATATAGAAAATAGTTGAGCTCAGGCTTACGATAGTAATAGTGAGATAGTTGAATCCAAGGTCTTGGCGCATATAGACTGCAAAGAAGGGGCTTGCAATCATAATTGCAGCATTGAATAAAGCATTATAGACGGCGAATTTGCCCACTGTATCGAACCTCTTGAGGAAAGAGAAGAGCGAGAAGTAATATCCTTTAGCGAGCTTGAAGGGAGGAGCATATTGTTTCTTGAGGAGGAAGTAGGAGCATGCTGCACAAACGCCTGCAATCAGGAAGAGCGCACTGAAACCGAGCAAAGCAAGGCCATGCGTATCTAGAATGTCTAAGCCGAGACCTAATACGACCACGAGTAAGCCGGCAATCGCTCCCACACGATGACGTTTGCCAAAGTATATGCCTCGTTGATGTTCGGGAACCAGATCGCCCATCCAGGAAAACCAGAGAGGATACACCAAGCCGGCAAAGATAGCTAAGATGGTATAACAGGCGATAAGTACGTAGATTGTGTTGGCATGCAGATATCCTTTCCAGGAGAAGTAGCCGAGCAGCGCAAGCGGAATGAACAAGAGTGTTTGCACTGCTGTTAAGAGAAGCACCGCTTTCTTCCGAGGGAAATATTCCATAAGCTTTGTGCCTCCTATTTGTGAGAAAGGAGCGAGCAGACCTGAGAGGGCACTTAATAAGCTAATATGATAGGCATTTGCTTTGAGCGCAAGTGCGAATTGAGGGACATAAGTTTCAATAATTGTTTTGTAAATGCTTGAAACTGCGCCTTCAGTAGTGCTGGTTTGTAGAGCTGCTTGCTGTTTCTTAGGCAGATTAGCCAGAAGGAGCTCGCTTCTATCGCTCATTTTTCAGTAATACTACGTATCTTAATAAAGATACTGGAGCATAGAAATATTTATATAGAGGTATATACAACTAAGTATACACAAGGTGTGTATGACAGACATATTTGATACGACTATACTCTGCAAGCACTGCAGGAGTGCTATGAAGCAGACAGTGGTGCATCGAAATGGCCTTGAGTTACGGGCAGTGCAGTGCGCTCATTGCAAGGATACGATTGTGCATCCTGCTGATTTAAATGGATTTGAACAATTTAAAGACTTGCGGGGCAAGATCTTTACCGTTAAATTACGTATGGTTGGTAACAGTCATGCTATTTCTATTCCTAAGGAGATCGTTGATTTTATGAATGAGCAGCACCGGATGATGAAACGAGAGATGGATGATATGGTACAGTTATCTTTTGAAGATTTTCATAAATTAAGCGTGAGGTTTGGCGATGAAGAGTAATGAAGTGCGATTAAAAGTAGTAGAAGCGTTGCAGGATGATGCGTATAAAGGTATTGCTCGCATTGATCCTCAGTTGATGAAGCTCTTGGGCTTGAACAGGGGAGATGTTATTTCGATTAAAGGCAATCGTGAAACGGTTGCGATTGTTGATAGGGCGTATCCGGCAGATGTAGGAGAACAGATTATCCGCATTGATGGTCTCATCCGAAGAAATGCACGTACGGGTGTGGGTGAATTTGTGGTTGCAGGCAAAGCACTAGTAAAGGCGGCAGTGAAAGTTTCTCTTGCGCCAGCACAGCAAGGCGTCTTGGTGCAGGGAGATCCTGAAATCTTTAAGAATGGGTTGTTGGGGAGGGCAATTATGAAAGGAGATATTATTTCGTTGGGCGGTGTGCAGCGCAGAAGAGATATGATGCAGGACAATTTTCCTGACATCCTTGGTGATTTGAATGATTTGTTTGGCGCTAATTTTGGTTTTTCAGGCTTTCAACAATTGAAGTTTGTAGTCGTAGCAACCACCCCAGTAAATCAGCCGTGCATTATTACTGAAGCAACTGAATTGCTTATCAATGCAAAAGCAGTTGATGTGAGCGAGGAGGCAATTCCTGAAGTTACCTATGAGGATATTGGAGGGCTTACTGATGAAGTTAAGAAAATCAGGGAAATGGTTGAATTGCCTTTAAAGCATCCCGAGATTTTTGATAGATTAGGTGTGGAGCCACCAAAAGGAGTGTTATTACACGGGCCTCCCGGCACCGGAAAAACCCTCTTAGCAAAAGCGGTCGCCAATGAGAGCGAGGCGCATTTCATTCTCTTGAATGGCCCGGAAATTATGAGCAAATTTTACGGAGAGAGTGAGAAAAAGATTAGAGATATTTTTGAAGATGCCGAGAAGAATGCTCCCAGTATTATTTTTATTGATGAAGTAGATGCGATTGCACCGAAGCGGGAAGATGTGCAGGGGGAAGTGGAGCGGAGAGTCGTGTCACAACTCTTAACGATGATGGATGGTTTGAAGAGCAGAGGCAGAATTATTGTTATTGGGGCAACCAATCGGGTTAATTCTATTGATCCTGCGTTACGCAGGCCGGGCAGATTTGACCGGGAGGTTGAAATTAGTGTGCCTGATAAACACGCGCGGCTTAATATTCTTAAGATTCATACGAGAAATATGCCCCTTGCTAAGAGTGTGATACTTGAAGCATTAGCGGGTAAGACCCATGGCTTTGTGGGCGCCGATTTGTCTGCTTTGACTAAGGAGGCTGCTATGATTGTGTTGCGTAAGTTATTGCCGCAGCTTAAATTGGATGATACGAGTGCGATTCCTAAAGAAGTATTGGATAAAATCATCGTTGAAAACCAGGATTTTGAAGAGGCATTGCGAGTGGTACGGCCGAGTGCTATGCGTGAAGTGTTAGTGGAAACACCAAACATTGGGTGGCAAGATATTGGCGGATTGGAGAAGACCAAGGCGGAATTGAAGGAAGCGATTGAGTGGCCGATTAAACACCCGCAGCACTTTAAGCGTCTGGGCATTCGGGCTCCCCGAGGTATCTTATTGTACGGGCCTCCCGGCACCGGTAAAACCCTCTTAGCAAAGGCAGTCGCGAAAGAATCAGAAAGCAATTTTATTCAAGTGAAAGGGCCCAGCTTGTTGAGCATGTGGGTAGGGAAGAGCGAGGAAGGAATCAGGAAGGTATTTGAGCGGGCGCGGCAGGTAGCTCCCTGTGTGATTTTCTTTGATGAGATTGATGCGCTCGCTGGACGAAGAGGCCTGGAAATGGGAACGAAAGTGACCGAACGAGTATTGAATCAGCTTTTAGCGGAAATTGATGGTTTAGAAGAATTGAAGGAAGTCACCATTATTGGGGCAACCAATCGGCCCGATATGCTCGATCCTGCTTTATTACGTCCGGGCAGATTTGACCGCATTATTTTGGTTGATGTACCTGATGAGGCAAGCAGGCGTGAAATATTCAAAGTGCATACAAAGAATACTCCGCTTGCCAAAGATGTCTCTCTTGAGTCTTTGGTGAAGGCGACGGAGGGCTTTGTGGGTGCAGATGTTGAAGCGTTGGTGCGAGAAGCGGCTATGAGTGCACTTCGCAGAGATATTACTACCAAAGAAGTTATGAAGGAGGATTTTGATGAAGCATTTATGAAAGTGAAATCGTCAGTATCCCTGGAAACTGCAAAAAGATATAAGAAAATTGAGGAATATTATTTGAAGCAGGCAAAAGCAGGCATGGAAGTCGGGCCGATATATACGGGGTAAAAGGCAACTTTTTTAAAGAGCATAAGCACGTCAGATGCATGAACTATCGGCATCTTAAGAAATCTGCTGGAACAGCAAAGAAATTATTCCCTTTAGCACTTGCAACAAATGAAGGCAGAACTATTTATGTTTTGTATCTTGCACCCGTGCCTCGATCTAAAAGAGCGGCGGTAAACGTGCCTTTTTTGTATTCACATAAAAAAGGGAGTTACTTTTTTGTCGGCGGTGCAGATGCCTTGCCGCATACTGCTTCTGATGAAGCTGATGAAGTGATGGATTTGGTTACTCATAAACGAGTTGTTTCCCTTGGTTCGCCGCTTGAGTTGCAATTTGGAGACCAATTAGCACTTATGCCTAAAGGAAAGCTGCTTTGCCGTCGGGATACGATTTCCTTTATCGTAGGTGATCTTACCGCACTTATTTGCGGATTTCCAGCTTTGAACTTGCAGACACTATGAGCTTCTCTATTCTTTTTCGCGGTGTGGAATCTGCTTCAGATGTTAGGGTATTGCAGCGCTTCCTTCTCGCGCAGCATCTTGGGTATAAAGGATATGGTGCATGGGTTGAGAGGAGCATGCCACAGGTTGTCTCCGGCGCTAAACAAGCAGTGCTTGCTTTTTATGGAGCGCACTTAGTTGGCGATGTGGTACTCCAACAGCATCGGTCCGCTCCCTTTTTTCTTGAAGTGAAGAATTTGCGCATTGAAAAGGGATGGCGCGGCAGGAATTTTGCTCCCTTTATGCTGCGTCAGGTTGAAGTTGAGTATATGGATCGTTACTGTGGAGTTATTTGTGATGTGCGTGCTGATCGCCCTGATATTGTTCAGTTTATGGAATCGCAAGGATATACTGCACTGCCCGCAACACCGTTGTATGATTGCCATGAACTCGAGATTCCGATGGTAAAAGTGTTACAGCCCGCCTTTGCCCGACAAGTGTTCCTTGGAGCACAGAAGATTATTACTGCGCAGGCGGTTTAATGTCAAGGAATTTGACAGAAAACCGCACCCCTCAAGGATTTTCAATCCTTGACGGCCATCAAGAACTCTATTCTTGAGGTTTAAGCCGTGGTGGCACATCGTGCTTTTGATCTTCCGTAGTTACTATAACTTTCTCTTTGAGGATAATGAGTGTGTGCTCTGCCTGTGCGACTTTTCCCTTTCCTGCTTCAATTAATTGGGGATACTGGTGGATGATATGTGCTTCCTCTAACCTTTGGAGCGCCAGCACTACTCGTGTACCGAATTTTTTCACGAGCCAGCGTGAGCAAAAAGGGAGTGTTTGGTATTCTTCTTGTATGTATGCAAGTATTTGCCGCGCGCCTGCATCCCGCACGTTGCCCGGCTTCTGTAAGGCGTAAATGCCTGAAGGCTTGCCGTCTTTTACTTTTCCTAAGCCTGAAGTGGCGAACGGCTCAATCGCATATATTCCCTCAGGCAGTGTCTTTTCTTGTGCATTGTCATAATTGGGAATCGTGAGGCCTGCATGAATCTCATGCTGTTCTATTGCATGTCCGGAAAGATTTTGAATTGGTTGGAAACCTGCCTGCTTGATGGCGTGCTCAATCACTGCACCGAGTTTTCTAATGGCAACGTCTTTTTTTACTAAGAGGCACGCTTTTGCCAGAGCTTGTTCAGCTGCTGCAATGAGTTTTTTATTTTCCTCGCTGTTTTCTAAATCCAGGGAAACGGCTGTGTCTGCTATCCATCCATCGGTATGCACACCAAGGTCTACTTTAAGCAAGCCGTATGCAGTTTCTGCGCTGTTATATGCAGGAGTCACATGGGCCGCTATTTCATTGATGGATAAATTAACTGGAAATGCAGGCTTGCCCCCTTGCTGTAAAATAAACGCTTCTATTTTTTCTGCTATTTCTAATAACGGCATTTCTTTTTTGATGAAGGACTTGGCGTAGGCAACTGCGGATTGTGCGATAGCGCCTGCTTTCATGAGCTTTTCCCTATTCATGATGGTAGGTTTCTTTCTGGGTTTAAATAGCTAAGGGAAATGTATTTGTACTCTTGGTTCGTATGAATCAGGTGTATCGGCTGCCTTATAGATGTCAAGGAACTTGACGCTAACTCCATCTTTCAGGATGGAGTGTTCCTTGAGCATCCAAAAGACAAGCGCCTGTCACAAACCACACCTTTTAGGGTGTGGTGGCGCATTGTCTTTTGGATATACTTGTACTGTAGAAGAAAGTATTCCCCTGCAGCATGCGCGAACATGGTCAAGCAAAAGCCGCGCGTATCCTTGTCTTCGTCTCGCTTCTCTTTTTGAGGAGCGAAAGGAGGTCGTGCAGGCAGCGTACCAGGCACAGCAGCTCAGCCCTGGAGAGCGCAGCAGGCTTCTCTGGCTTCTAGAAAGTAATGAGCAGCTCTCTTTTGGCGCGTGATAGATTCAATGAGCAGTTTTTAACGCACTCTTGAGCCTGCGTTCTTTGGGAATATGGTTTAATACTCGCTCTCCGGTTGACTTGCCGCAGCCAATGAAGTCGCTCTTATATCGAATAATGCACGTGCCTTTGGATGCTTGTCTTTCAAGGTCATTGCCTCGTATCCATTTTTGGTATTCTTCAGCAGTTAGGTCAATAACCCCCGTCGTTATCTGGTCTTTTAATATGTGCAGGGCGTCAAAGCTCAATCTAAGGTCGTGCTCTTTTCTCATTAGATACATTCCTATCAGTTCTATATTGATTATTTGCGCAAGTTTGATAATTTCATCCTTGCTTAGTGAGCCGGAGAAGCCGCGGATTTTTTCTTTCCCTGTTTCGAGCAGTAAGTAAGGCAGGTCGGTGATGCCGTATTGTTTTTCCAGCTGTTCTACTATTCTTCTTTTTTCAGGGGATTTTATGAATGAGAAGTTCATGTTGCCTTCCCTTTTAGGCAGGATTTAATACTATCAATAAATTCCTCAACTTCTTTTTCCAGTTCATTTTTTATTGAATTGTACACTATTTCATCATCTATTTTTCCATACTCATGTGCAATCCAATTCCGCATTCCCTTTGCTTCTTTTAGCTTCTTGCATAATCTCTCTGAGATTATATTTTTCTCAAATAGGATTTCAAAAATCTCCGTATCGCTTTCAGCCATTCTGACTTTCTTGTCTTTTTCTGCTATTTCCTCTTTGAAGAATATAAATGCCAGGTCAACTATAGCTTCAATTATCTTTTCAGAGTATCTTTCACAGATTGCTTTCTTATCACGGTTTTTCTTGTACTCTTCTAGACTTTCAGGGACTCTTTGCAAAAGAAAGCCTAAAAACTCTTCGATTTCCTTTATTTTATCATTAATTCTTTCTTTCATACAATATCCTTCCTTTCTCATTTATTTCTTCTTTTATCTTATCTGGAAGAGTGTTATATACTTTTATATCTATTTTCTCATTATAATTAAACTTAATTTCAAATCTTGCCGCTTCCTTTTCATCTATTGTATTAAATTCTACTGCTATATCAATGTCAGACCTCATTGTCCTTAGATTTTCTACTGTTGATCCAAACAAGAAAATTCTTCTTATCTTTGAAGCATACTCGCTCTCAAGTATCTCTCTCTTTATACCCTCAATTTCCTCTTTTATTTTAGAACCTTTCTTCAGCTGAAAAGTAGATTCAAACTCAGCTATTTCTTTTATAAATTCAAATTTCTTTCTTATATCCCGAGAAAGCCTGTTCTTTTCTGATTGGGTTAATCGTATCCCTAGTAGTTGCTTTTTTATTATCATCAACTCTCTTTTTCCGAATATCTTTCTCGCTTTCTTATTTTTCTCCAGAAATTCAATTAATCCCATTTACTTATTATAACCTTTATATAGGTTATAATAACCATAATTATGGTTATATTTAAATGTTTTCATTCCCTAATCTCTTCATAATCTCATCTGCTATCTCTTTTGGTTTTTTATTCTCTGCATAAATGATAAAATTACACAGTTTCTTCAGGATTGGAGGATATTTCTTATAATCTCTCATTGTTTGCAACACTACCTCTTTATGCTCTATGCGCCTGAAGTGCTTTCTCTTCTTTTCTCTATTAATTAAAAGATTAACTGACTTATTTATCTGCCTGAAAGGAAGCAAGCCAACAATAATGGATTTTTTCTTTGCAGTTTTTCTAACTTTCTCGCTTGCTTCCGAATATTTTCTTGAACTTATTGAGCCTCCAGAAAGGTCAAAGACAAAATTATTTTTCTTGTAGACTTCTCTAATAAGTCCGTATCCACTTCTTTTGATACATTTACCAATTATTCCAGATTTAATGGCTTTGTCTAAGCCACCGTGCTTTTTCATTGCTTTTTCTCCAATTGCATCAGATGAGTAATATTTTAGCTTCAATTCCTTAGCTAAAAGCCTTGCAACTGTTGATTTTCCTCCTGAACGAGGCCCCGTTATAGTTATCCTCATTCTCTAATTTCCTCCAGCAAGTTTATTTTGCAGACGAAGAAACCTTCTGAATCGTTGTCTTGCGGGTAAACGCGGCAGGCTTTTGCGACTTCTGGATTGAATTGCTCATTTTGCCATGCAAGTATGCCTGGCCTGCACTTTACAGGCAATTGCAGAGGTTCTATTTTAACGGGGAAATTTTTGAGGGCGAAGTTGATTACTGACTCATTTTCTTCAGGAGAGTGAGTACAAGTACTGTACACCAGTGTGCCTCCTTTTTTTAGAACTTTTAAAGAAAAAGCGAGCAGCTTTTTCTGCAAGGCTCCTAGCTTATATATCATTTTGGGATTCCACATGATGAAGGTTTTTGGACTTGAACGGAGCGTGCCTTCGCCTGAACAGGGAGCGTCGAGAAGGATTTTGTCAAACTTATAGCCTGCTTTTGCCAATCTGCTGCATAAAGCAATGCCATCATGCTGCGTAACAAAGGTATTTGAGACTCCACACCTTTCCAGAGTTGCTGCAAGAATGCGTATTCTGTCTAACTTGAAATCATTGGCAATAAGCGTGCCTTGATTATTCATTTCTGCTGCTATTTGTGAGGTTTTTGAGCCGGGAGAAGCACAGACATCTAGAATGAATTCTCCTGATTTTGGTTGTAAGGCGAGTACCGAAAGCATGCTTGAAAGCTCTTGGACGTAATAATAACCTAATAGATGTTCCAAGGCATTGCCTAGCTCCCCTGGTCCTAAGGGTTGGTCAATGAGAAGTATTTCGGGATGATTGGGAAAAGGTTGCTTGATGGTCCAGCGTTTAGCTAATCTTTTTACTAACTCTTCAGGTGTTATCTTTAAGGTATTACAGCGGATGAAATTTCTTGGTTGTGTATGTACTATAGTTTCAAAAGCGGCGAAGTCCTTTGTGTCTGGCAAAAGCTGCTGCATCCGCTCTTTAAAGAGCGGTTTCATCTCATATTTGTACATTCTCTGTTCCATGAAGTTGTGAGAAGCAGAAGGGTTTTAAGGGTGTCGGTTTCAAACGGTTTTTTATCTTAAAGCAGGAAATTCAGGTATTTTAAGTGTGCCTTCCAGAATACGTTTGATTTCATCAGGGTGCAAACCAAATTCAGGATTCCATTCGGGAAATAGTCCATTTTTCTTTCTATGACACAATATCCAATTTGCAAAAACATATAATTCCTTGCCTAGTCCTCTCCGTATGACATCGCCATCTATCGCCAGTTCTTCTGCTTCTCTAAATAACCTTCTTCTTGCATATTCGCGCGATAGTATCTCTCTTTTTCCTTGTTGAGTGCTTTCTATTTCTCTTACTGCGTGAGAGAGTTCGTGAGCCAGTCCCGCTTCTAGACATTCTTCAGACAAAGTACTTACTTCTGGTTTCGCTAGAATATAATGTACTCTTGGATTATGAGTTGCGCAGTATTCAAGAAAACTTCTGTTCAGTTTTTTTACTTCAATACGTATTTCATGTCCAGATAGCTCAAGATATTCTTTTCTTTGCAAACGTTCAGTAAGACGTTTCAGTCTATTCATCATTATTCTCTTTTCTCTTCCTTTTTCAATTTTGTGGTAATTTTTGGCTTGTTTCCAAGAAGAAAATAGCCACATTAGTTAGTGAGGCGCGAAGCGCCGAACGCGCCGTAAGGCACCAAGGTTCCTTGACGTTCAACCTTCTTTTGGAAGGCTTTCAGCGCTTACTTAACCGCTAAAAGGGCGGTTAAGGGTGATTAAAAGAAATTCACCTGTACCTCTAAATATTATTTTAGTTAGGAGGTTGCTTCGCAATTCCAAAACACCAAGAATTTAAAATTCTTGGGTGCCATCAAGAATCAGAATCCAAGATTCTTGAGGTCGCATGTTCGCTACGTTTAAGCACACCGTACCAACTCACGCTCTCGCGTTTAATCTCGCTTAAACGTAATTAACGAATAATTCTAAGGAGCATTGAGGGTTTGCTTTGCCCCCGACCACCCACCCCTCGAGAGGAGATTGTCGCTGATAGAAATAAAAAAAAGAGTTGTAAAATAAATGTGGCTAATAATTTACTTTTTTCTCCAGAAAAATCCTGCTTTACTTTCTAACTTTTCAATTTTATTTTCACTTGTCAATTCCATGAGAACCCTATACAACAGATGCCAATTG
>CAYJQF010000020.1:0-11375 GCA_964372375.1 Candidatus Woesearchaeota archaeon
ATACTGCCTAACGTCTGTGCCCACCGCTCATAGGTTGTTAATTGGTATGACATCTCTTTTTTGAATTCTATGTAGTCCTTGGAAACAGGAGCATCAAGCTCTTCTTCTATTTTTGCGCTCAACTTTTGCAGAATTTCTTTCGTGTCCATGCCTATTTTTTTTTTATACTGTCGTACTACTGGAATGGATGTTATAAACTTTCGGATAAATAGATTTAAGAAGAATTGAGCCTACGAAAAGCAGTGAATAGAAAAGGAGTCTGGCAAGATTATATTGTATATCTGGGCATTGCTTTACTTGTTTTGGCTCTTGTCTTGGGCTTTTACTTTTTTGTAATTCAGGGGAAGTTAAGCGAGCTGATTACTTCAATTAAACAAGGATTTGGATGATACTATGAATAGACGAGGAGAAGAAGAGAATCAGCTGGTACGTTTGCTCGTGAATGTTGCAGTTTTCATTCTTATTGCAGGAGCGCTGGTGTGGTTTTTCCACTCAAGTGGGGCAATTGCCTTCTTTAAGAATCTGCCCAGCAAGCTTGGGCTTGGAACACCTGAAGCTGTGGAGAACAGTGAGCAGGCAGTGCGGTTCCGACTTGCTGATGATCGTTTGCAGTATTATGATCGTGTAGCCTGGAAAGATGCTTCATCAGGGTTTACCCTTGGTAACAAAAGCTTTGCTGTTGTTGATGTACGGAGAGCGTTTGAGGAGCATTGGTATACTCGAACATTGCCTGCGTTTTTTGCTGGACCAGGAGAGCATAGTATTCGCATTGAGGAGTTTAAGAAAGAAGAAGGCGTGTGGGAGCATTCGGATGCCAAAACAAAAGGGTATGCTGTAGTCAGTTATTTACTTGATCGAGACTATATTCTGAATTACAATGATGATTTGTATAAGAATATGAAGGGGGCGCTTATTCCTATTGGTTCAGTTTCTAATGCTCGGCTTGGAACTGGAGAGGTATACCTGGGCGTCCCTTCTTTCTATAAAGGGCTCCCTGCAGGGACGCAGGATGTTTTGAAAGAATTAAATGCTTTGGTGCAGAGTAAGCCTCTTGTTTTGCTCACTTCTCCTTCACTATCTGTACTCATGCTTGATGGATCGTATGGGCTTGCTCTTTCAGGAGCTCCTTCGTACGCAGCTCTTTCTCATACGGTGTATTATGAAGTATATTATAACAACGCGCCTACTAAGATATATGTGGAACTGATTGTACAAGAACCAACATCCGCTTCAGGCAATTTGTATACTTTAGTAAATGGAAGAGTTCTTGTCACTTCGAACGAAGAGACGAACTATCAGATTATCAGTCACCTCAATGTTGATGAGGAACAGGTGAAGCAGGCGGTGAAAAATTGGAGGGAAAGTAAGCTGAAAGAACCTCTTACTCTCAGTGATGGCAGGTATTGTGTGAAGCGCGTAGGGAATGATTTAGTAGTTGAACTGAATACACCTGTAGAAGCAGGAGCAGCCTGCCATGAATAGGCGCGGCTTATTTGAGGAAGTAACTGTAGCTGAAGTGCTTTGGGCTATTTTTATTGCAGTTGCTGTTAGTGCTTTGGTTATTGTTTTAAAGCGGTTTCTTGCGTAATTGTTATAAAGGTATGATTCCATGGAGGTTTATGAGCAGAGGTGTGCGGGGAGAAGTCAGTACCGGCATGATTGTAGGTATTATTCTAGCAATCACCGGCTTTCTTATCTTAGTGTACTTCCTGATACAACTGGACATTCGAGGGCAAGGAAGCGATCAGGCGTGCAAATTTTCTATTCTTTCCCGGTCAACTGCTCCTAAAACGTTACTTGGCCTGAAGTCGGCATTTCCTCTTTTATGTGAAACAAAGAAGCTTTGTTTTGGCGGGACGTGTCCTGAGTCTTTTGCAGGCAGCAGCGTGAAGTCTATCAGTGTCAGCAAGGATGCTGGAAAAGCACAGGAAACTATTGAAAAAACGATTGCTGATACGCTTTACCAGTGTTGGGATATGGTAGGCAGAGGGAAGTACGATGTGTTTGGCTCTCTGGGCGTTGATAGTGCCTGGAGCGAGACAAAACCGCGCTGTTTAATTTGCAGCAGGATTGCGTTTGATGAGAAAGTTCCTCGTTCTGTACTGAATCAAGTAAATGTCAAAAAATATATGGAAGCACATACTGCGCCGAATAGCCAGCTGAGTTATCTGAAAGCGATTGGTGCGGGAAGTGATACCATACAGACTGATGCCTCTGCTGCAATTTTTCTTGATACGAACACTTCTGTAACTTTTAAGCCAAAAAGTAAAGAAATAGCGTTCGTGTTTATGCAGATTAGTGCTCCTGCAGCGGGGGAAGCGACCGCAAAGAATCTTGGCTATTTGGCAACGGGCACCTTTTTACTATCGCGAGTGCCTGGGAGCAAGACCTATCTTTTCCAGCCAGTTATTCGAGCAGTTAAAGCAAGCCCACTTGTTGCTGTAGTTGCCGCGGTCTCGAGTGTGCTGTTTGTAGAGACAAATTCCTTGATAAATGGTATTACTGCATCAGGATACTGCGGCACGTATGAGCAGGGCAGAAGCCAGGGGTGTTCCTTGGTACAGGCGATACCGTATGATGCCTCGGCAGTTAATCAAGTGTGTGAGTATATTGAGGGTAGCCCATGAAAAAACAAGGAGAGTTCCTGCTCCAGAATTTTCTTGAAATTCTATTGTTTGTGATAGGGACAGGCATGCTTGTTCTTTTAGTGTGGTATTTGCTTCAGGCAACCATCTTTCAAGAGAAACATAACGCACAGCAAGCATTAGCAACGATTGATGAGCATGCAAAAAAGCTTACTGCTGGTCAGGAAGCTAAGGTAACCATTAAAGGACCGTGTAAGGGGGCAACCTGTAATTGGTACCTTGATGTGTACAGCAAGGCTGATGTGCAAAAGCCCGACCGCTGCTTCCTGGATAGTTGTATTTGTGTTTGTCAGGGCGACCCGAATGCTGCAGGAAACACGTGTCAGACAAACGGTTATTGTAAAAGGTATCCCGTTTCTAGTATTTCTTTAGATCCAAAGCTGCAGATTGTGCTTGTTGCACCATCAGAAGGATATGGCGGAGAGACTACCTATTATAGTCGATTACCTTTGCGCTCCAATCTTCATTCACTTATTATACGGAGAGAGTCTGACGCTCTTATCGTACATGCTAGTACTTAACATGAATACCAAAGGCAGCATTAGTGACTTACTGGAAAGCTACTTTGCTTATTTTGTTATCTTTGCTCTCTTTTTTGCGCTCGTTTTAGGATTTATCTTGCAGTTTAAGCATGGTGCAGCATTACAGGAGCAGTATTACGCATTTGCATTGGCAGAACTTATTAACCATGCACAGGCAGGGGATGAATTGGTGCTTGATGCGCAGGCAATGAGCGCACTTGCGTATACAAATGGCATCACCAATTTTAATGAGATAGTGCAGGTTGATAATCAACAGCACGAGATTATTGTGCACTTGCAGCGGGGAAAAAGCACCCGGTATCCCTTCTACGCTGCTGTATCTGTGGATGATATTGGTATTGCGTTCAATCTGGAGAAACAGATGTTATATTTAAAGCTTGGAGGAGCGCATGAATAACCGCGGAGCACTCGGAAATCAGCTCGCCGTTCTTCCGTATTTTGTGTTGTTGTTTATCGTTACTGGAGTGATTGTTGCTGGTTTTTACATTGTGTTTGGGCAAGGGTATGATGTTCGAGCAAGTGAAGCGCAGGAGTTACATTCCCTTGTAAGCACGTGTATTAGTAAGGGAAGTATTGATTGGAGTATTCCTGAGAGCTTTTTTGCACGCTGCGGCTTGAGCAAGCAGGCATTGGAGCAACATCCTTTCTTAATTCGCATTTGTGAGGGGAGCTGCCAGGGAGGAACCAAACCTTTGTTTTTTGTGAATAGCAATTATCAAGCATGTGATTTTAAGGAAACGAGGAGCAGGGAATATCCTCGTTGTGTAACGAGTATGATTGTCATTAAGGGGAAGCAGTACGAATTGATTGCAGGCAGCAGCGTTAGTCCGAGGAGGAGCGCATGAATAACAAAGGGCAACTGGCGAAGCTCCTTTCAATGGTAAGTGTTCTTGTTCCCTTAGTCATTATTCTCGGGGCGTACTTATTTTTTGCGAGTGTTGTTGAGAAGCCCCACGTACCTTCATTTTCTGATAGTGTAGCAAGTGAGCCGGTGTTTGCTCAGACTATACCTCTTGCAGGAAAAGAACTAACAATTTTAGAGGGCTTACTCAGGCATCAAGGGAGGGCGCCAGAGGGATTTGATCGCGCTTTTGCTGATGCACTCAAGGTGTACTTGCAAGGACGACCGTTGCTTTCTGGAAGTCAGGGAGTTGATTGTATGGCGCTTTCCCTTACTCAGGACAATCAAGCATATCAGCTTTTCTTGGTTAAAGATACGAGGCCAGGAGCAAAGGTTAGTGCTGCCAATGATTTTGGGAAACTAGAGGTACATGAGTCTGTTGAAGTGCTTGTGAATGAAAAAATACTTGCCTCTTTACGCTCAACATGTACGGTTGGCAAAGGTCTTGATGAAGCAACTTTTAGCCAGTTTGCATGTTCATTGAATGAGCATCTTGCTGCTGCATATGAACGCTTGCCTCGCGTTAGTCTTTTTATTAACGGTACGACGGTTGAAATAGCATATTATTACGGTACGTGTACCGGGAGGAAGCTATGAGTATTGTGAGAAGAGGTGATGCCTCTGTTATTTTGCTTGTAGTAGGAGCATTAGTTCTTTGCATTCTTGCTTTATCTCTATTTATTACGTACACGTCGCCCCGAGATAAAGGATTAGAAGAAGCGCAGGTACTTTTTAAAAGTGTAGAAGCAGTAGAGCAGTATGTTCAAGCGAGTGCCGTGCTCATATTAAAAGAAGCAGTGATTTGCAAAGAGTGTTCGGCTCAGACATTGCAAGGAAAAGTGCAGGAGATAGCAGGCACGCATTATAGCAGCATTGAGAATACCAATTTCTTTGGCAGAATTAGGAACGGTGATTTTAATGTGCACGAGGAAGGGAATAGCTATTATCTGACCGTTCCCGGCGTGTTGTTCCAGGTACGAACCGGAGCGAATAGTATGCAGAGAACACAGACTATTTCTGTCTCATTTGTCTTGGAATAAGCGCAGCAGGACATAAGGTTTATAAAGAAAGAGGGATAGCATACCCTATGTTGAATAAAAAAGGAGCTGTGGAAGGAGATAAGCTCGTTAATTATCTTGTAAGTGCGGTCGTCCTCATCCTTCTTATTTTAGGCATTTATTTGGTTTATACTAAGCTTATTGCAGTTCCTGGTAATGTTCCTGGTGAACTTCAGGCAGTGGTAAGCGGATGCAGCGCCGCTGCACAATTGGGTGATAATGGCAAGGCCTCCTTTTGTGATGAGTTTCGTAATCTAAAATTATCAGATGGCATTGCCCGCAGAGTAAACTGTGAGTATCCTTTAGTGTACGATGATATCCCTGCTGAACAGAGGCCTACGTATACGTGTGGTGCAGGCGCAGAGACACAGGAGTGTACTCGTTTGAAGAACGGATTACAAGGAGCTCCTGCAAAAGAGACGGTGTATGTTGATGGCAAGACGGACATTCCTTGCTTGGTGAAAGGGCAGACCTATCCTCAGAGCGCCTAACGCTTAGCTTTTTAAGCTTCTCTTCTTTCTATCGATATGGAATATGGTGTTCCTGAGCGGAGAAAAAATAAGAACGATCGAAGGGCTAAGCGGAGATTTACTCTGTATAAGAAAGGCGGGCAGCACCGAAGTGATGCTTTCATTCTTGGCGAGAACAAACAGCTTAATAAATAGCGTTTCTTTCTACTAGCATGCTGGATGGTTTCTTAGTCGTCTTAACTGGTGCTTGGCTGGTATTTGCTCTTGTTCAGGATTGGAAGACCAGAGAAATAGCTAATTGGCTGACTTTTTCCTTGCTTGCTTCAGGACTTGCTTATCGGGTATTTGATGCGTTTGCACAGAATGCCTGGGAACTCCTTTGGGCAAGCGTGATTGGTATAGTGGTTTGTGCAGGCATTGGCCTTTTGTTGTATTATGGTCGGGCGTTTGGAGGAGGTGATGCTAAATTATTGATTGCTCTTGGAGCGGTATTGCCGTATACTCATTTGCGCGAAGGGTTTTTAGTAAGTCTGCTGTTTATCCTTTTGTTATTCAGCATTGGAGCAGGGTATACGTTAGTGTATAGCCTCTTTTTAATACGAAGAAATGTGCATACGTTTATTCATGCTTTCAAGATACAAACTCAAAAAGTTAGTAAGCAACAAGTATGGTGGTTTGTAGTTGTAGCAGTTCTTTTTTTTATAGTATCCTCTCTTGCTGGTAATTCATTGTTTGCTTTTCTCTTTTTAGCTATTTTTTTACTTTTATTATTGCTTTACCTGTATGTGTATGCAGTTGAACAATCATGTTTAATAGTCAGAAAACTGCCTGGAGCTTTACGTGAGGGAGATTGGCTGGTTCATTCTGTACGGGCGGGGGGGAAAAGAATCCAAGCAAGCGTGCATGGCTTGAGCAGGCAGGATATTTTACTCTTACGGCAGCATAGGAAAGCAGTGTTTGTTAAAGAAGGGATTCCATTTATGCCTGCATTTGTACTGAGCTACGGGGTTATGGTATACGTCGTATGGTCCGGAATGCTGGCGCAATTGCTTGCTTTTCTCTCTTAGGCGCTTTTTCTGCTTTAGGTAACCGTTTCGGTCCCTGCAATTTTCTTGCGGTTTGTTCCAGTTCGTCTTTAGTTACTTTAAGCCGGGGGGAATCTAAAGTGACTGGGGAGGTGTAGGAAGGCAGTACATGAATAATTGCCTCTCCAAACTTTGTTTCAGATTGGATACTTGTGGATATGGCTTTAAGTTTTCTTGCAAGTTTCCTTGCAATGAGCTTTGCTAAAGTGAATGCAGCAGTGGGGAGCTGTTTCGGATCGGCAATCGGTTTTTTAGGAATGATAATTGTGTGGCCTGATGAGACGGGGTTAATATCTAATACAGCTAGAGCCGCTTTGTTTTCTGCAACAGGCAGGGTATCAATTTCTTTGTCTGCAATGAGACGGAAGATACTTTTGTTTGATTTTACAGGGCGGTTTTCCCGCTGCTGTTCGAGCATTGATTCCAAGGCTTCTGGAGAGAGCAGGTCAATTTGTTGCTGTGCTTCCCTGCGCTTCTCTTCAGGTAGGTGTTTAACTTGCTGTGCTAACTGCGCTTTAAGTTCTTGGACTTGTTCAGGGGTTAAAGGCATGCTCAAAATAAGAATAAAAGGTTTAAAGAGATTTAGGTTTTATGCTGCCAACTGCACAAAAGGTAATCTTGTATTTGTTGACTCATAATAAACTTGAATAGGAAATTCTATTATTGTATCGCCTTCACTTTTTGGGAGTCTCTGCTTTCCTAAAACTTCTTTATATCTTTCTTTAAGTTCTCTTACTCTCATAGCTACTTCCTCAAAATCTTCACTCCACGAGCCGTAGTTAATCTTATATGAACTAAAAACAACAATAGCAATAGGATGTTCATGGTATAGATGGGCGGCATTGTATTCTTCCCTTCCACAAGCTATTTTCTCACTTTTTACTGCTAGTTCCTCTAAATCAGAAAGGAAAGGATGAGCTCTTTCTCTCAATTCTTTTAACGAATGTTCAAATTCTTTTCTTTCTCCCTTCGATAATTTTTCAGTTTCTGTCCCTCCAGATACAAAATCGCAGAATCTTGCAAAGGCTAAAGCATTGCTTCCCATAGTTGCGCAAGCTAAATCATATTCTCTCGGCATTTTTATATAAACCAATAGATGTTTAAATAGATTTATGTTTTTTAGAAGAGACTTTATCCGAAGGCTCTTCTATAATCTTCTATGGTGACTGAGGAAACATGAGGAATGGCTGCTAACAGAGATTCTACGGTATCAGTGCCCTTTTCCTCAGGCATATCTGTCTTTACTAGAAGTGCTGTTAGGCCGAAGGCAATCGGCTTTTCTTCGAATGAGATATTCCTGCCTCCTTCTTTTTGCAAACGCAATAGAGCCTCTGCTTGTATTTCTTGAAGGTTTGCTGAGGGAGCGTCTGGCATGAGTTTGGTGATAATGATTACGGTTGCCATGCCAGCGATTGACTTTGGATATTTTTAAATGTATGCTCGAAAAAAGTAAGAAAAAAGAAAAAAAAGAAATGAACAGCCAGGTTACTTCTCTGCGCCGTAGTAGACACCGAGTGCAATGATACCTAGTACGAGGTGTAATACGGTGATTTCAGTGTTGATATTGAGCCAGCTGCTCAGGAGTCCATCAACGCCAGGGATGAAGCCGAGGAGGCCTAAGAGTACTCCAATCCAGCCAATACTTGAGTTGAAGCCTGAGCCCATTCCCTTTGTTCCTACATAGATACCAAAGATACCTGCAATGATATGGAGAATGTCCTGTGCTGTGTTAGTTCCAAAGTATCCAGAATCCCCTACGAGAGGATTAGCGAAGAATCCAAGGAGGCCAACCAGCAGAAGAACGACACCCAAAATCAATGCAAAGGTCTTTTGTACGTTTGCCATGTATATAACCTCCTTTCACTCGTCTGAGTATAAGGCTTAGATAGAGCGCTTTTGAGCTATATAAATGTTGTTTTTTCGACGTGGCTCTTTCTCAGACTGATGTGGTGGAGCAGCACAATGCTTTTAAATCGTTGGCATTAGAAAGAAGGATGGACAATTATGCGCAGCTGCTTGAACGAATTGCACATGCTTCTTCGCTCAGTGTGGATGAAATCGGGCGCAAAGTTGAGGCAAAACGCGCAAAGCTCTCAGGCTTGGTAAGCAAAGAAGGGGCTGCGCAGATTGTTGCTGCTGAATTGGGCATTAATTTTGAGCAAGAAAAGATGCGAATTGCTGAACTGGTGACTGGTATGAAACGTGCGCATGTGCTCGGAAAAGTAATTGAGCTTTTTCCAGTACGAGCATACAGCAAACAAGGTAAAGAAGGCAAAGTGGCGAATCTTATCTTAGCAGATCAGAGTTCAAATGTACGGACCGTTTTATGGGATACTAATCATATTGCTTTAATTGAACAAGGAAAGATTAAGATAGGTGATGTACTTGATATTACCAACGCATCGGTGCGCAATGGTGAATTGCACCTGTCTTCGTTTGCAGATATTAAGCATACTTCTGAGAAACTTGAGGGCGTAGTGACTGCAAAGCAGTTTGCTGAAGGGAAATTAAAAGAAGCGAAGCCCGGACAACGGTTGAAAATACGCGCTTTTATTGTGCAAGCATTTGAACCACGGTACTTTGAAGTATGTCCTGAATGCGGGAAACGAGCGAATGATAATCAGTGTGCAGTGCACGGGAGCGTAACAGGCGCAAAGCGCGTTTTGGCCACGCTGGTATTGGATGACGGCTCGGAATCAATACGCGCAGTATTGTTTATGGAGCAGTTACGAGCGCTCGGTTTTTCAGACGAAGAACTTTTTTCACTTGAGCAGTTCGCTGGCAAGAAAGAAGCTTTGTTGGGTGAAGAAAGGTATTTTGCAGGAAGTATACGTACTAATGCACTTTATAATACTACTGAGTTTATGATTGAATCAATTGAGCAGGTACAGCCGGAAGCGCTTGTAAAGCAGCTTCAAGCGTACTAATATTTAAATCTTGTTTTTCTTTCTACTAGCATGCTGGTACGTACTCATGTCGCCTTAGGCTTGCTTGCTGCTCTTATATTGATTGAAAAGGTGACCTATCATTGGCTGTTTCTTGCAGTAGTGTTAGTAGCCAGTATGTTACCAGATGTTGATTCCATGTACTCGTTCTTAGGACAGTACCGAATTCTGAGACCGTTGCAGTGGGCGGTAAAGCACCGAGGAGTTCTTCATAGCCTGACCTTTTGCAGCCTTATCGCAGTTCTTTTTGCATTTTTTATTCCCCGTCTGGCATTTCCTTTCTTCTTAGGGTATGGGTTGCATTTGCTTGCAGATAGCTTTACGGTTGAAGGAATCAGACCATTTTGGCCTTTGCAGGCGACAACAGAAGGAAGCATAACTACCGGAGGAACTGTTGAGTCAAGCCTGTTTTATGGTATAGTATTAGCAGACGTGTTACTTGTTATTCGATTATTTGTCTAGATTGAATCTACCTGTTGGATTGCTATAATGTTTATAAAGTGAAAGCATGTGCATGCACAGATGGTGAAAACAGAAGAAGCGGTAATGAGCAAAGAGAAAGTAGAGGAGCATACGTTAACTGACATTCCTGGAATAGGTCCAGGTATTGTGGCAAAGCTGGAAGCTGCAGGAGTGTATGATCTTATGGGGTTGGCAGTGATGAGTCCGAGTGCGCTGTCTGAGTTGGCAGGCATTGGAGAAGCGGTTGCTCGGAAAGCAATCCAAGCTGCCAGGAGTATGATGAAATTAGGCTTTATTGATGGAGTTGAATTCGCAAAAAAAAGAGAAGATGTGTTATATATTGCGACCGGAAGCGGAAACTTGAATGGTCTTCTGGGAGGAAGAGGTGTTGAGACAAAAGCCATAACGGAGTGTTATGGGGCGTTTGGAAGCGGGAAGACCCAGCTTGGATTAACTTTGGCGGTGAATGTGCAAATGCCGAAGGAGCAGGGAGGTGCCAATGGGAAGGCAATATTTATTGATACGGAAGGCACGTTCAGGCCGGAGCGAATAAGGCAGATTGCTGAAGGCATAGGGGCAAATCCTGAAAAAGTGCTTAAGAATATTCTTGTAGCGAGAGCATTTAACAGCGACCATCAAATTCTTTTAGTAGACAAGATCAGCGAATTGATTAAAGAAGGGGAGCCGATTAAACTGGTTGTCATTGATAGCCTGACCGCGCATTTCCGTGCTGAATTTGCCGGCAGAGGGCAGCTTGCAGACCGGCAGCAGAAGTTAAACAGGTATTTACACCATTTGATGAAGCTTGCGGAGCAGCATAATCTGGCAGTCTATGTAACCAATCAAGTTATGGCAAACCCGGCGATGATGTTTGGAGATCCCACAACGGCCATTGGCGGGAATATTGTAGGGCACGCAAGTACTTTTAGAATGTATCTACGGAGAGGCAAGCAGGGGAGCAGAGTTGCAAAACTTATAGATTCGCCGAATCTGCCGGATAATGAATGTCAGTTCTATGTGACTATGAAAGGCGTGAGGGATGAAGAGGAATAATGGGATTAGAGTCGTTAGCTAAGAGTCTGCTGGAACTTTTCGAACCGAAGGAATCTCTAATTAAAGTTTCTGGTGGTGATATATTGATTGGCAATTTACCGAGGGGTATCTGTCATTATGATGGGAAGCCTTTAGAATTAGTTTTTGTTACTACGAGTGGTCTTAGTAATCCGCGAGGACACTATTATTGCTCTTTTTGCAGGACAGTTTATGA
>CAYJQF010000021.1:0-11146 GCA_964372375.1 Candidatus Woesearchaeota archaeon
TACCTTGCAAGTAGCGGAAAAGGATAGGCTCAAAGCAGAAAAACAGCTTAGAGAAGCACATGTTGCAGTAACCGCGTCACAAGCATTGACACTTGCACTTGCCTCCCTTATTGGCTCCTTCATGATTACGATGCTTATTGCAGTTGCTATGTATTTTATTAATGATAGTTTCCCCTTCCTCTTTGCACTCTTAGGCCTGCTCGCAGGCATGTCTCTCTTCTACTACACCTATACATTGCCAGAACGCCTTGCAAATGCCTGGAAGCTTAAAGCTTCTGCGCAAATGGTGCCTGCAATTCTCTACATAGTAGTGTACATGAAACACACTTCAAATTTAGAGCGTGCAATCGCCTTTGCTTCTGAGCATTTAGAAGGCCCCCTTGCTCTTGATTTTAAGAAGATCTTTTACGACGTTGAAATCTCAAAATATGCAACAATAAAACAATCCCTAGACATTTACCTTGAAAACTGGAGAGAGTATGCTCCTGAATTTGTTGAATCAGTTCATCTAATTGAATCAAGTCTTTACGAACCTATTGAATCTAGGAGAGTTGAAATCCTTGAAAAAGCACTCCAAGTTATCCTCGATGGCGTCTATGAAAAGATGCTGAAATATAGTAGAGAAATTCGCTCTCCTCTGACAAATGTGTACATGCTGGGCATTATCCTGCCAACTCTCGGTCTTGCCCTTCTCCCGCTAGCTTCTGCCCTACTCGGCGGCCTCTTCCAATGGTATCATGTATTCTTACTTTTTAATATTCTAATTCCTCTCTTCGTATTCTACTTAACTTCCCAAATTCTGCTTAAGCGCCCAGGCGGCTATGGCGAATCTTCAGTGCTTGAACTCAATCCGGAATATGCTTCATTTACTTCAAAAAAACCCTGGATCGCTGCCACACTGGTTGCTATACCTTTACTAATCATAGGTCTCCTCCCATTCATACTCCAGCTTTCCTTTGCACATTCCCTGGGCCTTCAATCAGACTACACGTTCAAAGATTTTGGCTTCTCATTCTTAGAAGATATCAAACTCCTTGACTTTAAGCAAGGTCCAAATGGTCTAATCGGTCCCTTCGGCCCTCTCGGAGTGCTGCTCAGTCTCTTCATTCCCCTATCAGTAGGCGCCTTTTTTGCGATTGCGTATACACAAAAGACAAAAAGCATCATTGCAGCAAGAGAAAAAACAAAACGCCTTGAGGAAGAATTCACCAACTCCCTGTTTCAGTTAGGCAATCGGCTTGGTGATGGTATTCCCGCAGAAATTGCATTTGCAAAAGTCGCTGAATCAACACAGGGCCAAGATACACAAAGCTTCTTCTCATTAGTAAACCAAAATATCCAGGAAGCAGGCATGTCATTAGAAAGGGCGCTCTTTGACAGAAAACGGGGAGCAATTCTCTGGTATCCTTCCCCGCTCATTGCAACGTCAATGCGCATCCTTGTTGAATCAGTAAAAAAAGGTCTTGCCGTTGCAGCCAGGTCTCTCATGTCCATCTCTGAATACGTTAAGAATATCCAGAAAATTAACCAGCGTCTTAGAGACTTATTAGCGGAGATTGTCTCAGACATGAAATCCAACATGACGTTCCTTGCCCCCTTGCTCTCTGGTGTAGTTGTCGGCCTTGCAGTTATGATTACCACTATCTTAAACAAACTTCAGATATTACAGAGCCAAGTCACTGCAGGTAACACAGATTCCTTAGGTAATCTCGCATCTATCGGCCAAATAACCAACATCTTCGATGTATCCAAAATGGTGCCTCCCTATTTTCTCCAAGCAACTATTGGAATATATATTATTGAAATTATTTTTATTCTTACTACTGCTCTAGTTACTGTTGACTCAGGACAAGATAAGCTTAAAGAAAAGTACGATCTTGCAAAAAATCTGCGCCTTGGTTTAGCACTCTATCTCATAACGGCGCTACTGTCCGTGGGCATCCTTTCAGTACTTGCGTATCTGGTCCTTGCCCAGATTTAACTAAAACTCTGCGCACGTTCGTACAGCCACTGCTTCCATAACGGAAAGACAAACTCTGATAACGGTAGTCCGCGTTCTTCCCGCACCTCATCACTGATGCGATGAAATGCCTGGCTGACAAGAGCATTGAACGCTGCTTCTAACAAAGAAGGCTTCTTTAGCTTTTCCGCCGCATACACCAATTCCTGTTTAATCATCCCGCGCAAAATAATATTATCATATACGGCATCCCAATTACCTGCCCATCCTTTAACCGAAGCAGCAATACTCTTGATAACTTCTGAATCGCCGTTCAAAAGTTCAGGTGTCGGCTCCAATTCATCACGTTCTACATTATAGCGCAACAAATCAACAAATCCTCCCTCCTCCGCCGGATCACTCGTCCAGTGCTTCCTTACTTCAGTTACTTGCATAATGCGCTTAACTGAATGCAGACTATCAGAGGTTTTCACCGGATTTGTCACAACGATAATATCAGTTGCCTTAAAACTGGTTGCAGGAACGTTAAGATCGTTTACCACTCTATCAAAAACACCATAGGGCGAGTCGCCATGAATCGTACCTGCTACAACATTTGCCAACGCACCAACACGCATTGCCTCATACAATGCTTTAGCTTCGCTGCTCCGTACTTCTCCAATAATCAAAGCAGAGTCGCCCAACCGCAAGCTAGTCCTGATGCCTTCAGCAGCTTCAACTTCAGTGCTGCCTGAAACGAGCGCTGAACGCACTTTCATGCGTAAAATGTCATAGCCGATTTCCCGCAATGCATCCACGGGCAATTCCAAAGTATCCTCAACTACGATAGTTCTAAATTTAGGCATAATTTCGAGCATGAGGCTGCCTAATAAAGAAGTCTTGCCAGAGCTCCTCGTTCCTGCAACAAGTATGGTTCGAGAGCCGTCGATTAAAAAACTAAGCAAGCCAGCAGCAAAAGTATTCAACATTTTATTCTGAATAAACAAAGGTAATGTCCACGGTTGATCTCTATGTCTTCGTAATGCATATGCCAGTCCGGCAGGTGACAAGGGTTCTGTAATCGCGGCAACTCTCGCCCGGGTAGTTCCAAAAACAAGATCAGTATCAAGAATGGGGTTTGCTTCATCAAGAGGCCTTCCGGACTGCAAACGGAGTTTAGAAGCCCACGAATCAGCATCTTCATAGCTGGGTATAATGTTTGTAACACATTCATCATACTTCTCATGCCTAATAAAGATGGGATTTTGTGCAATAGGGGCATTTAACACGATATCTTGCAGCTTGCTATCAAGTAATAATACTTCAAGTAAGCCAAACCCGATAGTGTGCCTGACAAGAATATGGCTCAGTTTGACCAGCTCCCGATACGTTAAACCGAGCCCTTTATTTTTTGCCAATTCAGATAATAAATCCCGCGCCACATTAAAAAATACCGTGCGTGTCTTTTCAGGATCAGTAAATTCTTCTGCCTTGGGCCGATGCTCCATTAAAACTGTCCGAGCAAGACTAAGCAATAAATGATGCTCTTCTGACAAAGAATATTCAGGAGGCATAATATGATACCGATACTTTGAATCATCTTTTCTCTTAAGAATCGTAACGGTGACTGTTTCCATGTCGCCTTCGAGAGTATACTGATCAATGAGCTCAGCATCTGTAGGAAGCTGTGCTACAAGCCTCGTAAAAGTAAAATTGGGCAAGATATCAGGTCTAAATACCGCCTTGTACGCCTCTCTACTAGTACCAGAAAAGTCGGACATGCTTTTAAAAAGTTTGATAAGCTTCGTGTTCTCAACGAGTGCCTGCACATGCTCAAGGAGACGGATGTAGCCCGTTAAACCAGAGACTGCAAACGCCGCGCCCGCATCAAGCTGCTCACGCAATTTTCTAATCCTCCGTTTTAGCTCTAAGCTGCATTTGAGCGGGTCCTGCCTTAAAAGTCCTAAGATATACGAGATATCTGCGTGCACTTCTGAGACATTCCCAAACAAGGCAAGCTTCTGTACAGAAAGCAGTGCTTCCTGCTTTGTTAAGAAGGTATAAAGCGCGGCAATTTCAGACAAGAACAACACTTGCTCACTTGGATAATGGTAATTCCGCTGTTGTACAAAAACAATCCTAGAAACACCTGGATTCTGTGCCAGAGCATCAATAGTCTGCTCCATTACTCGTGAGCTGTCAGCCAAAGAAGGAACAAGAGGTGCTTTCAAATAATTCACATATAAAACAACTTCTCCTTGCTTGCGCTCTATCTCGGTAGCATACAAGGGAGCACCATCTTTAAAAAGCATATCAATTCCTCTCTTTCTATCCCGCATTCAACAATTAAATACGTTTCTATGCCAAGCATATTTAAACCCCTGCTCCGTTTAAAAAATATGGATGAATACCAGAGTGCTGATGCAGCCTCTGAAATAAATACGCGCATTCGGGATCTAGAAGAGCGGCAGCGTTTGCTTAAAGAGCGTGTACTGCTCATTGGCAAAAGCCTGATAAATGAACGGGATAAAACATTTAAGGAGCTGCAAGAAATAAAAAAATCTCTTGCTTCGCTTAAAGAAATAACAGCGCGTACGAAAGAATTGTTGGAGCGTTTCTCCGAACAACTCAACAATACTGCACGAAAAGAAGAACTCTTTATGCTCCAACGGCAATTAGAAATACTGAGAAAAGGATAGGAATTTAAACTCAACAACTATACAAAGATATGGGACTAACAGAAGAGGTACAAAATCTGCGCGGAGAAGGAAAAAAGGATGAAGAAATAACACAACTCCTCCAAAAAAAAGGGCACGATGCCCGAGATATTGCAGCAGCACTTGCACAGGCAAAAATCAAAGAAGCGGTCTCCGACCAAGAGCAAGCGACAGCTCCACCGCTAGGACAGGCAATGACTCAAGAAGTACAAGGTATGGAGCCTTCAGTCATGACTGCAAACCAACCAGACTATTACTCTCAATTTACACAGGCTAATCCACAAGCACAACAAAGCCAGCCTGGCTACTACCCTGAAGACCAATATGCTTCAGCAGTAAGCACGGATACTATTGCAGAGATTGCCGAACAAGTTGTCGGAGAAAAGCTCTCTGCAATTAGAAACCAGCTTGAGAAGATAATTGACTTTAGAACGACGATAGAATCAAAGGTGGAATATCTTGACGAGCGTCTTAAACGCATTGAGAAAGTCCTTGATAGGCTGCAGCTCTCTATCCTTCAAAAGGTAGGAGACTACATGACTAACATCGAAGATATCAAGCATGAGTTGATGGAAACACAAAAATCATTTAAAGCAGCTGCGTCGAGTCTTCCTGCATCTCACACACAGACAGATTCATCACTGCCTACAGCAGAACACGTAAAAAGAAAGAATCCTGAAGACCAATAACTAAATTGATAAAATAAGTAATACACTGCCAGTTAGATTTTTAATATATGGTTTAATAGTAGTAATTTCTTTGCTCCTTTCTGGCTTATGCAGAGTAGCTATAGAAAAAATCAATTAATAAAGTTGCTTATTTCGCCTTTACAAGCACCCAGCTGACAAGAGCAGATACCAGCAGCAAGAGCACAGCACCGCCTACGCGTGGTGAATACAGCCAATCAGTAAAATTCGTCACGTTTGGATTACCGGAGCCATAGGTCTCACTTCCAGGTAAGTACGGCCCAAGCTGCGAAGAGAAAACAACAAGCGCTGCTATTAAGAATACTATAAATAATACGATAACAAAGACGACTCCTACTCCTTTTTGCATGAAATCAAGGGGCTTTCCTACAAGCCCAAACAAAAGGACCATAAAGAAGAGGCACACCAAGAGCACCGCAAACCAAGGCGTTACATTCTGGACATAACTCCGTGCATCTGCAACTGAAACGAAAATAGTCGCCACTAAGAAGGAAACGAATGCGTGCACCCATGGTCCCTCAAATAAGTTAACCTTAGCCAATACCACAAAAGTAACTACAAAAACGACTAAAAAGCTTAGAAGAGGCAGAAAATACTGAAAAGAAGAAACATCAACCGCCATCTGCCTAACTTCTCCATGGATTCAACACGGCTACTTTAGTATCTTTTCCATCCCTTTTGCTACCGCTCGCTGCAACAGCAATGATTAAGCCAATAACCAACACTCCTCCGACAATCCAGCCAACATAATCGCCATAATATCCCGAGCTAAACCATCCATATTGTTCAAAGGACTTCGAGATTACCACAATTGCAATAATAAAGGCAATTGCTCCAAGTCCCCACAACCAGTATCTTCGTTCATCTTCAGGAACAAATAAGCCAATGAGGATAACCAGCACCAAAATAACAGCCAATCCGACTCCTAATCGTGGGAATACCTCTGCAAAAAAGCGTGAGACAAAAGTAAGACGCAATGCCAATAATCCTATCACAAACGCAATGATAACGTGGATGCCTTTGTTGTTGCCAAGAATATTAGTAGTAGTAAGAATGCCAAAGACTACTGCAAAAATAAGCAAAAACGGCAAGAGAAAATCATACACTCCTGCAGCTTCCCATTGGGAGAGCAGGGTTCCAATATCGACTACCATACCTTTTCAACTCTCAGACTCTTTAAATATCTTTCTTTATTTCTCAAGAATTTACTTCCTATTTCTATCTTTAATCCAACCAAAGAAAGTACATATTGGAATAGCTATCCAAAAAATTCCAATTGCAAATCCCGTAACTAATCCGCACATTTCTATATCGTCACCATATTTTAACCTGCATCTGAAAACTTCTGCAAACCAGAAAACAACAGAAGTTATGATATAGAAAAAGGCACCAATAATAGCACCCTTCACAGAATATGCAAAATTATTTTTTTATAACAATCCGGCTACAATATAGGTAAAGCAAAAAATAAGTATTGAAACCAGCAAAAAACCAAAATACATTTTAACTGACGAAGACTTAAATCCATCAACAACAACTGAAAGAAGGAGCCAAATCAAGCCAATAACAAAGCCCAATAACAATCCTCTGACCAAATAGCTCCAATCTTTCCAGCCCATTTTATTCTTTCTTCTTATCGCTGCCGCTAAATCCTAACGCAACTGCAATAACAACAACAACAATAACCAGAAGTACGATATTCCCAACAAGAGAGGAAGTATCGTCCAATACAAGATCATAAATATGATCCCACGCTCCGGTAACATAGAGAACCGCAATAATCACCGCAAGTAAAGAGATAATGCCTGCTGCTATCTTAACACCCTTATGTGCTTCAAACTCGCCTTTGTAGAAAAAACCAAGCAAGAGCAAAAACACTAAGATAACAACAAGGCTAACTGCTAAAAAAGGCACCAGCTTAGTGATAATGTCCATCGCATAACCAACTGAAATGACCAACAGCCCGATTGCCAAAGCAATAAGCGCATCAGTCTGTTTTCTCCCCTCACCAAGTATTTTCGACTTTTGAAGAACTGCAAAAACTAAAGTAAATACAAGAATAAAAACAAGAACCGTCTGTCCCAATGCGCTCCCAAATACTGTCTCTAGACCGGTAACCATGGCACACCTAAGAGGGCACGGTATTTAAATATTCTTGTAAAAAGGAGCAAGCAGGCTTACACTAACTCTTCGCTGCCAGAAGCACTGGTTTCCGGTGCCATACTCATTTCGGTCGACACAGGCAGTGAAGCTTTAGTAATGATAAATACATCTCCAATCGCTTTTACAAATTGATGAGGAATAATAACTCCTCGTGCTCCTCCCAGGCTTCCTGCTAAGCCGGAGCCAACACGGATCCTCCATCCTTCAATCTTATTGTCCACCAAAGTAACTTCCTCAATCTGGCCAAAATAATCTCCTTCTGAAGTATACACCTGTTTTCCAATAACTTCACTAATCTTTTTTATACGCAACATACTCACTCCTGCTTTTTTCAGTATTTATACTTTGTGTTTTTGTAACGTATATATCTCAACGGTACCTGTATTGTAAAGAGTCACAATCTTTATATAAATCGTTTGTCTGAAGAAGCTATGAAATCTTCCGAGCTGGCGCAAATTGGAGCCGCATTGGTAGTAATGACGTTAGTTGCCGGTTTCCCCCTCATGCAGACTTCTGGTCTGCAGGGATTCTTGGAAGCGCTGCTCTTCTCAGCCATAATCCTTGTCTTTGCAGTGCTTGGAAAGAAGATAATGGCCTTTATGCTTGATGCTGATGTTGAACACGAGCTCTGGAAATTTCGACGCTATGGCTTCAAATCCCATTATTACTTACCTAAACCAATCCCTATAGGTATTATCTTGCCCCTCTTCTTTACTGTTTTCAGTCTAGGTGTTATCAAATTTCTCGCGGTCTTAACCTATGAAACAACTGCTCTAAAACATCGGGCGGCGCGGCGTTTTGGATTCTATAGTTATACAGAAATGACTGACTGGCACAATGCACTCATAGGCGCAGGAGGCATCGTTGCTGTTTTGGTAGTATCATTTGTAAGCTACTTCCCTGGCTTGGAATACCTCTCAAAAATTGCCGCATTCTACGCTTTCTCAAACATGCTCCCCATAAGCAAACTTGACGGGGCACAAATCTTCTTCGGCTCACGTCCCCTCTATGCAGCACTCGCAGTTAGTACCCTTATCTTCTTCATCTATGGGTTAGTATTGTAGATAGATTTAAACACCGGCGCTGTCCCAAACAAACATGATACCTTTAAATCCTCGCGAGTATCAAGCAAGGATTATCGAAACGGCAAAGGAGCATAACACCTTAGTTGTCTTGCCTACTGGCCTTGGAAAAACTCTTATAGCATTGGCTCTGGCGGTTCATCGCTTAAAGCAATATCCTATATCAAAGATTCTCTTCCTTGCTCCAACAAAGCCTTTGGTTGAGCAGCATTTCAATTACTTTACAAAGCATCTGCCGGAATTATTTGCAGACCTTCAGCTTTTCACAGGAGAAGTTCCTGCAAATAAAAGGAAGGAGATCTGGAGAACAGCAGAAATTATCTTCTCAACTCCTCAATGCATTGCCAATGACTTGGAAAGCTATCTTTATGACTTAAAAGAAATCTCTCTTATAATATTTGACGAAGCGCATCGCTGCCTGAAAAACTATGATTACACTAAAATTGTTAGAAAATACAAAGAACAGGCAACTCATTCCCTTATTCTGGGCCTGACTGCAAGCCCAGGCTCAGATATAGAAATTGTCAGAAAAATCTGCGAACATCTCAATATAGAAAACATTGAGCTCCGTAATAGAGATTCCGAAGACGTCAAACCATATGTAGAAGAGTTGGAATTCAATAAGGTAGAAGTGCCTTTTCCTAAAGAGTTCATCGAAATCCATGTTCTTCTCAGAAGAATCTTTGATCAAAAAGTCGAGCAGTTAAAGGCAGGAAATCTTCTTTTTGGTCCGGTAAATAAAATCACTCTGCTCAAACTGCAAACCCGTCTTGCTCTGCAATCTCATCCAAGCAAGTTTTATGGCATGTCTCTTACTGCCCAAGCAATTAAAATCTCTCATGCCTTAGAGTTATTAGAAACACAAACTCTTTCAGGGCTTAATGATTATCTGCAAGGCCTCGTTCAGCAGGCACAAGAAAAAAAAACAAAAGGCGTGCAAACACTCGTTAATAGTTCAGAATTCCAAGCAGCTCTTCTCTCCCTCAAAAGCCTATTAGACAACCAAATTGAACATCCGAAAATCGAAGAGCTTGCTGTCCTAGTAGAACAAGAATTCAAAGAAAATAAAAAAGCAAAAATAATGATTTTCACCCAATTTAGAGATACTGCACAGGTTATTCTCTCGAGATTAAAAAAAATACCTGAAATCCGCCCCTCTCTTTTCATAGGCCAGGCAAAAAAGAAAAATCTTGGCCTCTCTCAGAAAGAGCAAAGGGCAATCATAGAGCAGTTCAAAACAGGTGAAATAAATGTTTTGATTGCAACCAGTGTAGGCGAAGAAGGATTAGACATTCCAGAGGTGAATGCAGTTATTTTCTATGAACCAGTTCCATCTGCAATAAGAAAAATCCAGAGAACAGGCAGAACAGCCCGACTCTCCCCTGGCAAGCTCATCATCCTTATCACCCAAGACACCAGAGACGTCGCACATCACTATGTCTCCACAGCCAGAGAAAAAAAGATGCACAAAACAATTTCCTTAATTAAAGAGGAAATAAAGAATCGGCCAAAGACACTCAAGGACTTCACATAAAAACGAAGCATTTAAATAATATACGTATATGTATACATATATGTCAAAACTTATCAACGTCGCAAACGACACCTATGACAAACTGAAAGTCATGAAAGGAGAAAAAAGCTTCACCATTGTAATTGAAGGTTTAATAGAGAAAAAAGAAAAATCAAACAAGGAAGCAATCCTCGCCTGTGCAGGCAGGGGAGGCATTAACAAAAACGCCTTAAAAGAACTAGGAAAGGAGTGGAAAAATTGGTCAGACAGATATGCATAGACTCAGATGCTCTAATTGAACTCGTTCTAGGAAATGAAAAAGTCAGTAACTTCATTAAAGAAACAGAAGCAGAATGGCACACAACAGCAATCAACATCTTCGAAATCTGGTCAGAAAGAAATGCAAAGCAGCAAAATATTGAAAATCTTATTCAGGGACTAAAAAAACAAAACCTCGATGAAAATGCAGCCGTAAAAGCAGGAGAGATACGAAGGCGCCTCAAAGAAACGGGAGATCTGATAGAGATAAGAGACATATTTATCGCTTCAATCTGCATACAAAATAACATGGAACTCCTAACTAACAACAAAAAGCATTTTAAAAGGTTGAAGAAATTCGGCTTGAAGCTAATCTAAAAACATGACTATACCAAAAAAATATAATTCTAAGTTATATCGTAAAAAACTGTTAAAATTTGAAAGACTTGCAGAAAAACTAAAAGAAGCAGGAATCTCTGAGAAACAAGCGGATGAACTCACTTTTCATCTTTTAGAAATTAGTTATTTTGTTAATGGATTTGAACTATGGATAAAGAAAATAAATAGATGCAAAAAAACAAAAAAAGATAAAATAAAAGATTTGTTAGAAGACTTATGGGGAGAATTAGAGAACCATATTATTAATAATCATTTAATACCTGCAAAGGAGGTGCTGTTTAAAATATTGTTTGATAAAAAAGCATCAAACTAACAATGTTCCACAACATCTTCTCAAAAAAAACTCAAACACTGCAATCATCAAAGCC
>CAYJQF010000022.1:0-10331 GCA_964372375.1 Candidatus Woesearchaeota archaeon
GCATTCACATTATTTGCCTGGTCGGTAGTAGTCGCATTAAAGAAGTACAAGCCATCAGCTAAGTTGCTATAATTTACTAGGAAAGGCGAACTCGTGGAGCTGTTGTTGGCAATCAAGGCAAAGCTGCGGTTATACAGACGTATACTAATGTTAGCAAGATGCTGGTCAACGCCTGTCACATTGATGGTAATATTATTTCTATTTACTACCGCTCCCGATGTTTCCGTCAAGACGCCAAAGGCAGTTGTGGGATTCGTTGCATCATACAAAATAGTATAATTCGTATTATTGAAGGCATAGTTACTGGAACCATCTCCGGCTCTATAGTTCCAGTAGAACCGATTCTCATACGGCAATTGCACGGTTAAGTTTGTGCTGTTTGCAGTGCTCGTAATTGCAGTCACAGTCGTATTGACCAGGCTATTGGTCTCATTCCAGAGATAGAGCGTGCTATTGGCTAATCCAAACGTATCAGTGAACGTCGCATTGAAACTGACATTGGTCAAAGAAACTGCAGTAATCACTGTATTATTTGCTGGAGCTAAGAGGTTCACATTCGGAGGAATAGTATCAGTACTAATGGAAATCGTCCGCCGATCAGTCTGGTTTTTATTAGCAAAAGAATCAACCGCATATGCAGTAACGTTATGTTGACTACTGCTTAAAGAAGTAAAGTTAGTACGGTATTGGTTAGCACTGGCATTGTATAATGATTTAATCTCTTCGCCACTTAACGTCCTGTTGAAAAGAAGAATATCATCAATTGAGCCTTTCAGATAGGTACCACCTGCTTTCGCAATGCGAAGAACGCCACCACCTTCTCCAGCACCGCTTACATTGCCTAAAACTGCTCCATTTTTATAAACTATAAATCTATCACTTTGATTTCTTAGTAAGACATAATGCGTCCACGTCTGCAAAGGTATAGCTTCTGTAATCTGACCATTGTCACCAGGAACCGTTCTAAAATTAACAAGCCCATTCGACAAAAAGAAGATGCTCCAGTTCCAATTATTGCTGTTCCAAACATCGTCGCCTGCAACAACAGCAGGCCCATCAAGAGTTCCAGATGAATTATTGTAATAAACCCATACAGAAACAGATTTCACTCGTGGACTATACGAATTCATATTAATATAATCATTGCCACCGTCAAAAGCAAGGGCGTTTCCAAAATAGCCGGTACCTTGAGAAGGTCCGCTGCTATCCACTGAACAGCTTGCTACTGAAGAGCATGAATTAATTCCTATTGAAGAGCAAGAACTTAATCCAGAACCAGCAATACAAGTGCTGCCGTCCCAACTACATTGTCCTCCAGTGTCATCGCAAATACCCTGCGCAACAATGTCTCCACAAGTGGAAGTTATGCTGCCTGAACAAATTGATGCTCCAGCAGCAGCACTGCCGTTTTGGCTATAACTGCTCAAATCAACCAAGCCATTGGAAGCATTCAAGTCATCCATGCGCATCCACAAAGTCACTGTTCTATCAAGATCAGTAAAGACATAATGCGCAGGTGAATCATCAGTACTGCTTACATTCACGAAAATTGAAGTTGATGTCTGACTTGAACCGTTCGCTGGCGTGGGAGAAACAAAACTGATATTGGGAGGTACATCAGGGTCAACCACATAATCAAAGTCAACACTGCCATTGACAATGCGTAAGTCAAAGGTGTCCTGGCTGCCTGATAAATTCAATAAGAAAATCTGATACTTTCTATCTTCACTAATTGTACCAAAATCAGCAAGCACAGTAGACTGATTATATTCATACACCTGCACGGACGCATTAGTAGTGCTCTTTGCATAGATGGTAATATCCCTGCTTGCCGTCAAATTCGTCTCAAAGGTGACCCGCAGATAATGCTCAGCAGGAATCGTCGTAAAGTTATCGTCTCTGCTCTTCACAAAATCATACACATCTGCAATAAAGGTTCTATTCTCGTCTAAATGCAGCGCCTTGGTAATGTAAATAATCTCAAACGTCTGGTTGCTTAAATGGGGAACAGTCCATTCAATGTAATCAATCTTGCTGTCATTATCAGTATCAGATACATTAAAAGCAACGAATGAATTATTCGTTACCCATTTCACTGCAATACGCTGCTTACTGATAAGAGGAATAGTATTGGGTAAGGTAGTGTATGCAAGCACTTCAGTATAATTCAATTCGTCAGGAGCTGAGATAGTAACACGTTTGCCTGAAGCAAGCTGCTCTTCAGTACTCTCAGGAGCAGGCGTGTAATACTCAACTACATACTCGGTCGCATTGCTGGTTAAAAGAAGTGAAATATTGCCCACAGAAGTGTCAACTGCCTTTCCTGTTATCATGCTCTGCAGATACTTCCAAATACGAGGAGCGTGAGCAGATGAACTACCACTCAAAATAATATTGCCCGTGACCAACGTTGCCTCATTTTCATGCCTAACCTCCAGAGACGTTTCATGCCGGTTTTCATCAATGCTCTTCACGCTCACATTGCTCGCTTCAGCTGGCAATGCAAGAGTAAGATTCTCAGGGGCAAGCAAGGAAATATTCTTTGTCCATTTCACCGGCTGTCCAAGGCGTATCGGCGCCCGTGCTGTATGTATCTGCACATTCGAATCTACAGATACGGTAAAAGCAGCAGACAGATTCTCTGCACCTTGGAAAGCAGTAACCGACACGCTGATGTTCCCTACTTGCAGTTCTTCCCCTTTGAGAACAAGCAGCTCAGCAGGAGCAGAACTAAGGTTACCCATGCTGACTGCGTATGAATCTGCCCCTTCAAAATATTCGGATAAATTGAGGCTGACTATATTTCCAGGAGAGAGAGTAAGATTGGCAAATGCCTTGAGCTGCGCTAATGTTTTTTGCTTCTTAGTTATAACAGATGCATGCGCAGATGCAATAATAACCTCTTGGTACGCGAGTGTAACCAGCATCGTACCAGATGCTGCCTTAATACCAAACGCAGAGAGATTCAGCTCAAAAGTATCCTGCTCATTCGTATGGTAGGATGCCCCAAATCCTGTTTCCGGTACCGCATACGTAGTAGATACTGTAATAGTATCTTCCTCTTCATGCACTGCCAGCACACTATCGGCAAGCGAATTAATGCCGGCATGCACACTTCCCGGCACAAGCGCGACAGATTGGTTATGCAGCGAATAAGAAAAAGGCTTCTCCTTGCTTGCTAGCCCATCAACAACTTCTTCACTTCCTGAAATGTTATTACCAGTTACAGGTAAGATCTCTTCTTTTTTTTCTATTTCAGCCCCATAACCAGTCTCTTTCTGTTCTTTTTCAGTCAGACGAAGCTGAAATGCCACTTCAGGATGCGTTTCTCTCATACCTGCTAAGCCATATCCCTCCCCATTTCCTTGAAGCGCAACACCGGCAGCATAATATGTGCCTTGTGACTTATTCTGAGTAAGGAGTGTATCCAAAGTCAAACTGACTGACTGATTACCCAATTGCACCAGCACCGAGCTTGCTGCGGGAATGAGTTCCCCTCCCTGTACTACAAAGCGGACACTGCCTTCAACTGCCGTGCCTGTTTCATAGCTTTCAGCAAGCGATAGTGCTGCCCTGCCAGTCAACAAAGGAGTAAAGATAACACTAATCAAAGAAAGCGCAAGAAGTAGGAAGAACACGTACTCAAAGCGAAGCTGCTTTTTCATACTCTGCACCATCTTTTTAATTACGAGGAAACCACAAAAACGTATGTCGACGGATGTTTATAAGGATTTCTTTGCTGAGATATCGGCTGGATAACAGGAGAGGGCAGTGCTGCCCAAAAGAGAGTACAACAATATTCAGACAGTGCTGCTGAAGGTAAAATACACAAAAGAGCGTATAAGGCTATTTCTTTTTATCCTGGAAAAGTGATATTATTTTCTGCCAAAAAGCGCTAGTGAAAAAGCCGCTTTGCCTGCTCCAAAACATGCCGTTGAAGCTGCGCCTTTCTCTTTTCGAGCTCCTTTTCCTTCGCAGCCAGAGCTTTCTGAACACGCTGCTCATACTCTTCCTGGAATTTCTGCCGTAAATACGCTTCTTTCTTCCCCAGTTCGCTCTGCAGCCTGCGTTCATACTGCTCCCGCTTCTTTTGCAACTGCTGTTGTACCTCAGCATGCAACTGCAATTTAACTGCCGCCACTTTCCTAGAAAACTGTTCATTGTGTACGTGCTCCTGCTCTTCCAGCTTCTGCTGCGCTTCTGCTTTCGCTCGAATAATCGCTCGTTGTTCCTCTTGAGAAAGCTTGTCAAAGGCACGGGCAAGTTTGCTCTTCTGCTCACGCAAGTCTGATTGCATAAGTCTTGTCCTCTCACGCTGCTGCGCCTCTCGAGCCATTACCGCTCGGACTTTTACTGCCAATTGAGCATGCGCTTGTTGTGCAAGTTTCTGCTTCAATTGCTGTGCTGCCAGTGCACGCGTATGCTCCTGCTGCCTTGCCAATGCAGCAAGCTTCTGCTTCAATTGCTGTGCCGTCTGAGCTTGAAGTCGTTTTCTATACTGAGCAAACCTGTCTGCTTGAGTTTTTCTATACTTTGCTAATTTCTGTTCATATCGCCGTTTGCTCCGCTCGATAATCGCCCGTTCATGTTGTGCTACCTGAGCAAGACGAGCCTTCAGCAGTCGCTCTTCTTGCTCTAATCGTGCTTTGCGTTGTAATGCACGTTTGTTCAAAGTATCTTCACGTGTCCGTAATTTCTCAACATGCGATCTGACACTGACAACATTTGCATGCAATGCTTTGCGCTCCTTCTGTAATGCTTGTGTTTGTTCAAGAATGCGCCGGGTATGCTCCCGTTCCAAAGCAGCACGCTGTTGTGCCAGCTCTGTTGCTGCTTCCTGCCGTGTTTCAGCAACACGTTGGTGTAGTTCTTGGAAATAATGCTTCTTTGTCCTAGAAAGTTCTGCTACTTTCTTTTGCACCAGCGCCCGCTCATGAACTCGTGCCTGCTGCTCTTTTCCTTTAAGACGTGCCATTGCTTTTTCAAGCTGTGCGCGCTCTCGAATTAACTGAAATTGTACCTGTGTGTTCTTTCTTGTACGCTGCTCTTCATGTCGTTTCAAAACAGCCAGCCTTGCTGCAACATGCTTTTTTTCTAGGGAAAGTTTCTTCTGAACCTGCAACTTCTGTTTTAGAACGGAGGCGTGTAAATGCCTTTCTTTAGCAAGATAGGTGGACTCAAGCTGTGCAACCATCCGTCTGCGTTCAGCATGCAAGCGACGCACATGTTCACGCACCAAAGCAGTAACAAGCTGCTTCTCCTCCTCACGCAGGCGCTTTTGCAATTCCTTTTCAAACTGCTCCTTCACTTGGTGCCGTAATTCAACATGAAAACGCTCTTCATACTGCTTGTGAAGTCCAACAACCACTTCTTTATACTTTTCTTTAAACAAGCTCTCACGTGCAGCTAAGTCGGAAGAGAGCTTTTCATCCATCGCCAGCTCTTTCTCTCTCAGTTTTTCAGTCAGCGAAGCTTTAATTTCTGAAACAAAATCATCAAACTTTGAGTCAACGAGAATGCCTACCCCTGTATCAATTTTTACTTTAGCACTAGTTGTATGTTTCTCAAATGCTCTCCGCAATGCAGTAAGCTCAGACTCCAGCTTGGGAATCTCCTTAACTGAAGTAACTTCATCCTTAGAAAGTTGAGGTTTTCTCGACAGAGCTTTCTTATGCGCTAATAATTCCTCGAGCTCGTGCATCTTACGGCGCATCTCAGTAGTTTGGTGCTCAAGTCTAGGAGTACTGTGCTTCTGCTCAATCTTCTTGCGGAGTGAAGCAATCTCTTTTATAATATGGGGTAGTGCTGCAACATCATGCAATCGCGCTCTGATAGAATTTGCTTCGCCTTCAAAGCCTTTAGTATCTAAGGAATTGAGCTCCTGCTTAAGTGCTTCAAGCTGGGCAATCTTTTCAGCAAATGCATCAAACTCTTTTTTTATTTCTTTTTTTGATGTATGTACCATATCTTCTTCTCACTGGCCTAAGCCAGGGGCGATTTTTATACCCTTCGTTCTCCCCCATATTTGTGTTTCCACGAAGCGAGGAGAGAAGCCATTTCCTTTGCACTAAGCCCCTTCAGCTTATATTCCAAAGGCAGCGTGCTGTAACCTGCGCGCTTCCACATCGCAAGCTGCGTTTTCATAGCCATGACCTTGCCCTTCTTTTGTAGTTTCTTGAAGGTGATAAGCCGTTCCCGATGCTTTTGCTTTAATGCTGAAAGTTTTTGCTGTATCTCCTTTTTAATCTCGTGCTCGAGCTTCCCCTTGGACTTTGCAATCTTTCCTTGAGCTGCAAGAAACTGGCGCTGCGTTTTCAGCTCGCTGCCATTATATCTTCGTAAGTCTAAGATGAGATTATCCCGGTCATGCAGCAAATAGACAAAAAAGAATATCATGCCAAAGAAGAAAAGTATAATAACTGCTAAAACCGCAAAAAACTTCAGGTCAATATCATTGGAAAGGAATTTCTTCGCTTCCTGAGGAGCTGGTGCAACGGTAAACAAATGGCCTGAAACGCCAACGGAGCTCTTATACCGTACCAGTGCAAAAAAGACGTACTCTCCTGTTTTCGCGCCTGCGGGAAAGTTCAGCGATTGGGTAAGTTGTGTCTGTTTATCGACTACAACAGTTTTAGTTTCAGAGCTTGCCACATTGCCTTCAATATCATAGACATAATATTCAACATCAACGGCAGTAGGACCAAGGCCGGGCGTAGTTCCTCCCGACGTTAAGTCAAATATCTTAACTTGCGCAACTACTTTCTGTCCGGGAGAGATCGTAGCATACTGAGGTGGTATGTCCACATTTAAGTCAAAAAAGACATCCTTAGACTTTATTTCAAACACAACCGGCAACAGAGAAGTTTTTTGTCCGCTCTTTACTTTGATGCTGCCTGCATAGACTCCCGGCTTTACCGCTGAAGCGTCAAACGTCACGATAATGCTTTTGCTCTCGCCCGGCTGCAGCAAGAAGCGCGTTTCACCAAGAGTAACACCGGCAACGCCGATTGTCTGCAAATCAAAAGCACCGCCAGACGTAGAAGAAATGGTGATCGAACGATTGACCGATTCTCCTTCATGTAACGCAATCTTTAACAATAGAGTATTAAGGTCAAAATCGCCTTCCGCATGAACTATTCCTGTTACACTCAAAGTAAAACAAATAAGTAGTATGACACTAATTCCTCTTTTCACCTGCATAGAAGTATGTGCATGAGATACCATTTAAACCTTATCGAGCGCCGTGTAAACGACGCACCGTAATCCTCCTACGTAACGATATAATAACAGTAACAATGCCTCCAATAAAGAGTACGGCAACGGTTAAAATGAGTAAAGTATAGGTGTCAAGGCCTTTCTTCTCAGTTACTTCAAATTGCGCGCTTGAAGTTGCAAAAGCACCCGGGTAAAAGACTTCAAGACCCAAGATATATTTACCAGGAGGTAATCCTTTAGTAGGAAACTCCTTACTCAGGCCCTTTGCATCATACACCGAGAAGGTCTCCGAGTCTTCTAAATAGCTCTTGCCGCTAAAGTCCTTGATAACGTATAAAACGGTCACATCGACCTTTTGCTTAGGGCCAACTTGCTGCAAAGCAATCTGCGCAGTCAAGGAATCACCCGTATGCACAATACGCGCAGTTTCAGAAAGCGTCACTGCCGCATCAAAAAGAAAATTCTCGCTCTTTACATTTAAAACAAGAGGCACAATTAAAGGCTTATTTCCTTTGAAAAAGACAATCGTGCCTGTCTGCAAGCCATTCTGCAATGCACCAATATCCACGGTAATAGTCTTCTTCTCCTTTGGTGCTAAATGGATTTGAGAGGGTACCTCAATAGTGCCAACCAGCCCAAGAACAACCACTTCTAACGTAAGCTCTTTGTCTTCGGTATTTTCAATCTCAAACGTTCGTGTTGTCTTGCTGCCTACCACTGAAGAGAAGCTCAATCCAGTAGGTACATGCAAGAAAGGAGCTGCTCCAGCGCCTCCTGTCGTCGTTCCAGTCGTAAGAGCACCGCCGGTTGTTCCAGTTGTGGTTCCTCCCCCACCACCGCCACCACTTGTCCCCGTAGTCGTTCCTCCTGAAGAAGTCACATTCGTTACTGCTAAGGTAAAGTACCGAAAAGTCATGCTTGAAACGGCAACAGAATAGCTCGATTGAGAGGAAAGATCAATGCCTGAACTTACTGCGCTAGCATACGTCGAATCATCACCATAATCAGTCAAGGTAAGTTGGTAATTACTATCTGAATAGCTCCAGCTCAAAGCAAGTGTTCCCGTCTGTGCGGGAGTTGCTTGATAGGTTAAATTTAACGTACGAGGATTATCAGACGCTTTCCAGGAGTCAAACGCCAACGTGCAGGTGGTTCCCGAAGCACAAATCCGGGAGTAAAAACGGGAATAATTGGAAGGAGCAGTGGGTGAAGGCAAGTCATACCCATCATACCCATTGAGTGAAGCAGTATTCGTCTGCGCATGGAAGTCTGCACTTAATTGATTCAACGTTCCGGTAATTTTTAAATCCAATTCAGCGAATACACCAGAAGAAAGAAGAATAAGCGCGACTACTCCAAGCAAGAAAAGCGCTCGTTTCCTTCCTAAAAGCATACGTTTTTGCATCATTATCTCTGTATCACCAACGTTCCATTTTGTTGTGCCCAGACAACATAGCCCTGCCATGAACTTACTGAGCCGGAAGTTGAGACGGTTCTATAGCCCAGACTGGAATCCCAATACCGGATAAGCGAAGAAAGCCCATCACCAGGCACGCCCACCCATCCTGCAGTAAATGCATCAGTTACATTAAGTTGCGTTGTTCCATTGGAGAAGCTCAAATTATTCCAAGGCAAAGACGCATTCAGATATCCTCCGCCACTGCTGACAAACGTCACATTGCCTGACTCATTTGCATACACCCAGTATGCTTTCGATCTACGGAGCACTGTATCGTCGGCAGGCGCATACTTGAATGAGCGGACACTTGCAGGAGAGACATTATGATAAGCAAGCTGATATTGCACTTTGTTTAGCTCTACCGCAGCAGTCAAAGTGTTTGCACTGCCGTTCGAACTATTGGTAAATAACAAGGCAGAATGATTCACTTCAGTGTCAGACGAATAGCCGAGCATGTTCCATCCCCTGCTGACACTCACATTCCTATCGGTGCCCGAGGCATTCAAGCCAGGAATAAGGATGCCGAGCATGTTCCATCCATAATTCAAGGAGATATTATACTGCAGGACGTGCCTGAAGCTAAATGCGACTGATGCCGTGTCATTGCGATTGCCTACCGTATCTGCACTATACACGCGGAAGGTATAGCTTCCTGCCGCAATGCTCGCATTACTTGCATTAAATCCAGTGCTCGAGGCATTCGCCTGCATACTAACATTCGTAATACCTCCATCTAAACTGTAATTTGCACTTCCTGGTTCATCCAAGCTTACATTAAAGGTAAGTGTGGTGTTAAGATAGGTAGCATTCTGCAGCTCAACAATCGTCACCACCGGAGAAACAATATCTGCATTCAAGGTCACATTTCTTGTTTCAGTATAATTAATGGTATTCAACACATCAGTAGCGCTTGCATTGAAGAAGTACTGACCATTGCTCAATCCAGTATAATTAATGAAGAAGCTGCTTGCACTGCTGTTGTTTGCATACAACAGGCTATACGTCCCATTATACAAGCGGATAGTTATATTAATGAAGTTTGTATCTGAAGCAGTCACATTAATCTGAATATTACTCCTGGTCACTGTTGTACCGGATGTTTCCGTCGTAGTATTAAAGCTGACGCCAGGCGCAAGAGAATCCACGAAGAACTGGACTCTGCTCGTATTCACATTATTGCTAGTATCGTTCGCGCCGACAAGCCAATTATTGGTTCCCTGACTGCTTGATAATCCAGTCACATTCGCTCCACATGTCACGCTGGTATTCGTCACTCCATTATCAGTAGAATACCAGCACGCTTGTAAGTTGACATCTGAAACCGTATAATTAATCTCAGTTATTAGTCTGGTGTAGGTTGTATTGAGAGGATAGGTAAGATTAATGCTGGGGTTAGCTGTATCAATAGTCACATTTCTCGTTGCAAGATTATTGATATTACCCACACTGTCATTAATGCTTGCATTAAAGAAGTACAAGCCATCAGATAAACCAGAATAGGTAATATTGTTCGGACTAACAGTTGAAGTATTGGTTCGTAATAAACTGTTGCTGCCATTGTACAGTCTGATAACGAGTGTTTGTAAGCTTGCATCAGAAGCAGTCACATTCACGGTAAAGCTCGTACTCGTTTGTACACTGCCTGAACTAGGAGTAG
>CAYJQF010000023.1:0-8955 GCA_964372375.1 Candidatus Woesearchaeota archaeon
CGTTTTATCATTTTGGCAATAGCCCTTCTTTTATTAATCTCCTAATTCTTTCAGGATTATATGTCCAGATTATGCAGCCGTCTTTGTCAATCAGAATCTTTCCTGACTGCTCTAAATAATCAAGGATGGTGAGAAAAGTCTGGTACATCATTTTTTTGGGAAGTTTTGTCCATAGCTGGTATTTCCCACATTCCTGGCTGTATTTTTGTATGGCTCTCTCTACCATCAGGACTGATTCCAGAGTTGGTGAGTGTAGCAAGGATTTCATCTTATATAAGTATATATAATAAGAATATTTAAACTTTTTGGTTTTTTCTCTAGAGAGCTATTTGTTTTCCTTTACTTCAAACTGCATCTTTTTATCTTTTGCTTTTTGTTCAATAGATTTTAAAATTTCTTGTAGCTTATGATGTGCTTCCTTGAAGTCTTTACCAGTGATTTCAATCATAAACTTTGATGAACCGAGATATTTTATACCTGCATTTGTGCCTAAGATCTCTTTAATGTCAGCAAGACCGGAAGGAGCAAGCGTTTTTAGAATGAAAACTGATTTTACCGCCTTTTGGCGCTCTTCTTTTTCTGCAATCATTTTCTGAAGTTTAGCAGCTTCCTCTTTCTTGAAAAATTCCTGCAACAGAGAAGGATTTGCTCTTGCTTCATCGAAGAAGTCCGCAAGTTCATACTTTTCTTTTATCTGTTCTATAACTTTTGTAGGGTCTTTGACGATTGTTTTTAGTACGGTGTTGCATACATTCTCCTTTTTATGTCTCTCTAGAGCTTGTTCCCGTTCTTTTGCTGTCACTCTCCGCAGGCTCAGCTGGATGTGTCCTTTTTCCAAGGAAAGTATCTTACACACGACTTTCTTGTTTGGAGCAACATATTCCCGCAAGTTACGAATACGGCCTGCAGCAACTTCTGACATAGGCATATTGCCTTCGCCATTGCTTTCAATATCAAAGAAGACGGTAGTGCCTTCAATGCGCTTTACGGTGCAGAGCACGATATCTCCTGTTTTTACTTCTAGCATAAGACCTCCTTGACGAGGGCGCGGACCCGCACCTTACCTCCACTGGTTTTAGTTAAGAGGTAGTTGCATTGCATGCATTTTACCCGCACACATGCTTTGCCAAAGATGATTTGCTGATGTCTACAGCGCGGGCATACTATCCTGAGAAATGTTGTTTTCTTCATAGTAAGAGTATGATACGAGGGTCTTTTAAACTTTTACTACCTCAACTTCAAGTACTTTTTGCAGTTTCTCGATAAACTCAAGCTCTTTATCTTTTGCAATCAGGCAGCCTGCGGCATTGGGATGGCCTCCCACTTCTCCTCCTAATGGAACCGCTACTTGGTTTAGCACCTCTCTCACATTGCGTCCTTGTCTGCCTGCGAGGCGTGCGGAGACTTTAATTTTATCCTGGTTGTAGGCAAGGCCAATAACAATCGTTCCTTCTTCATAGACTGCAGAATGGGAGAGAATTGAGGTAACTGTGCCTATAATGGTGTCTTTAACTTTATCCTTGGTGTGAATAATGGTATACAGAGGACCGGAGATTTTTTCTATGGTTTCAACATGCTTTAAGGCAGCAACCAGATGCTGCTTATATTGTATGTACAGCTGCTCCGCCATTTCTTTACAATGTTTGTTGCCGAGGCAGAGGCCGAGTGCGACCGAAGGAGAATCCATCCTGCTACACGCATTCAACAGTGCTGACAACTCACGAGCATCTTCAAGCTTATTGAATACCTTAATAAGGTAGAGGTTGCCAATGATACTTTCTTGGTTTTTCTCCCGCATACAGCGCAGCATGACTGCAGTGGTCAGAGCAGCCATTTCCTCTTCAGTCAGCTCGTATAATGACTTAAACCGGCCATTTACCTGAAGTATTCCTGCTTCTTGCAGTACTTCAATTACTCCCTTATATGAGCCTGAAACGCCGGGGATATATGGTCGTGAAGAGTATTCTAGGGCTTTATCGAGCGGCCGTGTTGCAGGGTAGAGTAATAGGCCGCGCCTGACGATGACTTCAGCATCTTTTAGAATTTCATCATACACTTTACCTAAATTTTTTTCGAGCAGGTCGCCCACCATCCCTATAACTGCCAAGTTAGCGAGGTCTTTGTTTTGTTGAGAGATTGCTTTAGCAAAGAGATAGCATATCCCTGCTCCTGAGATTGGCTCTTCCTTGGAGAGTATTGGATTAATCATAGTCACATTGCTTGGTATTTCCTGCACAATTTCGTGGTGGTCAAGGATAAAAATTTCTGTTTTTTTATCTTTCAGATAGTTAAGACTGCCCGAAGCAAGGTCAACAAACAGGAGGATTTCATTTTCAGGCAGTCCTTGAATGAATGCTTCTTCGAGATTTTTGACAATCTGCAAGGAAAATTTCTTTTTCCAGCGCTGCAGTGCCCGTGCAATAATTGCAGCAGACGTGATGCCATCTGCATCAAAGTGACTAATTACTTTAATTGGCTTTGTCTTACTCAATGTATTGAGCAGCTCCACTGCCTGCGGAATGATATGACGCAACATAGACCTCTTTTTGATGGTATGAAGTATTAGTTTTTAAGTTTAGTGATAATCCACTGTTTCTTTGTCTGAGAGCGCTTTGCGGTATAATCGTGCTTGTGTTTTGCTAAATGCAGTTTGATCTTCTGAATCTTCTGTTCTACAATTGTTGCCTCAGAAGTTGGTGAGAGCTTTGCTTCTCTGAGCAGCTGTGCAATGCTCTGGCCTAGTAGTTTTGCTGTAGGTATTCCGTGTTTATCTCTCAAGATGAGCCCGATTTTTGCAGGCATGTTACCTTCTTTATGCAGTGATACGACTAATGCTTCTAATTCCTGAGGCTTTGTTTTTATCCATTCAGGTTTTATTTGTGCTGTCATACGGTGCATGGGAAAGAGGGCATTAAAAAGGTTTCTATCGGAAGCTTTAAAAACCGTTTGTGCGGTGAAGAGTAAGCTGAGATCCAAGGCCACACTGGTCGGTTCTTGGGGAGCACGATTTTTGACCTTACTCATATGAATTTACCGAAAGAAACAAGACGCTACTGTCCGTATTGCAAGAAACATACAACGCAAACGATAGCACTAGCTAAGCAGCGCTCTCGTTCTTCAACGCATCCTCTTTCCAGGGGTTCAACCACGCGGTTACAGGCGAGGGGTTTACGAGTAGGGTATGGCAATCAGGGCAGGTATTCACGAAAAGGTCCCAAAGACTGGAAGCGTAAGGCGAAGACTACCAAACGCATTGGGCTCATCTATAAGTGTAAGACCTGCAGTAAGAGCAAAGGCATTAAGAAAGCGCTTCGTCTTTCACGCATCGTGATAGGGGAAAAAGTAGCTACATAATATGACAGCACCACAAAAAGCAAAACGAAACGTGCAGAAACAATTCTTTGAAGTAAGGGTACCTTTAACTTCTGCAAAAGTTGCTTTGTATGCAGCGTCTCCTGCTGACTTAGCAGGCAAGACTATTCGGCTTGACATGACTCGTAACTTGCGCGGCAAGAACCTTGAGTTGGTTATGAAAATTAAAGGAGACTCAGAGTTAACCGCTGATCCGGTTGGCGCCTACATTGTTGGATCATATATCAGAAGAATAATCCGCAAAGGCACCGATTATGTTGAGGACTCGTTCCAGGCAACATGCAAAGATAGCCGCGTTGTTGTGAAGCCTTTTCTTATTACGAGAAAGAAAGTGCCCCGAAAATTACGCCATGCGTTGAGAATTATGGCTAAGGAGTTTCTTACCGCGTATATGACTACTCGAACAACCTTAGAGGTCTTTAGCGATCTTATGGCTAATAAAGTACAAAAGGAACTTTCTTTGAAGCTGAAGAAGCTGTATCCTTTAGCTTTGTGTGAAATCAGGACGTTTGAAGTTGTTGCAGGAAAGAAGTAGTATTTTCTATCACCAGAATTCTTACATATGCTTAAGGTATGGTCCCTTTATGTATCAACCAACACCACAACAACAGTTAGTGCTTCTTGCAATGCTGCATAACAGTGCGGAGTTTCCTGGCAAAGTAGGATACACGTTTCATTATGCGAACGAACAAATTGTTTTCTATCCTAGACATTTCATAGCTGAAAGAGGGAAGTGGGTTACTTATGATGTTGGAAGAGTAGATCCTCAAGGCAAGGTTTTTCATAGAGATGAAACGATTGTTCACGAACTCGAACAAATTGTTGAAGAAGCTCCTTGGGAGCCAAGGCCCGCGTTTTGAATAGCATAGCCCCGCCCGGATTCGAACCGGGGTCACAGGCGCCAAAGGCCTGTATCCTTGACCACTAGACTACGGGGCTGTAGCAGTAGGGAAGGAAGATTGTTTATAAAGATTTATAAGGCTTCATTTTAACGTGCAGGTATGAATGTACTGCTATTTGATTATGATGGCACTCTGGTTAGTTCTCTTGAAGCGGTTAAAGATGCTTTAAACGCTATCGCTCTGAAATATGGAGTTCAACCAGTAACGAGCACCGAGGCATTTAGGGAATTGTATGATAAAAATGTCTATGATTCTATTGTTGAGCGGGGTCTGCCTCGAGATAAGTTACCTGCATTTTTTAATGACTGGAGGAAGCCTTTTTTAAAGCCGAATGCACAAGTTAGTCTTATTCCTGGCATTAAAGAGGTGTTACATGAGCTTGCAAAGAAGCATCACTTGGCTATCATTACCTCCAACTCCCGGGAAGCTATTGAAGTCAGTATAGCACACTTCAAGCTTGAGGGTATTCAAGAAATATTGGGGGGAGACAAACAGATAAGCAAGGTGGAGAAGATTGCTTCTGTCAAAAAGCGCTTTCCGCAAGCAGAAGTCTATTATATTGGGGATACGAAGGGAGATGTATTAGAAGGCAAGAAGGCAGGAGTTAAAACGGTAGCGGTTACGTGGGGAGTGCATAGCAGGAAACACTTAGAAGAAGCAGAACCTACCTATCTTATAGACACGCCAGAAGAATTGCTTGCGATACTTGGTTAGTATTGTTCTTTGTACCTGCCTCGTTTTTCTACTGCTTCAAGGCGTTTGAGAACTAGAGAAGCATGTTTTGAAACTTTATACCCTCGTACCACTGCTTTCCAGGCTTTTTCTACGATGGTGAAGTGCTTTGCAGCAAGAGCTTCTTTTAATACATGCAGGTCAGTTGCTTTGTCCTCTGGTTTGGAAGATTCAAAGCCGAGGCCGAAGTCAATAAAGCATACTTGAGCTGAAGAGTTATTGTTTGCAATGCGCTGATTATACGATTTATTGATTATCGATTGGTTTTGCGTTTTGTTATACCTCATCTTTTTATTACTTTTATCTTGATACATCATATTAGAAGTGGTAAGATCGCCATGGATGATATTTGCATCATGCAGTTTTGCTATGGCGTTTCCTATGAGCTTGCAGACAGTTTCATAGTTTGATATTTTGTCTAGATGTTGAGAAAGTTTCTTTCCTTTTATTAATTCCAGAGTTAGAATATACCTCTCTTGCGCTACGATTTTTGGGACGGAGATAATTTTTGTAGCTTTTTCCAGGAGTTTTGCTTCTTTTTTTGTTCTTGCTTTCCTCAGCTTTTCATCAAGCGCGGGGAAGCGATAGCCCTTGGTAACGCGGTCTTTTATTACTACTTCTCCTCGTTTTTCTATACGAGCTTCAGCGCCTTGTGCAAGCAGACTCATACGTAACTCCTCAGATTTGCGTTTGCATGACCAAATGGCCTTAAGTGTGTTCCTGTGCTTGCTAAGGCATACGCATCTGCCCTGAATTCATCTTTAATTCCGGAAGCATGTGCTGATTCATGCTTTAAGACATAATTCTCGTTGGTTCCGAGGTTATTTGCTAAGTAAATTTTATGCTGTGTGGGAACGTACATGCCTAATACGTTTGGAGGTAGGCGAGCAGGTGAAACCCGCTCTATTTCTGCACCGGTTTGGTAGTCCCGCTCGGTAGAGTCCTTGCTTAGAGAGTTGTATTTCGGAAGAGTCGTTTCTGCCAATAAATTTCCTATGAGGAGGATGCTTGTTAAGGAATTTTTAAGAAAGGATTTCATTTATCAATTCCATCTCATCAATACTTAAATATACTCTTTTTGTTAATCAGAGGAATGGTTTATCGACATCAGACTCTCAAGCTCAAAGAACCGTTGCCTAAGGCAGAGTTACAGAAACATTTGAGTATTCTTACTGCTGCATTTCCTTCTTATAAGGCAACTAGTTATCATATGCCTGATGACGTTACTTGGCAGAGAACGGTGAGACGATATACATATCAGATATATCCTGTTGAAAATGGATTTGGCATTGCTGTTGATATTGGCGAGAAACCACAGAATAGAGACAATATTCGCATCTGCACGCTTTATCCTAGTTTGCGCTTTGCAGTTTTAGATTCTCCTTTTGGCTACAGATCTAAGCAGCGGAAAGATCATTTTATGAGAAAACTAGACATGTTAGGATATACTCTATCGGAACAAGATTCTCAGGTTACTTCTTCCTCTTTTGGTGTTAGTTCTGTGCGGAAGGAACAAAGACCGTTTTATCTTACCGTAGAGCAGCAGGGCCTTTTTCATACTGATAAAGTTTTTCAACAAGTTTTAGCAAACGTGCAGGCGATTGTTTCAGGGCGTGTCGAGTCTGAGCTTTACGAAGCAGTTGTTTTTTCTCCTCCGGGAGACGGTGGCGGTAATAGTCCGATAGGTTTGACTAAAAGAGCACGCGATTATGGAATCCCTCGTTTAAATATAGGAGAGTGTAAGGGACTTTCTATTTGTAATGGATTTGTTGATAGTGAGGAACTTTATCAACTCTATAAAGAGCTTAAGCCGTTAGAAGCACTTGGAGTTTCTTCACATAGATTACCTCTTAGAGTTTCACGTGATGCATTTTTTCAAAAAAGACTTGCAGAATATAGTCCTCGTTCTGAGTTGCTTGAAAGCGATCTTCACAGCTGCATGATTGATTTTAAATGCAGCACTCCAGAAGAGGCAGTTCATACAGCAGAGCGTTTAGGCATTTCTCTGACAAGCTCAAAAGCAATACTTTTAGATTCCGGTAATTCATTTCATATGCATTTTCCCTCACAACTCAGAACTAAAGAGCAATCACTTGCTTTTTTGGATGATCTTGTACGCCATGAGGATGTTTGTGAAAAATGGATTCCGTTGCAAAAACAACAAGGATATCAACTATTGCGCGTTTCTCCCTGCATCCAAAAACCTCAGGTTCCTGTTGTTCTTCCTCTTTAAAGGGCAGTTAGAACTTTATCTTCTTGGCAAATTTCTTTGCGAGTTTCATCATGGTCTTTTGGTCCAAGCTGCCTGCTTCTATGCCTTTTAGGGAGGATGATTCTTTCATCATGCTCTTGAGCAAGGTGTACTGCTTAATAAGGGCACGGATTTCTGAGACACTTGTTCCTGAACCTTTTGCGATGCGCGCCATTCTTTGTGTTTGTTTTTCTAGGATTTCAGGATTCTCTACTTCTTGCTGAGTCATGCTGTTAATCGCATGTTTCCAGCGCTTTGTTTTTGCCTGCTGGGTTTCCAGAGCTTCTTGGGGAATATTTGCTTTGCCTAGGCCAGGGATCATTCCTATAATTTTGTCAAATGAGCCGACTTGCTCCATGGATTCTAACTGTACTTGTAAATCTTTGAGAGTGAATTTGCCTTCTTGTAGTTTTTTCTGTTGTTCCTCTATTTTGTCTTTGTCAACTACTGAATGTATCTTTTCCATTAATGCCTTTAGGTCTCCCATCCCCAATAATCTGGAAAGGAAGGCTTCTGGATCAAAACTTTCAAGGTCTGAAGGTTTCTCGCCGACTCCCAGGAAAACAACTGGGGCTTTGACTTCTGCGCAGGCCGTTAATGCGCCGCCTGCTTTTGCCGTGGAATCCATTTTGGTAATAATGACTCCTGTAATATTGCATGTTTCCTTGAATGTTTGAGCTTGTTTTTCTGCTGTTTGCCCGACATCTGCCTGCATGACTAAGAAGGTTTCTGTCGGCTTGATGAGCTTGCTAAGCTCTTTGATTTCCTTGAGCAGGTCCTGGGAAAGGGCATCACGCCCAGCAGTGTCTACAATAATCAAACTATATTTTTTGAGCTCTGGTTCAAAATGCTTCCATATTTTTTTCGGGTCTTTCTCTTCCGGAAGGATATATGCAGGAATATTCAGTTTATCAGAAAGTTGCTTTAATTGTTCGGGAGCTGCTGGCCGATGTACGTCTAAGCCTATCGTACAGACTTTGGCGCCTCTTTTTGCATAGTAGGAAGCAAGTTTGCTTATGGTAGTTGTTTTACCTGCACCATAGAGGCCGACCAGCATGAAGGTGTTGTTTTTCTGGAGTTTGATTTCTCTTTTTTCTCCTAAAAGACGGATTAGTTCATCATGCAAGAGTTTGATGATGTGCTCTTTTTTTTCTATGCCTTTTATTCTTTCATCTAGGGCTGTTTGTTTTATTTTTTTTGTAATTTCAAGAACTAATCTAACATTTACATCTGCTTCTATTAATGCTCTTTGCAAGTCTTTTACAATTGAATCTACAAGGTTTTTATCAAGAAATATAGCATTAGCTATCTTATCTGTTGTTTTCCTTAACACTTCTGAAAGTTTATCTAACATTAAAAAATGAGTCTTATAAAGGTATTAAAGGTTTTGGGTTTAACTTGACTAGGCAGTATTTTGTTGAATAAATTGCAGAGTTTTAAGATCGGACCAATATCTGTCTTCTTTGCTTTTTCCTAAAAAACCTGCGTGGCCCCCGTGTTGTGTGACTATTAGTTTAATGTTTTTATTATTTTTTAGGTTTTTATTATAAAAAGAGTGAATTGGAACGAGAGAATCATCTTTTGAAGTAATGATAAGAGTTGGAATGGTTATGTTTTTCAAATAGGGAAGAGCGCTTGCCCTATTATGTCAAGGAACTTGATGAAAACTCCATCCTTTAGGATGGAGGTTCCTTGAGC
>CAYJQF010000024.1:0-7476 GCA_964372375.1 Candidatus Woesearchaeota archaeon
GCTTGAGGAATAAGTTTTTATAGGTGTGTATGAATAGAAAGGCATGTCAAAAGATACCGGCATCAGTGTTCCGGGAGGCATCGGTGGGTTAGTTAGGTATGACTCTGAATATAAGAGCAAGTTTGCGATTGAGCCGGCATATGTGATTGTGTTTATCGTCTTGATTCTTTTCTTTGTACTTGGCTTGAAGGTATTCTGGTCGGTTGCTGCTTAGAAAGTTATAAATATGCTTTGTTATAGGCACCAGCATGTTTCCTGGCATTAATCCTGCACAGATGAAGGCAATGATGAAGCAGATGGGCATCAAGCAGGAAGAACTAGAAGCTGAAAGAGTCATTATTGAAACTGCTGAAAGAAACATTGTAATTGAGCCGGCTTCAGTGCAGAAAATCGTGATGCAAGGGCAAGAGAGCTGGCAGATTACGGGGAGTGCCAGAGAAGAAACGAAGGAAGCAGGCATTAGCAATGAGGATGTGCATCTGGTAATGGAAAAGACTGGGAAGAGAGAGGAAGAGGTAAGAAAGGCATTGGAAGAGACCAAGGACATTGCAGAGGCAATTGTGAGGCTGAGTGAATAAATGTTTAAATAGAGCATTATTTACAAGATTTTATGAATGGAAGAACGCATTACTGGTCGAATGACGTGGTTTATATGCGTTGGATGAGTGAAGGGAAAGTGATCAGAGTCGCAAAAGTTGTTGCAGGAGAATGCTGTGCGTTCTATCCTGCTGCAGATACTCAACATTATAGTTTTGAGTTTGTGGTAGATGATACTTCTACAAAACCATCAAAACTCTTCTTAATCAGAAAAGATTTAGAGGATGAGGTGCTTTTAGATTTAGTAAGTGGTAGAGATACCAGAGACATTCTTAGGAAATTTCAGCCTAGCCCATTAGGAGAAGAAAGAGATGGAGACCCTCGCTTTAGTTACTATTATGCTAAAGCTGGAAGTGAAGAATCTGGCATTGATTATCACCAGCATGGGACATTTCACATAGCCCCTGATTTCGAGGAAAGGAAAGCTGCATGACCTATCAACCTTCTCCAGAAATTCTTGAAAAGTATGCAGATGTGTTAGTCAATTGTGCTTTGGGAAGCGGTAAAGGAATCAAGAAAGGGGAAGTTGTGTTAGTGCAGGTGCCGGAATGTGCGAAACCCCTGCTGATTGCCTTGCAAAAAAAGATTTTGCAGGCGGGCGGGCATTACCTTACCCAGTTCCTGCCGGATGAGACTGAACGGCAGTTTTATGAACTAGCGCAGGAGCATCATCTTGATTTCTTTCCCAGTAAATTGTTGAAAGGAAGAGTTGATGAAATGGACCATAGCATTTTCATCATCGCGGAGACGAATAAGAAGGAATTGCAGGGCATTGCTCCAGCTGCTATTATGAGAAAACAGAAAGCATTCAAGCCGTATCTGGAATGGCGGAATGCAAAAGAGAATGAGGGCAAGTTTACCTGGACAATAGCTTTGTATGGGACTGAGGACGCAGCGCAAGAAGCAGGGATGAGCTTGGAGGAGTATTGGACTGAGATTATTCGTGCTTGTTATTTAGATGTGGACAATCCGGTGGAAAAATGGAAGGCAGTGTTTGCTGAAGTGGATAGGGTGAAAGATGCGTTGAATGCCTTGGAGATAGAAAAACTGCATATTGAGGCGGAGGGAGTTGATTTGTGGATTGGCATTGGGAAAGGGAGGAAATGGCTGGGGGGAACTGGCAGGAACATACCGAGTTTTGAAGTGTATATTAGCCCGGACTGGCGGAAAACGGAAGGGTATATCCGATTTGACCAGCCGTTGTATCGGTATGGGAATTTAGTACGAGAGGTGTATTTGGCATTTAAACAAGGAAGAGTAGTAGAGGCAACTGCTTCAGAAGGAGAGCACGTATTGAGAGAAATGATTGCCCAAGAGAATGCAGATAAAGTTGGAGAATATTCTTTGACGGATGTGCGGCTTTCCCGGATTCAGAGGTTTATGGCGGAAACGCTGTTTGATGAGAATTTTGGCGGGCACTATGGCAATACACATCTTGCTCTTGGAAATGCATACAAAGATAGTTATCCTAGCGATCCAAGTAAAGTGAGCACGGAAGAGTGGGTTGCGTTAGGGTATAATGAGTCGGTTGTGCATACAGATATCGTCAGTACGAAAAATAGGAAAGTAACGGCGCATTTGGTATCAGGAGAGCAGAAAATTATTTACCAGAATGGGAAGTTTGTTCTCTAATGCCTTTGAGTTAAAGTTCGGTTAATATTACTGCTCTCTTTCCTTTGCTCTTGTCTGTTCCAGAAAGGTATATATACTTCTTTGGCTTTCGTGCGTGTGCTCACCACGTGTGATTTTTAGCTAGATGGAGCACATAATTAAGGAAAAGATCAGCGCAGACCATTTGTTGTATGTAAGTTTAAAATATACCAAGACGTGTGATGTTATTATTAATCTGTTGTTGCGCTGGAAACATATGATTGAGCTGGGAATGGATGTGCTTGTTGAGAAAGCAAAGAAGCAGAAGAAATGGAAACCCGTGCCCGATGCGCCGCGCGCTAAATTAGTGCAATTAAAGAAACTCTATGCCTCTGATGCTATGATGAGTGAGACCTTGCAGCTGTATGAGCTGTTCAGAGATGTTGAGCAGCTTGAGAAAGTACGGGAGTCTGAATTCAGGAAAGGAGTCAACTTGAAGGTGACCTATAAGGGTGAAATTGTTAACATTAACCTCGACAAGTTGAAGGAATATTCAGCTGTGCTCGAAAGGTTTATAAGTTCCCTTAAATAGGCTTCACTACTTTTATGGCAAAGCTTATTACCATTACCTCTGGCAAGGGCGGCGTTGGCAAAACGACAACCGCGATTAATTTAGGAGCCGCGTTAAATTCTTTTGGAAAGGATGTAATTATATTGGATGCCAATTTAACTACACCTAACGTGGGCTTGCATTTGGGGGCACCCATTGTACCTATCAGTTTGAATCATGTGCTTGCTGGCAAGGCAAAGATTGGCGATGCTATTTATGAGCATGAATCAGGTACCAAGATTGTTCCTAGTTCGTTGAGTGTCAGAGAATTACGGCGGTTGAATCATGGGAAACTGAAGGAAGTCGGCAAAAAGCTCCGGAAAATGGCGGATTATATTATCTATGATTCTGCTGCCGGGCTTGGAGAGGAAGCTATTGCTGCTATGGAAGCTGCTGATGAGCTGATTATTGTAACGAATCCTGAGATTCCTGCTGTGACTGATGCGTTAAAAGCGAGCAAGGTGATCGAGCAGTTAGGCAAGCAAGTGAAGGGAGTCATCGTTACGAGAGTGCGTGGTACTAAGTCTGAGATGCCTATCTCCAATGTTCGGGATATGCTTGAGTTGCCGATTTTGGGCATCGTCCCTGAGGATAAGAATATGCAGGAAGCATTGGTGATGAAAGATGCGATTGTGCATACGCATCCAAGGAGCAGATCGGCTCGAGCCTATCGTATCTTAGCAGCGCGTTTGATGGGAAACAATTCGTACCGGGAACCTTTGAGCCTCTGGGATAAAGTGTTTGGATAGAAATACTGTATCATAGTTAGTCGGAGATTACGTTTCTAGCAAGAAAAAGAAGAGAATAGGTATCTTTACTATAATATAACAAGGTTATATACGCTCATTACTCGTTGTCTTCTTCACCGTACTTTAGAACCAACAGCAATATCCTCATCTGGGACAAGATATTTTGCTGGTTACAGTATTAAATTCTTTTCTACTTATCTTTGCCTGCCTCATTATCTCCAACAAAGTGCCAGTATCAATTTCCCTATGCATGGGCACTACTGTTATAATTTTTCCTTCCGAGATTTGTTTCATCATAAATACATGGCTGCCCCTTTGCCTTATTTGAGCGAATCCTACTTTTTCTGGTGCTTTAATTACTTCTTTACCTGAAAGCCTGGGCAATTTTGCTACTATCTTTCACCTCAAATGTTACTACAATGGTCTCGCCTTTTGATGCTTCTTCAGGGACGCCCATCACTTCTATGTGAAGAGATACTGCTTCCTTGAGATTGGAAAGTGCTTCTTCAACCGTATAGCCCTGGCTTACGACATCCAACTCAGGGCAGAACGCTACAAATTGCTTCTCTCCTTTTCTAATAATTGCTGTTAAGTTTCTCATCTAAATTCAAGAGGTTCTATCATTAAAAAGTTTGCGGTTATCTAACTTTACTTCCGACTGCAATATCTTCGTCTGGAATAAGAATAGTCACATGGCTGTCGTCCTCATTGACTGCTGCAAGAATCATGCCGTCACTTTCTATACCGCGAATGGTTGCGGGAGCGAGATTGGCAACGAAAATTGCTTTCTTACCCTCTAAATGCTTTTTTTCATAATGGTTCTTTAAGCCTGCTACCAGTGTTCTCTTGTCTCCATTGCCTAAGTCAACTTCTAACACATAGAGCTTGTCAGCGTTTGAGTGCTCTTTCACTTTCAGAATTTTGCCTACACGCAAGTCGAGCTTGCTAAACACATCATAGGAAATTTTTTCACTTGCGTTCATTGCTACTCGCTTGTTAACTGAGGCAGTACTTGCATCAGCATTGTTTGTCATTTTTCCTTCTTTTTTGGTATCTTTTTTGACCATCGCTCTCTTCTGGAAGAGGATGGGGGCTTTTTTAACCTTTGTGATTGCTACAGGAGTTTGCAAAGCCTTCCAGGTTAGTTCGAAATGAAACACATGAGCTATTTTCTCCGCTGTTTCGGGTATGAATGGAGAGAGCAGAATGGTAGCATCTTTAATGCCATTGCAAAGTTGGTAGAGCACCTTTGTATCCTTGCTTTCCCATGGCTTTTTGTGCTGCGTGTACTCATTCAGAAGATCAATGAAAGTGAATAGCTCATTTAGGGCTTTATCAAGCTCGAGCTTTTCGAAATGAGTGGAAACTCGTTTTATTACTGATGAGGAATCTAAGAGCTTTGTTTTTGCTAAACCATGCTGTTCTGCTAATGCGGAGACTCTGCTGACGAGATTGCCTAGCTTGTCTGCTAGTTCGTTATTGTGTCGCTCTACTAGTGCACGTTCAGAGAAGTCCCCATCTTCACCAAAAGGAATTGCACGAAAGAGGAAGTAGCGTGCGGCATCAACACCTGCTATCTGAATAAGTTCTGGAATACTAATTAATGCACCCTTGGATTTTGAGATTTTTTCTTTGTCTAAGGTCCACCAGCCATGGGCAAATACCTGTTTGGGAGGTTCTATATCTAGGGAAAGGAGCATTGCCGGCCAGATGACTGCATGGAACCAGAGGATGTCTTTGCCGACTAGATGGACATCAGCAGGCCAGTATTTCTTGAATTGTGTGTTGTTTTCCAAGTAGCCTATGCCTGAAAGGTAGTTTGCCAAGGCATCAAACCAGACATAGCACACGTGGCTTTTATCAAAGGGTAAAGGAATGCCCCAGTCAAATGAGGTCCGGGAGATGGAGAGGTCTTGTAATCCTTCCTTGACACGATTAATGATTTCTTGTTTTCTTGCAGCAGGCTGGATGAACTCAGGATTCTTTTTGTACCAATCAAGCAGTTTCTTTTGATACTGGGAAAGTCTGAAAAAATACGATGCCTCTTTTAATTTTTCTATTTTTGTTTTGTGAATAGGACAGCAATTTTCTACGAGTTCTTTTTCTGTATAATAGGCTTCACAAGCGGTGCAATAGAACCCTTCATAATATCCTTCATAGATGTCTCCTTTTTTATGTATTTCTGACAGCAGGACTTGCACGACCTGCTCATGGTCTTTGTCAGTGGTTCTGATAAATCTGCTGTATTTGATATTGAGCGCTTTCCAGGCTTCTTTAAATTCAGGAATGAGGTGATCGACAAACGTTTGTGGTCTTTTTCTTGCTTTTTCTGCTGCACGCTGGATTTTTTTGCCATGCTCATCGGTACCGGTAAGGAAAAAAACCTCTTTGCCTAACAGCATATGCCAGCGTGCGAGGATATCTCCTGCTAAGGTCGTGTATGCATGCCCAATATGCGGCTTATCATTTGGATAGTAAATGGGTGTGGTAATATAAAATGTTTTTTTTGTTGCCATACGTGCTAGATGAGAGAATGCTATAAAAACCTTTGTTGTAAGAAGGTTTAAAAACCATTTTTCGCTTGACTTACAATGGCGCACGGAGTATATCATTATATCGGCGAAGCATGGAAAAAGCCGGGAAGGGAGTTATTGCAGGGCAGGCTTATTCAGTGGCGCGCAAGCGATGCAGTGACGCAAGTTGCAAAGCCATTGCGTCTTGATAGAGCTAGGGCATTAGGCTATAAAGCTAAAAAAGGGTTTGTGATTTTAAGAGTAAGAGTACAGCGAGGAGGCAGGCAACGAAGCAGGCACAAACATGGCAGGAAGAGCAGGAAGCAGCATGTCAGGAAAGTATTGAAAATGAGCTATCAGTGGGTGGCGGAAATTCGAGCGCAACATCATCATACTAACTTGGAAGTCCTGAATTCATATCCTTTGGCTAAGGATGGCAAACATGGCTTCTATGAAGTGATTATGGTTGATCCTCAAAAGCCTGAAATACAGAATGACAGGGATATTAATTGGATTTGCAATCCCAACAATAGGAAGCGGGCTTTGCGCGGCTTGACTTCAGCTGGCAAGAAGAGCCGGGGATTAAGAAGCAAGAGTCATAATATGAAAGTAAGACCTAGCCAGCGGGCATGGGGAAGAAAGGGGAAGTAATTTATTATCAAGCACCCATACAAATATTAGAAATTCATGTTGTTGTTAAGTATAATTACTCTTCTCTTTGAGCTTTCTTCATCGCCCACTCTTCTCTCTTCTGCTTTTCAATTGGGCAGTTGGGATTAAAGCAGAATTCCCAGGGGCGCTTTGCTTTTCGTATTGCTAATAGTTTTGGGAAATTATCTGCAGGGCAGAGTTTATCATCTGCTTTTTTTATGAGAGCGTTGGGAGGAAGGGAGTACGTCTGTTTGCAGTTGGGATAGGCATTACAGGCGACGAAATACCTTCTTGAACTCCTATTAAACATGATTCTTAGTTTGCCTTGCTTGCATGTTGGGCAGGGCATCAGTTCATTCTGTATGTCCTGCTCTTTTCGCAAATCCTGTAAGCCTGAAGCAAGCTCCCTGCCAATCTCCTCCTCTTTTGTTTTGAACTCTTTACTAATATCTTCAATAATTTTCTTTGCTTTGTCAATTAGTTCTGCTTCTTTTTCTTCAAAGCCTTCTTTTGCCTGCTCAATAGTCTCCATCTGTTCTTCTAATTGTCTTGTTAAATTTTCATCAATAATGATAGAGGAGTGTTTTTCTAAGGCTTCGATGAGTTTCAAGCCAAGAGGAGTGGCCTGAATGCTTTTTCCATCTAAGTATCCTCTTTGGAAGAGCGTTTCTACGATACTACTTCGTGTTGCCTTTGTTCCTAGATTTTTCTTTTCTAAGATAGTAATGAGAGAGGTAGGAGTATATCTTGCAGGAGGCTGGGTTTG
>CAYJQF010000025.1:0-7096 GCA_964372375.1 Candidatus Woesearchaeota archaeon
GAGTTTGCTGCAGCAATTAATAGGGATGATATAAGACAGGGAATTACCGAGCTTGGAGTCAATGAAGACGAGCATTTTATGCTGGTTATAAGAGCGTTAGAGAGGCATAAAGCGGAATTGGGATTCTGATTTATGTTAGTTAGTATCATGTCTTTTATGCACTAAGTATCATATGTTAGTAGATACCATAAAGTTTATATAGTTGGTAACATACTATTCTCTATGAGACTGGAATCGCACAAGGAAGCATTTGAAGTTCATAAAAGAGCTATTTTTAAATGGGCTCTTGAGATAGAAGGATTAGAAAAATCACAGAGAATAATAGGACTTCATGCACCACGAGGCATTAGTGAGCTTCTTTCTTATTTTCTGCACAAGAAGAATCTTGTTAGTGAGGGTTTCCAGTTAAATCATAGATGGTTTAAAAGCAATAAAGTATTTGACAAGTTACCTGATTTTGAGCGCAAAAAGGAAATTTTGGAGAAAATGACTGCTTTGGAAAATAAATGCGAAGTCTTGAGTTATGGTGCGGAGCGCGGCGCAGCTGAATTAGAAGAAGCAATTTGTCTGTTTAAGGAACTGGAGGAAATCATTACTCATCTACTATGAAACGGCACAATTTAATTGCGTATGCATCGAGTTTTACCTCATTCTTGTTGGATACGTTTACCGGGCGGATTGATAGGATACTCCTGTTTGGCTCTGTTGCAAGGGGAGATTTTGATACAGAAAGTGATATAGATGTATTTGTAGACACACCTGAACATAAAGAACAGGAAATTAACAGAATTCTTTCTTTATTCAAAGAGTCTGAAGTTCATAGGAAATGGGAATTGAAAGGCCTTACTAGCGAACTTTCCTTAAAAGTCGGCAGGCTTGCAGAGTGGAAATTGAGAAGGAGTGTTATTTCCGATGGGGTTCTTCTTTATGGCAAATTTAAGGATATTCCTGAAAAAGTCGAGCACTATCTTTTGCTGAGTTTGTCGTTTGCCCACATACCGAAGAGCAAGCAAGTTAAGCTATGGAGAAAACTCTACGGTTATAAGCAAAAAGTCGGGAAGAAAATCTATACAACGGAAGGTCTGCTGAGCAAGCTTGATGGAAAGAGGCTTGAGGGCGTTAGTATAGTGCCTGTGAAAAACAGCAGGGAAATTATGGCTTTTTTGAAAGAGCATAAAGTAACCTATACGCTGAATGAGATGTTCTCTGATACCCTATAAGTAAGAAGGGTTGCACATTTGAGGATATAGTTGAGAATGATCCTAATAAATAAAGCCTTAAATACTTTGATTACATAGAGCTAAGATACAAAGAGAAAGATGAGATATGAATTTGCGCCTGACCTGCAGGCACGAATGGAGGAGATAGTCCTTAAGCTTGGAATGCACCATATTGCTGTTGAGCGGGTGAAGTGCTTTCGGAGCAAAGGAAGCAGCACGAAGAGAACGTTAGCACGGTGCCATACGATAGGTAAATTGATGCAAAAAGCAATGGGGGTAAAGGCGCACTATACAATTGAGTTCCTGGAAAAGTTTGAGAAATTGAATAAGGAGGAGCAGAACAAGGTGCTAATCCATGAATTACTGCACATTCCCAAGACGTTTGGCGGTGGATTCAGGCAGCACGACTATGTGTGTGAAGAGCAGGTGGAAGTTATGCATCAGCAGCTGCGGAATCTTCAGGAAACGGAAGAACAGGGTAAGCGTTTTTCCCTGAAACTGCCTCGCTTTTTTACGTAGGGTAACTCTCTTCTTTGGCGACGGCAACCTCATGAAAACCCTTAAATACTCTCAAATCGTTGCTTTATGAAGTAGTTTAGGGTGTTATCCTACAAAGTGGTGTATAAAAAGTATATCAAAAGGGGTGGAAAGCTGTACGGTCCATACTTGTATGAAAATACGCGTGTTGATGGCTCCGTTATCACTTCGTATGTTGGAAAGTCTTTTGCTGAAAAAAGAAAACTCTGGCTCATTTTTGGTCTTATTAGTCTTTTTGTTCTTGCTGTAGTATTGCTGCATGTTTTTTACGGTACTGCTCCTACGGGTAGGGTAACTGCTGAGATAGGCCCTGAATATCATCTGGGAGAGCAACTTTCAGGCACCTTAAAGTTTAATCTTCGTGAAGGCGAGTTTATTCCCCAGAATTCGAAAGTGACGCTTACGCTGGGAAACCAAGTTAAGGAGCTCTATTTATCAGAAGTTTCGGTAAAAGCGAAGCTTGCGACTGCTGATTTCTATGCAGAAAACTCTACCCTTGCAGGTCATGGTGATGGATATGGCATTCTTGGTACTAAAGTAGTGCATCCTGTTGTCTCGTTTGACTTGCTGATTAGCTTACCTACAACTGTGCAGAAAGAAGAAAAGAAAAGCAATGAAAGTGAAAGTGCAGGAACTGCTCCGAATGAGAGCAGTACTAGCACTAGTTCTACGGAGGCTCCTGTTCAAGCGACCAGTGAAGGAACAGCGCAAGCAACCGGCCAGGAGAGCAAGGAGCAGAAAAAGAGCACGTACGAGTCTGGATACGGTTCTTCCCTTACCGGCAAAGTGGTCATTGAAAATGCGTATATCATCACTGGTCATGCCCAGAAAGGAAAGCCGTACCTATACAATCTGGAGCCCGGACAGACAGCCGAGCTGGTAAAGGGCAGCGTGAAAGTAAATGAAAGCGAAATGAAAGATAGCCTGGTTAGTCTCAAGGGTACCGACACGCAAGTGGAAGCAGCGACGAATTATGAACTTATTGATAAAGGGTATGGAAAGGACTTTTTAGGTGATTATGCGCTTACCATTAAACTTGACCTGTCTGTTTTCAATGTAAGTGTTGACGCTTCGGAAGTGGCTGTACTATTAACGTATGACAATTCAGTAATTGCTGAAACGAATGCTACAATTAATCTGGCTGAGCCGCTCCCTCCCACGAATCTGACGAACATAACTGCTGCCAATGAGTCGAATGTGACGACTACAAATGTGACGAATGCTACTGTTCTCAATGGAACCATTTCATTGCTTACACCCCTTCCCTTGACGAGGATTGCACGGAATGGTTCTGCTGAGCTTGTATTGAGCGAGTACTTTGCTGGTGCTGAAAACTATAGCTTTTCTGCATCCCATATTCTTGGTTCAATAGCAGGCGATATTCTAATTCTTAGGCCTGCTGGGAATTTTACCGGCAGCAGCTTAGGCGTAGTGACTGCTTATGCAGGCAATGAAAGCTTGGCAAGCAATTCGTTCCCCATTCTTGTTTCTTCAAGTGATATTGTAATTAAGACAGGGAAGTCGCATATTAAGCTCGGAGAGCCTGTTGAGTGGACTCAGAATATCACTCTTGAAACTGCCCGCAACATTAGTGTCTTATTGCCTGGTGCAGCGAGCAATATTACGGTTACTAAGATTACCAACGCGGGCGAGGAAGTTGTTTCTGCTTCGGTGACGGATGCTGCCGGCTCTTCCATAACTGCCCAGGTTGTTGCTGAGATTCACTTATCCAAGGATCCGCTTCTCATTCGCTGGTTGAAAGCATTGTTCCGTGCGATTACTGGTAGGGCAATTGATGCTCCTGTTGAACCAGTGGTTGCTAAAACCTCTCCTAAAAGCGAAGGAGCAGTGGTACTGGGTGATGATATGGTGGTTGCTGAAGGGGTCGGGGCTGACCTTGCTCAAGCGATTGTGGTTGCTCTGGATGCTACGGTAAAAAAATATTCTCTGACGTATCTTACGCCTGGTCCTAAAGCATTTGAGAAGAAAGTAGCGCATGGCAAGCAGGTGATTATTTCCGCACCTGACGAGCTGAAGTATACTGATGTCTTAGCCTTTACCAACATTAGTGAAGTTATATCAGTCGGCCAGGAGTCTAAAATTCAGGTATATTGGGTGGAGAATAAGACCACGGTGCCGTTTGATGCCTATGATTTGAATGGCAATGGCAAGATTGATTATATTGAGTGGAACGTCCCGTATTTAAGCAACCAGACGTTTGAGATTATCTACATTACCAAGGCGCTGCATTTAGACGAGAATAGAACTTTTATTGCAGATGTGTTTGACTTTGTGAAGAGCAGAGACGATAACTTTACGACGATTCCTGCTGAGCATTATCTGCGGGTCACCTTTGAGACGAATTTGACGGCAAGCAGGGATATTACCATCTATGCAAAGAGCAATACAACAAATGCTTCCGTGCAGGTGTATGAGTACAATGGAACACAGCTCCTTGCTGATTTTGGCGTCATCAGCAATGACAGCATGTATAAAATCTACTTGTCTAATTTGTCAGCGAGCCAGGACACCTTTGACTTGAAGACAACCGGCGGTGCCGTTGACTTTGATTATGTGGTTGACCCTGATATTAGTGGATGCGGGACTCTTGATAATAATAGCGTCACCTATACGTTAACAGGAAATGTTGCCAGCACGGCCGGCTGTTTTACGATTACTGGAAATGATACCATTCTTGATTGTCAGGGATTTAATGTAACTTATACTGGTTCTGCTTCTGCAGTTTCAATAATTTTAGTTCCTAATAGTGGTAATGCAGCAAACAGGTTCACAAATATAACTATTCAAAATTGTGTTATTATAACTTCTTTAGCTAGTGTTAGTTCTATCAGAGGTATCTTTCTTGCTACTTCAGCATATACGACCATTTTGAATAATACAATTTACATGAATGGTACAACTGGTAATTCAGGAATAGTGGTAAGTGGAAGTGCACATAATGTTACTATTGTGAATAATACTGTTTATTCACGTGCTACGACAACTGATAATCTCGGTATTGGCACTGATACCAGCCAACCTCAAGCAAAAAATATCAGCATTATTTCAGGAAATAATATAACTATGGGCTTCAGAGCAGGTACTACAGGTAATAGAGGCATTCTTCTTCATATCAATGGTACTCTCATTGTAAATAATAAGATTTATACCAATGGCACAAGCGCGAATCAGGGTATTAGTGGAACAGGAACAGCTAATCATCTTATCATAGATAATAATACTATTATCACGAATGGCAGCAATGGAAACAACACAGGCATTGCCATAAGTGGAATCAACAGCACCATTGCCAATAACACCATCATCACGAATGGGAATGGCTCTGATGGTATTATGATTGGTTCAGGTACTTCGCATAGAATTTTCAATAACTCTTTGAATAGCACAGGAGGATTCTTTATTACGGGTTCAACCTTAGCTCATTTTGCATCCAATAATGTTTCCAATGACACGTTGCTATGGGGTAAACCTGTGCTCTATTTCGGAGGGAATGGAACCTCAGCATGCCAGAATGACACAGTGTATGATAACCCTCCTCTTGCACACTATACGTTCATTGGCTGCCGCAAAATTACTTTCATTAACTGGAATGTGACGGGAGTGAATACGGGAGCAGATTTTCTTGACTTTGTGAATGTTTCCAATTCCACCATAGCAAACAATACTTTGTACACGATGAATCGGGGCATTATCCTGACATTGCGGGGTGGGAAGAATAACACGATTCAGAATAACACTCTAAGAGTAACGGGAAGCGAGTCTGGATGGGGTATCAGAGCTGAACAAGACTTTACTTTCATTGATAATAACACTATTAATATCACTGGAACTTTAGGTGCCAACCATGGTATGCTGCTCATGCTCCTCACCAATGCAACCATAACGAATAATACCATTTACACCCTCTGTAGTACTAGCGGTTGCAGAGGAATCGATTCGGGGACCCCCTCAGCGACTGCGGCACACAATATGAGCATTATCAATAATACCATTTTTGTAAACTCAACAACAGGAGCAACGGGAGATGGAATACGCATTTTAGGCAGAGGCAACACCATTTATAAAAACAATATCACCATTTATACTATCAGCTCGTTATCTGATGGAGTAGAGGTAAGTGGTGGAGTATTCAATAACGTTTCTTCTAATACGATACGCATGCTTGGAGTAACTGATTCTTCAGGTATCAATCTTGTTACAGGTGCAAACGACAATAAGGTGTTTTATAATAATATTACTTTCTCTTCTGGTCTCGGTGGTAATAAAGGTCTCACTGTCTCTTTTGCTGGTACTCGCAATAATCTCAGCCACAATACCGTTATTTTTGCTGGTACTGGCGGGATACAAAGAGGCATCTCAATAGACCTCGGCGCCCCTAATAACACATTTTACAACAATACTTTGCGTGTGAACGGCACGACAGACCTTAGAGGCGTCTTCATCTCCGCTTCGTCCAATAATTCAATCTCCTATACGACTTTGCGTGTGAACGGCACGACAAACACAAGCATTGCGTTTATGATTGATGGTGTCTCTGCGAACAATCTTATTGCACACAATAGAGTGGACGGTGTGACTGGTGATGCATTTTATTTGAACATGTCAGTGAATAGCACTAACAATACGCTATGGAACAACACGTTATCGAATGTGAATGTGCATAACCTCATTATTATCAACTTTTCAGCGAATGGTACTCTTTTGAGAGACCAGTACATCGGCAAGTATAATTTTACCAGTCTGGGCAATCGCATTGTTGTAGAGAATCAGAGTGCAGGACTGATTCGCTTCTTGAATTATACCAATGCGACGGGGAGCAATCTGAGCCAGGAAATTGTAGTCCTGAATAATACAATCTACTTCAATGAGACGAATGCTAATCTTAACGTTACTGCAAATATAACTTTTTATAATATTCCTGGCAATCAAAGCAATTATCAGATGTTCCGCAATGGTGCTGCGTGTGCAGCAGCTGATTGTTTCAATTTCACCCAGTTAAATGGGAGCAACGTGGTAATTAACGTAAGTGGAGGAGGAAATTATAGTATTAACTATACTGCGTCTGCTGTTGCTGTTTCGCTGCCACCCAATATCAGTCTCGTCTATCCAGGTAATACGACGTATACTCGTCTTATTACGGAAATCAATTATACAGTCTCTACTGATGCGCAAGCGTGCTGGTATTCTACTGATAATGGAGTGACGAATACCAGCGTGACATGCGGTGCAAACGTCTCCAGCTTAAGCAGTGGGCAAGGGACAAGTAATTGGCTTGTCGGCGCGAACGATACTAGCAATAATGTGAATACGAGCAGAGT
>CAYJQF010000026.1:0-7051 GCA_964372375.1 Candidatus Woesearchaeota archaeon
GCTCAGTGGTAGAGCGTTTCCTTGGTAAGGAAAAGGTCCCGAGTTCAATCCTCGGCGGAGGCTTATTGTAATACCCTCTCTTACTGTTACCTCGTGGTTCTATGTTGCCCAGGGTACTGTTGGTACGATTGTACATGACATTTATACCTCTATCTTAGACAGCAGAAGAGTAAAGGATACGGGCATTGCAATCTAAAGCTCAAGATTTATAAAGAGCACGTTTATGTTTCAGATATGGATCTTGCTGCTATTAAGAGTGCCTATGCTGTTTTTGAAAAGAAATATGGGCTTCCTGAGTTTAAAGCAGTGAATGAGCAGTTTGAGCTTGAGAAGATTGAACAGGAGAGCGAGTGTTTCTTGCGAGTGGTTAGAAAAGTCATGATGGATAAGGTGGTGAATTCCTTAGGCTTTTTTGATATGCTGTTGAATCCAGTGAATGCACCGCGCATTTATCTGTCGTTTATCAAATCTATGAATATGGAGGAAAAGGCAAGTATTGATAAGCTGTATAATGAATTTGGCGAGTTGAGTTTAGCGTGTTTAGCATTGGAGTTGGAGTATCGTGAGGAGAGTGAAGCTGAGATGATACGGCGTGTTTTTACTTCCTGGAATGCGGTGAAGCCAGAGTTTGCCGCTTTGCTGACAAAAATCCACAAGCCTCTTGTAACCAGCAGTAAGCGAGAGCGCAGCTATTTTGGCTAGATAAGGGTAAAGAGTTCGGTAAGATTTATTTCTACAAGGGCGAGAGGCATTTTAATGTTCCAGGCTTTCAGAGTTTCAGGATGTGCTTCTCCGAGGTATCCAAGGTGTTTCCCTTTGCAGATGATTGAGCCTGCTCTTCCGGGAATGCAAAATGCTGTTTCTTCTTCTTGCAGAGAGTAGGAAAGGCCAAGCATGCGCATCAGATAGTCTACGGTCTGTTTCATGGTGGTGAAGTTTGAAGGAGTTAGGAATAGCGCCAGGTGGAGTGCTTCCTGTATTTCCTGTTTATTTCGTTTGAATACTGTTCCGATTTCAAAGAGGCGCTGGGGATATTCATTGTCCTTGTTTTCTGCCAGTATGCGCAATCCTGGAATGGTCAGATTTGGCCGGAGGATTTTATATTCTGTTTTTGCATTCTCAACTTCAATGGGATGAGGAGACGTACTTTCTTCCTTCTTGATTAAATGATAGGAAGAAATCTCGAGCAGGCCGAGACCAAGCAGTACTACTGCAACTTTCCTTTGGAATGTGTGCAGCGGATCTTCGGCACCGATCGTTGGAATCGAAGGAACTTCAGGTAGTAGTTTGTCATAGCCATAGGCGATGGCTATGTCTTCAATAATGTCGACTTCATGTAAGATGTCGGTGCGGTAGGCAGGGATAGAGACTTTTCCTGACTTATAGTCATATCCCATTTTAGGGAGCAGCTTTTCCAGGTCTTTCTCTTTCAATGCAAGACCAAGCAGGTTGTTGGTGTTTTCCAAGGATATTTTCATTGTTTCCGGAGTAAGATCTGGAGTGATGACTGCTTTCTCATACACTACTTCAACCGCATGTATTTTGCCGCCCATATCTGCAAGTGTTGTAACGATTATATTCAGTGTTTTTTTAAGTATAGCAAACTGATTTCCTGAACATTCAATAAAAACTTCTTTTGTCTGCTCAGTAATCTTACCGGTGTCATGGCTGTTGATGATAGGAGGCATGGAGAGGATTTGTTTCTTAGCATCAATGAAAAGAGGATATGTTTTGCACCCTTCAAGCAAGTGAGCATATGTTCTACCAGCGGGATGGAGCTTAAGAATTTCGTTCGCAGATAGTTCTTTATCTCCCTCAAGCGGTCTGAAGATAATATCTCCCGGTTTTCTTGCTTCATACCGGATCGGGAACGTTATCTTTTCCATTGGATAGATACCTATGGCAATACGTTTTCTGTTTCTACCTATCGTAGTATGCAATTTCTCCTGCATATCTATCAGTGTTCTGATGTTTGCATCATTGAGCTTCAGGCCGGTTATTCGGGCGCATACCGTATAGGGACGTATGTGTTTGACTGAAGGGTCAACAATGACTTTAGATACTTTGTCAGGCTTTGTTACTTTGTATTTTGTCTGGCCAGGAGCTTTTCCAAGGAAGGCGAGCACTGCTCTGAGGAAACCTTGCAGTGAGAAGAGGTCCGGTCTATTAGGGAGTACTTCAATGGTGACTTCTTCTCCTTTCACTGCAACAGGAATACCGAGGAGCCTGATTTTTTCTAACACCGCAGGTGCAAGTTTGAGGTGTTGTTCTAATTCTTTTTTGGTAAAGGTAAATGTCGCCATGTTATTTTATCCAGCTCTTTTTCTCTCTCAGCATCTTAAGATTATTACTATATAACTCTCGTAAGTCTTTGATTTTGTAATACTCCATGATGATACGATCGAAGCCAGGTCCCCACGCCAGCACCGGTATAGGTTTGCCAAATAAGGGAGCAGTTACTTCAGGTCTGAACATGCCCGCTCCTCCTAATTCTACCCATATCTTCTTTTCAGGATGAAACGCCTGAATTTCTACTGATGGTTCAGTATAGGCATAGAACGAAGGGACGAACAGTATTTTGGTAAATCCCATTTTTTTATAGAATTCTTGCAGATAGCCTAGCAGGTGTCTGAAGTTTGCTTTTTCATCAATAACAATCCCTTCTAATTGGTAGAATTCAAAGCCATGAGACCAGTCTACCGTCTCGTTTCTAAATACTTTACCGATAGCAAAATATTTTCCTGGAAGCTCTTTTTCAGTGAGCTGGGCGAGCATTCGTGCCGATAAGGAGGTGGTGTGCGTTCGTAGCACCATTTTTCTTGCTTTCTCAGCATCCCAAGAGTATTGCCAGCCTTTGCTTCCTGCCACCCCCGATTCGTGTGCTTGCTGTACTGCATCTACTCTTTTTTTATCTGGGAGCTTTGCTTGTGCTTCTTTTATGAAAAAGGTATCTTGCATTTCCCTTGCCGGGTGATCTTGCGGAGTGAAGAGAGCATCGAATGTCCAGAACGTGCTTTCTACGAGTGGTCCTGACATTTCCTTGAATCCGAGGTCAAGCCAGATGCGCCGAGCATATTCCATTGCTTCATTTACGAAATGTTCCTTTCCACCATAGATTTTTGGTACCGGTAAGGAAATAGCATATCTTCTGAATTTCTTATTCTTATTCCCTGACAGGATGATTTCTGGAGTAACTTCTTCAATTACCTCGCTTTTTATTTCTTGTCCGGCGAGTTGTTTTCCTAATTCAGTAAGGTGAATAGCTATTTTTGACTTCTGCTTTATCTCAATAATAGCTTTGCGTTTCTTGAGAGTATCTAGGGCAAGGAGCAGTTCTGGCGGCAGTTTTTCTTGCTCAATTGGAAGGGCTTCAAGCATCTGCTCTTCAGGCATTTTTTTAATTACTTCTTCCCTCGAGGCAATCAAGAGCAGTTTGCCATTAGTAAGGGAAATAAACGCCTTACTTTTCAGCACGCCGAGAGATACTTTAAACTCATTTTCTGAAAGCTTTGAGCGTTTTTTTGCTTCTTCCAAGGAAAGCATCTTATTATTTTCTAACAGAGTAAGCAACACACGTTCAGGAAGATGGTGCTTTTTATAGTATACTCCATTGACACCCAAGTCTATGTGCTGATAGGGAGTTGCTTTTAAGGTGAGCAGACTTTTTGCTTCTAGAAAGCGCAAAGCTCTCAGGACTGATGTTTCATCAAGGCCCGTTTTCTTTTGTATCTCTTTTGGAGAAGCATGCAGAAAAGGAATTACTTTCAGTTCCAAAGGTGAGAGCGTTTCTATCAATGCGGTGTGGTTTGTCGGTTGTTTGATCATACGCTTTCAAGGAATAAGGGTATTAAAAAACTAGTGCTTCTGCTGCCTGCTGGGAGGATGCGCCGAGTGACTGGAGCAGAGCGCGGGCATTTCGTTCGTCCTGTGTATGTATGAGGGCAAGCTTTGTTTGCGCTTTCCGGGAAGTTTGTATGAGCTGCCGTATGTGCGTCAAATAAAGGGCGCGCTCTTTTCTTGTTAGGAGGCGTATTTGTGCAAAGTCTATTCCGAGCGCAATGCCTTTTTTAGTCGCCAGCTTTGCAAGTACCTGATTTATCGTCGGGTTGAGCAGGACCTCGAAGTTTCCATATTCTAAGGCTCTCCTGTTAAATTCTGTAGTTTGCGCTTCTACCATTCTCGGTTTCTTTGTATTTTTGAGCAATTTTCTTAACTCTTCGAGGCTTGTTGTGGTAATCATCCTTTGATGAGCGTTCCGGTGAACGGCTTATGTTTTAGAATTTTGGTAAGGTTGCCGAGACGAGGGCCAATGATATACGTAGGTATGCTCTGTTTACGAATCATGCTTGCTGCCCGCTGGTCAAGCACGAAATGTTCGCCTGCCGTATAGGTAATCTGATGAGCGCGCTTTTCAAACGCGCGCCAGGATTCGTGCGGGATAAACCGTGCATGCTTATTCGTTATCGGATTTGAAGTATAGAGGCCTTTTACATTTGTTATATTAATGAATTCTGTTTTGAGGAAGTGAGCCAGTCTGGCCGCAGTACTGTCGGATGTTGACCGAGGAACCCAGCGCAGCGCACCACAAAAGACGACCTGATTTTTCTTGAGCATAGCTTTCACTTCTTTCATATCTCGTGGCAGCGTCGTATTTGCTTCTGTGCCAAAGAACTGCATCATAAAGAGCGCATTCATTCGTGTTGCTCGAATGCCTGCCTGCGAGAGTTCATATGCTGACTTGTGTTCTTTCTGTAATGCCTGCATGTATCGGCGCGCAATAGCTCCGCCACCACACACCACTACAAATCGATAGGTTTTATAGTGTTTTCTCAGCGTTTTCTTGAAGCGCTCAAGGAATGCATAGTTACTTACATCAGGAATGATGAGTGAGCCTCCCAGGCTGATGACCATTGTTCTCATACCTCTCGTACTCATACCTCATTTAAATATCTTGCATTGTTCTCGAGGGTACCATTATCTTTATATATTATCTGGTCTTACCTGAAAAGTAGACTTTACATGAAACAAAGAGGTTCCTTTTTTGCTAATAGCGGTGAGCTTCACTTTGCTGGAGTTACTGGTGTGCTCCTTGTTTCAGCAGCGATTCTTGCAGTTTTTATTTTTCTCGTGATTCCGGCAGTGCTCCCTAATCATGTGTGTGTATTCCGAAGCATTGCTGATCAAGGAGCAGGACGCGTTGTTACTCTGCATGTTGATGTGACTGCCTTGAAGAAACCTTCTTCTTTTCTTATTGAAGAAACGGTGCCTCGAGGCACGGCTATTGCTCAGGTTACTCCCCCTCCCCTTTTTTATAATAATGCTACTGGCAAGATAAGCTGGTTGTTCTGGCGTGGCGGCTCACCTGTCAGAGATATGGTGCTTCAGTATACCATTACTTCTCCTCAAGCGACTCCTACCGGGAAATTAATAAGCGGACAAGAGAGCAGCAACCCTGCGCAAGGCTATAAAGTACGGGTGATTGGACCGACGGAGGTCTGTGTCTAATGCGGTTGCGCTTTTTTCTTTTGTTTATGATTGGTCTTTTCTTTGTAGTTGGTTTTGTCTCTGCTGCAACGCTTAATTTTGATAAGAATGGAGATGGTGTTTTGACCAATAAAGATATTAGTTATTGGATTACCGGCTACCGTGCAGAGGTGCTGCACCCCGAGACGCTTCTTTATTTAGTAGACTCTTTGCCTTCTAATGGTAAGTATACGTGCAGTGAGAAGGCAGGTGCGAATTGTTTTGTTGTTCCGTTGTACACGACTGATGCCAAAGAAGCGCAGCAAAGCGGGGCGTTTGTAACTCGCGCTTTTGGCTATGTGTCTGCAGTTGCGTACTCTCAGTCAACCAATACGGTATCGAAGCCGCTCTTTACTGGATTGGCAGTACTCTTTACACGTACCAAGACCACGGGCCACTTTACCTATATACCGCTTCAAAGTGGGTATGGTGATGAAGGAACCACCACCGGAGCAGAAACAGTCGGAACTACAGTAGGTACTGGTACTGGAACAACTACTGGAACCGGTACTGGAACAACTACAGGCATTGGTACGACTTTGGGAGGCAGTACTACGGGAGGAGTGACGGGAACCGGAACCACCACCGGCACTGGAGTAGGTAGCACATCAAGTACTTCTGGAACCGGTACAACTATCGGTATCTTTCCTTGGCAAACGAGTCCACCCAGGAGAAATCCTTGTGGCTTGCCTCTTTCGTGTGCCGCGCCTGCAGCATGTACTTTTACTGATCCTGTTTCTGACACTAATGGATGTTTGGTAAGTTGTGGAACGCTGGAGTGTGAGAGTAAGTGCGGAACGCTTCCTTCATGTCCTGCACCTCCTCCCGGATGTAATTATGGATTATCTCCTGCAGATCAGCGTGGTTGTCCAACTGGTTGCGGTCCTATTGAATGTCCGTTCATTGATATTCTTGCTAATTCTAATTTTCCACGTTCTATTACTAGTGTTGTTAGTGCACGCGTTCCTGTTTCTCTTACTACCTTGTCCAGTGGTGCCGGGTTTGGTGTAGCGGTTGGCGTTCAGGGAGCTCCGCTGCCTCCTGCAGGACGTTGCAACTTGTGGAGCGGCTATGTGCCACCGACGATACATCTGCCTTCTTCTCAAAACGCCCCTCCCCTTGTTGTATCACCGCTCGTAGAGCCAAACCCTGCGTCAACGTGTGCCGCAGGAACGATTTCTACTATTATTGATTGCGGTCCAGGCACTCCTCCTGCTTCGTGCTCTGGTTTAGGCAGTGAAACTTTATGCTGTGCTTTCGGACAGCAAGCAGCATGGGATAATGCGCAACAGAAATATATCTGCAGAGCAGATAGTACGGGAGGTCTTGTTGGAGCCGTGCTGAGCGGGGCGGTTTCTTCCCAACCAGCTGTTTCTGCCACTAGTATTCAGCCGATTACTCCTCCTTCGTGTCAGCCAGGCTGGCATTTGACTGCGCTCTTTACTCCCGCTCATATTGACTATATTAATCACCCGGTTGGTTCTATATTTCCCCATGATGGGATTGCCGATATATTTGTGCAAGCACA
>CAYJQF010000027.1:0-5905 GCA_964372375.1 Candidatus Woesearchaeota archaeon
ACTATGGCAAACTCATTGTCTATCGTTTCCCAAAACAAAGCTTGGTCTTTGGCCCACAACAAATCATGAACAGAATTAATCAAGATCCCGAGATTTCCCAGCAACTCTCACTCTGGGACCAGGGAGGCTCACAAGTCATTCGTGGCAATCTGCTTGTTATCCCGATTGAAGAATCACTCATCTATGTGCAACCACTCTACCTTAGAGCAACAGGCGGAAAAATCCCTGAACTCAAACGAGTGATTGTTGCGTACAAAAACAATATCGCAATGGAAGAGACTTTAGATGAAGCACTCGCAGCCATCTTTGGCAGAACACCGCCTACGCAAGAAGTAAGAGCGGAAAGTGTGGTGGATGAAGAAAACCTCAGCAAGCAAGCCAAAGAACATTATGACCGCGCTCAACAAGCAATCCGCGATGCAGACTGGGCACGCTATGGAGAAGAAATACGACGTCTTGGAGAAATTCTTGAACAAATGGCGCGCAAGTGAGAATGATATAAATGAATTGTAGCTATTAATGGCAATTCCTAGTTTTACCAGATTTTAGGTTTAAATCATGTAATAATCATTTTGAGTGTGCCCCTTGACGATTGTCCTTAATGGCTCTCCGAGCTTGATTGGACTGTGTGCCCCTGCGTCATAACTCTCCTCAGCCCTTCGGTCTTCGTCGGTCGACCGATACTTGCGTATGGTCGACGATTTTAACAGGGCTTAACCGACTCCGAAAAATGAGCCTCTACTCTAAAGGTCTCCTTCTCATTTTTCTCCGTCCAAATTTTTTCTTCGAGGGTCTCGGCTGTGGGTTGCCTCAGCCTCGCCCATCTCTGAAGAAAAAACTTCGGTTAAGCCCGATGTTAGTTGCAATTTGGGAGCCCGCCTTTACAAAAATTTATATAACGGCGCAATATATGTGATACTATGGGGAAAATTTTGTCTAAAATAAAATATCCTAAACTGCTGTTTCTAATATTAACGTTTGTCATTGCATATCTAATGTTTGTAGAGAGAGACTTCCCACTATTTCATAATCTTTTGTTAAGTTTAGGCTATTTTGGTACCTTCTTGGCAGGAGTATTTTTTACTTTTGGTTTTACAGCAGCACCAGCAACAGCTATATTGTTGATATTAGCAGGGGAACAAAATATTTTTTTCGCAGGCTTCATCGCAGGCTTTGGTGCACTAGTTGGTGACTTGATAATATTCAAATTTATTAGGTATTCTTTTGCAGATGAAATTGAAAAACTATCTAAAGAAAAAGCATTAAACCACCTCAATAATAAAATTCCAAGTTTGTTAAAAAAATATTTTATTCCTGTTTTAGCTGGTTTTATAATTGCTTCCCCTTTGCCAGATGAGATTGGAGTTTCTTTATTGGCTGCTTCAACAACAATCTCAACAAGAGTGTTTTCTATTGTATCTTACATATTAAATACTGCTGGAATTTTTGTAATATTAATAATCGGGACTTTAATTTAACGGCGGACTTTCTTGGCTAACGCCTCGAACCCCGTTGCGCTTTCCTCCCTTCGGTCGTCAGGGCACGTAACAGCGATTTAACGGTTCCGAAACCTTGCAGGTTTCTCTACTCAAATCTCAATAATCCTGCCTTGCCTGCCGACATTGATGACTCTCGTTTTTCCTATCAGCTGCTCAAAGCCGGAGGCCTCGTGAATATGGCCGTGCAGGAGGATATCGGGCTTGAATTCTTTGAGCGCCTTTGTTATTGCAGGAGAGCCGGGAATGCCTGAGAATTCAGAGATTGAATTGGAAGGGTGCATGTGAGTCACCATAATCTTCTTTTCAATGCCTTTCAAGGAAGCATGAGCTTTTTTGAGAGTTGCAAAGAGTTCTTTTTCAGTAATGGCCCCGGGGAAGGAGGGAGCATCTGAAGTGCCTCCTGCGCCAAAGAAGCCGACATGCTCATACTGTACGGCATAGCCATGAATGTTCTTGATGCCATACATCTGGGCGAGGAAGTCGGCGGTGGCAAATGAGTCATGATTGCCGGGAATGATGAGCACCTTCTTGTTTTTCTCTTTAAAGGGTTTTATAATATCTGAGGTTTCCTTGTATCCGAGAATGTCACCGCATAAGACGACGATGTCTACCTTTTCTTTTTCAGCTTTCTGAGCTAGTTTTCTGGTGAGCTTGGAATCTCCGTGCACATCCGATGCTGCCAAGATTTTGAGCCGTTTCATGCTTTTTGAGAGGCAAGAGGGGTTATAAGGTTTTTCACGCCAGATTTAAATACTTTATTTCTCTTTATGAGACATGGCACATACCAAAAGATGGCCCCTTATTGTTTCCCTTGTTGTGTTAGTAGTATTGCTCGGAGCAGCGTTTTTTTACTTTGCCTTAGCTGGACCTAACTATTCAACCGCTTATGCTTCCCAAGGAGCAGCAGGCACGCTCGTGAATCCTGTTGCGAAGCTGAGCACGGAAGAGGCAGTTGCGAAGTTTGATGAAAGTTTCGTATTTTATTTATTGTATGAGATTCAAGCGTATAACTTGCACACCCCTCCGTTAAGTACGAGTAAACCGAGCATTTTAGTGTATGTAGATGGTGATATGTATGCCGCTGAAATTAGTAAAGGCCTTATTGCCGTACGAAAGGGGAATGTGGAGCATCCCGATATTATCATTCGGACAACCAAACTGGAAGGCGTGCTGATGTTGCAGGATAAAGCGCATATTACGCAGTCATTTCAAACGGGAGTGTCGAAGATTGAACTGGTAGCTTCAAAAACAACCTTGTTTGCGAAAGGTTATTTGAAATTATATACTTCATTGACGGGGAAAAGCATCACTGGTAATGTGATTCGTATCTATTCTGGATGAGTGCTCCTTTTGAATGTACACAGGAAATTGCTACTGTTTTAGATAACAAATCTTCAGAAAGATTTAAAAGGAACTCATGGAGTTGAATATATAGGTTGCATTATATGCATGCCAACATACTACGATGAAAGACAATTTTGACATCTTTTTCAGGAGAAAACCTGCCTTAATGCTGGTAGCTTTGAAAAAGATGACCCGCGCGCGGTATGGAAGCTTGCTGGCGAAGGAAGTAGATTGTACGTATTCTCATGCAGTTAAAATTCTTCAGAGCTTGGAGCGGCTGGCTCTGGTTAATTTTGAAAAGAAAGGCAGGACTAAGCTGATTAAGCTGACCAAACGAGGACAGGAAATTGCGGATAATATTGAAAATATTAAAAGATTGCTGGCGTAAGCTTTCTAGACCGCCTCTATCTTTAAATATCTCTTGATCATCTGTTTTTATGCACCAACGTTACTTTGCTCACCGCACTTCTAAAATAAAGAGGATTATGGCTTGGGAATGGGAGCAGTACGAGTTCATTGCTGATACGGAGAGACCTCGGTTTACTAATGTGTTATATGATTATGAGTATTCGAATGAGTTGTTTGCGCGTGATTGGTTGAGAATGTCTTATTATGAAAGACAGCGCGCTTTAGCAGGTATAGAGAAACCGAATCGATTTGAGCGCGCTGGTTTTTTTGAAGTTTTATTTGGAGATACAGTCTATGGTCGTCTGGTCGCTTCTTTCCGGGAACATGCTCATTAAAACTACTTAGTTCTTTTTTGCTTTGAAATGTCTTACTCTTCTTTCTGCTTCCGTTGTTTGCTCCGATGTGTTTCTGCGAGCTGGTTTCCGATTCTGTAAATCTGTTCTTCGTAACATTCAGGAAATAGATGGATAAAATGTTCTTCTTCTTGGTGCGGTTCTTGATATAGGGAGGGAATTGCTTCTCGTAAGTACCTTCTTTCAAATTCTATATTTAATTCTTCTGCTTTAAGTTGTGGAAAGTCATGAATTCTTTGCTTTTCTGTTTCTCTCATCCATCTTTCTAGTTCGTTTTCTCTGCTTCGTGTATAGAAAAGAGCAACCACAGATTCATTAGGTCGTATGCCAAGAAAGAGCGAAGAACCATCTGTTTCTTGCTTACTGCTTGTTTCCCCTGGTTCTTCTTGCGCTCTTGCTTCAAGACGCCCTGCGAGGACTGTTTCTGTTATTGTTTCATGTACTGCAACATTCATGATTGTTATGGCCTCGACGGGATTTGAACCCGCGACACCTGGATTAAGAGTCCAGTACTCTAACCGGGCTGAGCTACGAGGCCTTATAGCTGTGATTAGAAGAGGATTTATAAAACTAATGACTTGATTCTGGAATATACAGGTTTTTTGCAGAGTCATATCGTATTTTACTTACTCTTGCAATTTCATTTCGTAAGTCTGAAGGCTCAAATGGCTTGCGCAGAGTAGAAATGCCTAGATATGTTAAAAAGGATTCAGGAGTACCTTCTTTTATTTCTGGTTTAATTGTCCTTACTGCTTCTAGTACTCCAGCCATAAGATTGCTATAATCTAGGCCGCTTGCTAAGATGCCAGGGATATGAATTTTTTCTCTCCTTGCTTGCATTACTGCTTCTAATCCTGTTATTCCAGATCCCATATTTTGATCAGAGACGAAGAAGTCATGTCCTTGTAGCTTCTCAAGAAGCTCTTCTCCATTTTCAGCCATAGTTGGTTTGGAGCCAAACGCTCTTTCAAGTATCGCTTCATATAACTCTCTTATCACTCTTTGATCGTCTGCAATTATAATCTTCATTAGCATTCCTGAAATCAGAGGTATTTAAATCTTTCTATTTGTAATCACTAAGCAGTTACACTAAATTTAACTTATCGGTACTTTCTCCAGGTATGCTGGCATTTCACGCACTTATAGAATTTGGTTTCTGATTCATCTGAAGCTCTCGTCTGGATTGACCAGAAGTAGGATTTCTTGTTTTTGCAGGAAGGGCATTCCATATCGACGATGGGGTAGGTATTATCATCCCCTTCTTTGACGACTGCGATTGTTTCATGCCGGCGTATTTTTTCCGAGGCTTCGATCTTTGGCTTTTTGCTTGCCTTTGCTCCACAGGCGGCACACACTGCCTTTCCCTCTTTCACTGCAATAATACCTCCGCATTTCTGGCAAAAATCCATTTGTTTTCTATGCTAAACTAGTATTTTAACGTTGTGGTCAGGTACAGAGACCGCGCTGTTCTGGCTTTTTTGAAGGTTCAAAGAATATGAGTTTGAGCCAGCCTATTGCAGGAATCCTGGCAACCGCTTTTCCCACTATTTGTCGCTGGGTGATGTTGGTTTCAAAGGCGAGCTGGGAAGGATTATTGTCGCCTTGTGTTTCATAGGGCTCAAGGGAGAGAATGCGATGGATGACTGGATAGGGTGTGGTCGCAGTGAAAATGATGACCTCTCCTTTTTTATACTCCTTTCTTCCTAATACAAATACAATGTCTCCCTTATTGAGGCCATTGATGAGAGAGAATGCCTGAAACTGTGTTTTACTAATGTTATAAGGAACGAATTTTGCTCCGTTATCTGACCACCAGTCATTGAATGAAGAGGAGTGATACATAGAGCATGATTCAACGACTACGAGCGGCAAGGTGGTGCCGGTAACCGCTGCTAAGAGCGGAAAGAGAATATATTTAATACCTATGATTATAAGAATAAGTGAGACGAGCCAGGATTGCCAAGTATCTTTTTTTAAGAAGTCCCTGAACGTGGCAAGCCGCTCTTTAAGATTCATTTCTTAGGGAAGAGAAAGAGGCTTTTAAGTGTTGTGAAAGGATGCGCCGTGCGGGAATTGAACCCGCGACTTCAGCTTGGGAAGCTAACATTTTACCACTAAACTAACAGCGCACGAAATTAGTGAATAAAATCATTTGATAAACTTATCTATAGATTAATAAATCATGTATGCTTTAATGATAAGTGGCGTATGTGTATATTATTTGGAGCCTTTTCCTTCTTCTTGTTTGGCTGGCTTTATTTTTTATCAGAAGAGACCTTAATAAGGAAATGCTCTTTGGAA
>CAYJQF010000028.1:0-5802 GCA_964372375.1 Candidatus Woesearchaeota archaeon
TGCTGGGCTTTGCCATAGGAAAAAGTATTGCCTTGATTGCCGCACAACAGCTCGGCACTTCTTTGCTGCAAGTGGTAACCCCGATATGGCTTTGGTTAGGGTGCTTAGCTTTTGCTTTTATTATAGGAGCAGGTTCAGGTCTCTGGCCAGCCTATCGGGCGAGCAAGTTACGGGCAGTGGATGCCCTCCGTTATGAGTAATTCAAATAACTTTACAATTCCATTATGAGCGATACAAATGTCTTATCTATTCAGATATGATGAGCTAGTCTTCAAGCACTGAAGATGTTTGCTTAATAAGGTGCCCATAAAGCACAGGAAGTTTTTCATACATGCCGCTATCACTTTCCTGATACGGACCCGCATGAAGGACCGCATTAATGGAATTTTCTCCATGGCGATCTTCAAAACTCCCGAAGTTGCTTTTAAGAAGAGGCAGTTGTTCGCCAAGCTTTTGTAGTAATTCTTCAGCATGTCTACCGCGAATTGAAACAAGCCCATGATAGGGGAGTAAGCGTGAAAATGTCACATTTTGCTCTGAAGATTTTCTGCCCTTCGCATCAAATAATTCAACTGTTTCTTCAGAACCGGTATATCTCAAAAACCATGTCTGTTCACTTTTAAATCCCTTGACTTCAACCGGTTGGAACACATGCCATTCTCCAAATGACTCTATCTCGCAAAATCCATGCACTTTTTTTGCAAAAAGTTGTGGAGAAGCAAGGAGTTCATCTGAAGGCGCTACAATATTACCGCCCTCAGTCGTAGCTAGTGCAAAAAAGAAAGGCTGAAAGAGTTGCAGATCCAATGAAGACTGCGGGTGATACTGAGGAGCGTGGGCTGAAAAGGGCTGAAATCGTAAAAAAGGCCGTTTACCAACAGTTGCAGGATCTCGCTTGAGGAATACTTCATGCTCTAACATGCATCCTGAGAACAAGAGCGCTATTTTAATATTTGTATGCTTTTTTCACTCAAAAGAGTAGTAAATTACAAACAGTTACTTAAAGGAAGTATACGTAATCACCACACTGTCATCATCATGCATACCATAGGATGCAATATCTTGCACCGGTAGCTCCCGCACTATCAGTAATATTGGTGGCAGTGTTTCCTCCTTTGCCAAAGAAGACAAAGGCGCCAATGATTAAAATTGCTGCAAGCACAAACGTAGAATACTTTCAGAGTGTTTCTTTTTTAAGGTGATTGTTTCTTCACTCATCTTTTGTTTCCTTCTAGAGTTAGGTATTGAGTTCCCCTTATAAATCTTATGGAAGATACGCGCGAATAATGCACGCAATTCCGAGCAATGCATACAATGCAAGCACAAAAGGATTATGGAAGATGAGTATGCCCAACAGACGGTCTTGTACAAGAAAGTTACTCCCCCCGTCAATGGAAAATCTAATGAAATAGCTTGCTGCAAGCACAAGCAACAGAGAGCTCCCTAAAATGAACCAAGGCTTTCTCATACACCGCATACGTCTTCAGAGCAACACGAATATTTAAATACTTATAAGAATAAGAAGCCTCGTAAAAAGAAGATGTATGGCAAAGCGTTGTATATATTGTAAGACAGATCTCCAAAATACTTCAGTTGTAGACTTTTGTGAGCGCTGTGGTATTGGTGTCTGGGGGGAGAAGATGTTTAAGGTAATTGTAGCGAGCATGGAAAGTGCTCGCGAAGCAGGGGACTTATTCCAAGGATCAGTTACCAGTTCAGCCATTGCCGCCCGCCGGTAATCACGAAGCCATACATACAGTTCTGCTAAGAAAGCTTTTTAAACTCACCACCGTAGATACTTATCATGAGTAGGCATAAAACACCCCGAGAGAAAGGCAAGATTTCACTCAAAAAATACTTCCAGAGTTTCCAGCAAGGAGACTTGGTAGCGGTAGCTCAAGAGATGTCTCAAATCTTCGGATACTCGCATAGGCTACAGGGCAGAACCGGAAAAGTCATTGCAAAGCGGGGTGCAGCATATGAGATTGAAGTTCCTGATTTAGGCAAGCCCAAGCGATATATGCTCAAGCCAATTCACCTCAATAAAATTATGCCTGCTTCTTTATAACATGCTTCTTGATATGAAACCGCTCCCTCTTGCAGAAGTCAAGCCCTATCTTAAAGATACTGATGATACGAAGCCCATTCATGAGTATGTAAAGAAATTCGTAGAGCTGAAGCAAGATGAGGCGCGTATCATTATCAGTGCAGTCAAAGCCCTTAATAATCCAAAGCTCAAAGAAGCACATTTGGTAAAGCTGGCAGATTTCCTTCCTCGCGATCTTGAAGACGTAAATAAGGTGTGCGCTGACGCAAACTTATCAGAAGAAGAAGCGAAGGCAATTCTTTCTATTACCGCAAAACAGTAACATGACAGAAAAAGAAGACTATGCACTCATACTAGATTATCTGCCCTATGGGTATCCTCTGGGGGGAAAAGGACAGCCCGTAGCCCAAGCAATTGGTGAAAAGACCCTCGTCTTGCTTGAACTCGTTCCGCGGCGCGGCATTGCATTGGAAGTGAAAGAAAAGGTTTATATAGGACCAGAAAAGAGGGATAAGATATACTTCATTGCTGGAAGACTCCAGCGAGAAAAGTTAACCGAGACTGCGAAGATCCAGCTACACGAATTCATCGAGAGAGTAGTTGCGGAGCAGGAAAAGAAATTTGTCGATTTCTTTAATACTGCCCAGGCGATTAATACTCGTTTGCACCAGGTTGAGTTGCTTCCAGGATTCGGTAAGAAGCATACTAAGGAAATCTTAGAAGCACGGGAACAGAAACTGTTCGAATCCTTCGAAGACATGAAAACACGATTGAAAAGTATTCCAGACCCTAAGAAAGCAGTCGAAAAGCGGCTGATTGAGGAGCTCTCGGAACGTCAGCGATTCAATCTTTTTGTGAGATAGATGGCAGAAAAAAACGAAAAACCAAAGCAGAAAAAGCACGAGCAGAATAAGAAGCAGAAGCAAGAGCCAGCAAAAGCCAAGCAGGTAGTAGAAGAGGAAGGCGAGGTTTTAGTTCGTATCTTTGGATATGACATTCCAGGTTCAAGAAAGGTGTATGCTGGCTTAACAAGAATTAAAGGAGTTTCCTGGGCAATTTCAAATGCGCTCTGCAGTATTTTAAAAATTCCTCCAGCAAAGAAGATTGCAGAGCTCTCAAAAGCAGAGATTGCAAAAATTGAAGAAACCTTTGCTAAACTGCCCGTGCCTGCTTTTCTGAAAAACAGAAGGTATGATATTGAAACAGGGCAAACAACACATGTATACGGTGCAGACCTCGATATGAAGCGGGAATTTGATATTAAGCGCCTCAAGGAAATCAGGAGCTATAAGGGAGTCAGGCATGCGCATAAATTGCCGGTACGAGGCCAGAGAACACGATCACACTTTAGAAAGAAGTCAGTCGCTTCAGGAATGAAGAAAAAACGATGATTCGCAAACATAAACGCTATGTAAAACCAAAGAAGCCGTATGAGTCAGCCAGATTTAAAGAAGAAAATATCTTATTGGAAAAGTACGGCCTAAAGAATAAGCGCGAAGTCTGGAAATCTATAGCAAAGCTGAACTATTTCAGGAGCCGGGCAAAGGCATTAGCGCAGGCGTCACCGGAAGAGCAGCAGGTATTATTTAGGAAATTGCAAGCCCTAGGTTTACCAACGCAGAGCATTGCAGATGTGCTTGCCTTAAGTGTGGAAAATATTTTGAAGCGCCGTCTTGCTTCTGTGGTCGCCAGCAAAAAGCTCGCCCATACAGTAAAGCATGCGCGACAGCTTATTGTGCACAAGAAAATCCAGATTCAGGGCAAGGTAGTGAATGCTCCTAGTTATTTGGTTTCACTTGATGAAGAGTCCGCTTTATCGGTTAAGAAAAAAGAGAGGGCTCCAAAGCAGGCAGTCGAAGCTCAAGAATCTAAAGGAGAGGCAGCATGAGTGAAGAAGTAAAAGAAAGTAAAGAGAAACCAGTGCTCATGGAAGAAAAAAAGAGCGAGGAAAAAAATGAGACAGAAGAGAAAAAAGAGCTGCGCGCAGGCATTGCATATATATTCACCTCACAAAATAATACGTTAGTGCATATTACCGACCTTGCAGGCAATACCATCTCACGAATTTCGGGAGGCATGGTAACCAAGCATTCCCGATTGAAGTCTGACCCTACCATTGCCATGTTCGTTGCAAAGCGGGCGGCTGAGCGGGCCAAAGATTTGGGCATCAACGCCTTATATATCCGTATGCGGGCAAAGACAGGAAGCGAAGGAGGCATTGGTTCGGGTGCACATGCTGCAATCAAATCCTTGGATAAAGAGGGATTCAAGATTATCTCTATTTTAGATACTACTAGAGTGCCGCGAGGCGGTCCAAAGAAGAAAGGAGGCAAGCGAGGAAGAAGAGTCTAAAGATTTAAAAGACTCTTCGAATTCATCATAGCATGCACGTCATATCAAAAACATCTGAGAAACTAGTCATTCGCATGCCTGCTAATGAAAATCTTGCAAATGCCATCAGGAGAAGCGTTGCTGAAGTTCCTGCACTTGCCATTGATGAAGTGGAAATTTTCAAGAATGACTCTGCATTATATGACGAAATGCTCGCCCATCGTCTTGGCCTCGTTCCGTTAAAGACGGAGAAAGGTATGTCGGCAAAAACAAAGATAGACCTTAAGCTTTCTAAGACTGGTCCCTGCACCGTCTATGCAGGGGATTTAGACGGCAACGCTGACGTGATCTATCCCAAAATACCGCTTACTATCTTAGGCGCAGGCCATAAGCTTGAATTAGTCGCTACGGCAGTGTTAGGAAAGGGCATTGACCATGCAAAATATACTCCCGGCTTAGCGTACTACCGCCATCTGCAGAAAGTAAAAGTCTCAGCAGACACTGATGCATTGGTTCAAAAAGCTCCAGGAGTAATGAAACCTGAAAAAGCAGGAAGTTTCTGGATATGCGATCTGAATGATGCAACCATTGAACAGATTCAAAAGAGAGATGACAAAGCAGTATCCGATGCCGATGAAATTCTTTTCATCGTGGAATCCTGGGGTATGCTGCCTGCCCAAGACATCTTTCTTAAAGCTCTTGATGCCCTGGAAGAAAATCTCGAACAAGTGAAAAAGGCGCTGAAGTAAACCACAACAATTCTTTTATACTATTTTCTTTAATAAATGGTATGCATTATATACAGGTAGAGCAGGGGTCTTTGAAAAAGTTTCAGACTTCACTATACAGAACAGAAGATGAAATGATACAAACAGTATTAGGAAGAACAGAGAGATGTAAAATTTCTGAAATGCCAACACTGCTTCGGCATCTTGCCGCTTGGTGGATAGAATCAAAGACTCTTTTTCATTGTGAATCGCGCGATATCTGGGTTGCTCATCGTCATTGTGCAGCGCTTCTTAAATTTAGGGAGACTCATCACCGTGTAGACAAATACACACCTTTGCAAACTCATGTTCCTTCACCTGAAATGCCAAGCCATCCAGAGATGCTTGCACTTGAACATGTACTTGCCTACGGGAGAACAGCAGAAGAACCGCTCGTCCCTCCTTCAATGGATGATTTGCGTCGAGTGCGTGATTTTAATTACGAAGATTTGAAAAGGAAAGATCTCTTCCATATAGAGTAAGCTTTATAATATGCTCATAATTCACACCCGCATGCGGGTGTGCCGGAGCGGTCAAACGGGCTGCCTTGAGGTGGCAGTAGCTTAGTGCTTGCCTAGGTTCGATTCCTAGCACCCGCATACTTCCTTCAGAGGAAGTAGAGAAGTTGGTTAGAGGCAGTGATTTGCAAGATGAAGA
>CAYJQF010000029.1:0-5221 GCA_964372375.1 Candidatus Woesearchaeota archaeon
CTGTTTCTATTTCTACCATGGTAAGTCATACCTTACTTAATATATAAATCTTTCTGCTTATACTTTACAAATACTCATCTTCCCATTTTCTCACGGCATGCTCATCAAATACGATTCGTGTTCTCTTAGGTTCATACTGTCTTTCTTTATATAATGCTCCAAAAAGCAAGCCAACAGCAATGCCAGCTAAATGCGCAACATTGCCGGTATTCCCAAGCGGAGTGCCACTTACATACGCGGCGGCACCAAGCAAGTCTCCTCCAACCCATAAGATGCCCGCAACAAAAATCGGCATCGGCATGCCAAATGCAAACACCGTTAAGCCGGGGCGAATCATAATCAATGCTCCAATAACGCCGAAAATAGCTCCTGATGCCCCTAAGGAACTAGGATAAAAGAACTCAGCAATAATATTAGCAACAATGCCGGTAGCAAGAAAAACGAGAAGAAATCGTCTGCTGCCAATGATCTGTTCAAGCATGCTGCCGAACAAAGCCAAGGCAAACATATTATACAAAAGGTGGCTTACACTGCCATGCAGGAAAATGGAAGATACAAAACGCCATACTTCTATACTTTTGCTCTGATCAAGAATCAACGCATCGGTAAAACCGGGAATCGCTAATTGTAAGACAAATATAACGACACAAATACCGACCAGCCAAAAAGCATAGTGCTTCATGCTGCTACAAAGAGAGATACATTAAAAAACTATCCTTGTGCTCATATTAAGGAATACAGTAAAAGGAGCACTGATTACTGGTTTCATTAAAATACTTCCATGCTCCTTTGCATTCTACTACCACATCAAGATGCTGGCGTTCCTTACAGCATACTTCCCGCTGATCTCCTAAGCGCTTTTCACACAGAATGCTCTTCTGATGAGTCATACCATACCCTATGCCAGCAAGCACGATAAGCACAACAAATACACTGAGTACTGCTTTACTATTCATAGCTATGTATACAAACAGCTACTATTTAAATCTGAGAGTATCAAAAGGAATCCTTTTATACTCTTCTTGCTCTCTGCGTATATGGCGATTGTGGTGTAACGGTAGCATGACAGCCTGTGGCGCTGTAGGCGAGGGTTCAACTCCCTCCTTTCGCTTTTAAGAAGTGCAAGCTTACCTTAATTCTTTTGCTTTGCTTTTACGCAGGAATTTTAGGTGTTTGTTTCTCTAAGCGCTTCTGCAGGCGCTCAACTAATGTCTCTCCAAAATAGCGCCGCGCTTCCTCTCCTTGCACGGCATAAAAAAGCAACAAGCCGCGCACTGGTTTTTGAGTGCCGCGAACGACCACATCAGCTTTCATTTTTTCTGCCTGCACAAGTATTTCTTCCAAGGATTTGTCAGCAGGAAGAAGTTTAACTGCTCCTTGAACAAATCGTTGTGCAGTTGTGCGGTGTACTTCAACAAGTGTTTCTTTAGGAAGTTCTTTCGTGAAGTACACTCGTTCAGTAGTTTTTCCATTGAAAAACCTGCGTTGAGTGCAATCATACGTCGTTTTTTCATCAATACGGATACAAGAGCTGTCATACGTTGGAAGAGAAACAAGCGAAGGAGGTGTTGTTACAGAAACAGGAGCGGGAGAAACAGGTTGTGAAGCAGAACGTGAAGAAGTAGTTTTTTTTGTATGTTCGTTTACCGGAGCAGCATACTCCCAGGCACATTTCTGCAATTCTTTTTCTGAAATTTTGCACCGAAGATACCAGCCGCCTTTCCACCCATAAAATGAGCCAGCATTATATCCCCACACTATGCCTTCCTTGACTGCTTTTGGATTAACGGCAAGCCGCATCTTAGAAAGTGCGCTTAAGCTGGGAAGCATGACTTCTGTAGATGTTCCATCCTTTGAAACAAGATATAACACATTCATTCCAGGTACGTGCTTGGAAACAGGAGGTTCATAACCCATATTTGTTTCTCTTTCCATGCATTAATAAACATTATGGCGAATGAGCAACAGAGTGTTAAATCAATTTATTATGTAACTATATCGTAGTAACAAATAGAAAGATTTAAATACTATCTGCTTATAAAGAAACTATGAAAGACGAAAGAGAAGACCATCGAAAACAAATCCCTTTAGTGGTACGAATGCCCCCCTGGATTGCTCTGGCTGGTGTTACTGCTGCATATCTCACCGGTTGCGCGACTACTCTAAATAACGAAGAGCTGCTTACACATCAGAGGTATGAACAAAGGAGACAAGCAGAATTTGAAAATAAAAATTGGTTATATAAAAAGCTCTGGGAACTGCCTTTGTACGAGTTCAAAAAGAAGTAATGACATTAGTAGCAGAGCTAATTATATTCTATTTCTTCTTGCCGAAGGGAATTCGTACCTTTAAGAAATACGTGCTTTGGGCAGTCTCTCTTCCTTGAGGATTAACTACTCTTTCTGAAGAGACGCTGATACGTACTCCTCTGCCCACATCTGTCCCCTTAGCTGCATTAACAAGCGTTCTTTCAACGGAATTGCCCAAAGACCCTTGAGGGAATAGGCTGTTCGGCTGAGAAGTAAACTGAACAGGCGGAATCTCTGTTTTAACGCCTCCCTGAGAACTACTCGTCTTCCCCAGAGAACCAGGAGAAGAAGCGGGAGAAGAAGCTCCTTGACTAAGAGCAGGAAGATTGAAATTCACCAGAGGAGTATTCATAAACTCCCGTAATCCTGCCTCACTACTTAAATCAGGTTTCTGAGGAGCCGGCTGGCTCGTTACCTGGCTTGCAGATTGGCTAGGTGACTCGCTACTCGCTGCCGCAGAAGAAGATTCTGATTGAGGAGGGATATCATACGAATGCACCTCGGGCTGTGCAGGTACGGGAGTAACTGAAGGAAGTTCTGATGACGCTAGGGCGCGTTCTGCAATCTGTGATTGCTCCATTGCCGGATCCTTAAATGCTGCATTCTTAAAGAAGTCTTTGGTATCCTTGCTTGAATACCAGTGCGACTGCTCAGGAAATGTCTGCTTGCTCGTATCGCCATCTTGCGCCCACACCACTTTCCCCTTATCATTCACCTCAGCATAATATTTATTTCCATTATACTCATAATACGGCCTGTTTTGGAGAGGATTTTCCTGGGCAGGTGATTCTGCACACCCTGCCCCTCCGCAATTCCCTTCATTACCCGCCACAGCGCTTGGTTCACTACCAGTATTCGAAGGAGTGTGTCCTCCTTCCTCTCTGCTATAATAAGGATCTCCATCTTTCGTCGTCGTCTTACGTACCACCGCACCATCCTGATCATACGTAATATGATCAACATAATCAGGGTCATTCGGCCGGTCCTTATTCTTAGGATAGTGAATATGCTCTTCCTTAGAGCCATCCGGATACTCAATCTCTTCTTTTTTCGTATCTCTGCCGAATGCATCCTCACCAAGAGTCGTTGTTGAAATCGTACCATCATCATACGTTATAGTTATTTTCCCATACGGTTTACCATTCGCATCAGTACCCTGTTCAACCTGTATATCAGAAGGCTTGCCAGGATCGGCAGAAGTATCATCAGGGGCAGTATCTGAAAAAGTGCAGGCAGGATCATCTAAACAGGTAGCTATTTCATCAAGAGCAGAATCTGGTGTGGTCGCTGATGTAGTGTCTTCGATAATAGCATTGACAAGATCATTGTATGAAGAAGGCTCATTCTGTTGGTTGGGAGAAACTTCCTCATCATCATACACACCATTCCCATCAACATCGGGATCCTGTTGGTTGGGTACTCCATCTCCATCAATATCTTCCGTGGAAATACGTTCATCACTGGTATCCTGTTCACCAGTAGTTCCCTGTGCTTCTTCACTATCAGGAATACCATTGTTATTTCTATCAAAGCAGGCGGGATCGTTGGGGTCGTACCCTCCTTGCGCATCGCACGCTCCTTCTTGCACTTGCTTACCAGTGATGCCCACCAGCTTTCCAAGAGGAGCAACAAAAGCAGCCGATCTCGCCAGAGGAATTTTTTTAGTGGGTTGTTCTATATGATACGGGTAAAATGCTCGGGCAGCAAACAAACCAGCAGTGCGAACATGCTTCAACGTAAGAGGGAGTTCCAAAGAAATCAGAGAACAATCTGCGCCCTCCTCGTCTCCTTCTTGTTTGAGTGAACATGCTAGGTTTCCCTGCTTATCAATTCGATCAAGCAAAGAAAGATACTCCTTTGAGTCAAGAGCATGTTTCTTATAGCCTTTCGTAAAATAGGTGATATCAGATTTTGTTATTGTACCAGAGCCATCCTGATCAAAACTCAGTCCGATGCCCTTCGCTTCATACGCACTTCCTACCGGTGCGAGCAAAAGGAAGGTACTAACTAAGAATAGAGAAAAGAACTTCATACGCATACCTCTTTACCAAGAGTAAGCGAGCGACGCGTATAGCCCGCAGTAAGATTCCCTGCGTTGCGCGCTGTCACGAAAAAGCCTTCTCTGCTTTCTCCCTCGCGCACTACATAGCTGAGAGTAGTGTCTTTGAGAGGAAGTGCCCCCTGCCAGAACAGCCACGTAATCTTGTGGTCCTTACTGTTAATGAAAAGAGGCTCCTGAGAAAACGAGACAATCGTTGCGTTAGAAGAGAAAAAATCGCCAACTAATACTGACTGAGGTGGAGAGAGGGGATTAATAATAACATGCAACGAAACAAGCTGCTGCTCTTTGTCAAGGTCCTGTGCCTGCTTTGTAATGCAAACACTGGGCAGCTGTGCAGTGTATATAAGAAGACTACTAAGAGCCAGAATAACAAATCCTATAATAACAGCCTGGACAAGCGAGAAAGATCCTTGCCGTGATACTCTTTTGAGTGATGCTGCTTCCATCTGAAAACACTATCCGTAAAGTGACTCGATGCTATATAAAGATACTGCTACACTCCCTATTTCACGATAGGAACGGCTACTCCGCCAGCCCTCGGCTGTGGCCGCGCAACACCCACCTCATTCGTCACACTCGGCTGATAGCGAACAATTATACCTATGGCGCGGTACAAATCAGGAGCCTTTCTATCAGTGAATGAATTAAAATTACTATTAAATTCTACATTCTTAAGAACTCGCGCAGCATCTTTCCGCTCCTTGGATGCAAACGGATTTGCGAGCGCTGCAAGAACCTCAGCCTTGCTTGAAAAACCATACTCATGCATGACCTTGTCTTTCACTGTATCATCTTGCTGTTTCCGCTCACTCTTGGAAAGCTGGTCATACGGCTTCGAAGGAGGATTGTC
>CAYJQF010000030.1:0-4991 GCA_964372375.1 Candidatus Woesearchaeota archaeon
CTTATCACCCGCATTCGACTTAAGAATCATCACCCGTTATTGCGACAGAGAGCTAAATAGAAAGATTTAAAAACGCGACATAATCAAAGTAGAGTAACCATGGATTCGAGAAATATTGGACAAACGGTAAGAAACTTATTACATACCATCTCGGAACGTCTGCAAGGCAGAGGGAACACGGTAGAAGAAGAATTAGCCAGTGCTGATAAAAATATTAAGGAGTGCGAAGAGTCGTTAGAAAAAGGCGGGTTTATCATCAATGGAGAGGTTCATCCGTTTGGGGAAAGCGGCAGAGAAGATTATGAGCGAGGATTGGTCGCGGCAAGACAACGCAGACAGAACGTTGTAGAGGGCGGAGCAGCATTAATTGCGAAAGAGCAAAGAGAGTGGGGTTTACATACCGGCGATAGTGTTCAAAATAGCCATTTTCTCATTTTTACAGAACAGCGTGATAAGCCTCTCAAAGGTAAAAGAGAACGATTTGCACGAAGAGAATGGGAATATGTGCCTGGCGTGTATAACGTAAAGACCTGGTATGGCAGGGAAGATATACGTGCGCATTGCAGAAAGCAAGGATTAGCACTACCAGCAATAGAATACTATGCCAAAATTGAAAGGTTGCAGGCAGTGCATCAAGAGCGGGAAAAGGCATGGTCAGAGGCGCATGCAAAATTAGAAGCCAGACTTGCAGAACTAGGAATAGGATTTTTCGATAAAAGAAGTAAGGTGGATGCTCTAGCAAAAAGGTTACACTCCTTAAATGATAACTTGTTTGAACAAGAGCAGTTTGCGGAAGAAGATCTGCAGGCAGTGAGAGACCGTTCTATTTATGTTTTCAAAGAACTGGATGAATCACAAATCCATTGGTATGGCAACAGGCTAAGAAATGTTCCGAGCAACTATGTAGGTAACGTTACTCCTCTTACAGCAAAGAATGTGGGAGAAGAACTGCACTATGCTTTTGCTGAATTTCTAAAAGAGAAACCTAAAGGGGCAAAGGGAAAAGATTTAAGTCAGCGTAATGTACCTTTTGTTCTCCAAGGAAGCAAGGGAATCTATGCAGTCCGACTGGGCAGTAAAGGACCGCTGGTCTTTAGAGATATAACTCTCGCAGATATTAAAAAGTTAACAGAATAACTCTAAGCAACAGATTCTTTTCAGTTTTAGTCTTTAAATAAACATTTAAATAACTCCGTCTCTCACTCAAGGTATGATGCATAGGAAAGGCATGGCGTCGTTTGGGACTATTGTAGCCTGTATTGGTGCTATTCTCATTGCAGTCGGAGTTGCCTGGCTTATTGCCTCTAATTGGCATCAGATTCCTTCTTTTCTCAAAATCCTGATTTTAGTGATTGCTACGGCAAGTGCTTATACTTCCGGAGTTCTGCTCAAAACACATGAGTATCAGAAAATCGGAGCGTCGCTTATCGTGCTTGGCGCCTTATTATATACATTAAGCGTCTTCTTAATTGCACAAATCTTTTCTACTGCGGTTAGCTTGCAAGGCACCGCATTTTTACTTCTGCTCGCTTTTCTTGGAGTCTATCTGACTTCATACATCTTCGATTCTTCATTTAGCCTAGTAGTGGCTCTGCTTGAATTTGTCATTTGGATTACCATTCAGTATCTTGCATTCTACGAGCATTCGCTCTTGCGCGGGCAGCTTTCAGTAGGTGGTTTAGCGCTTACTTACCTTGTTGCAGGTGTGCTCGTGTATGGCCTCAGTCTGCTGCATAAATCCTCTGAGCACAAGTTTTCTCAATTATATGAATGGTGGACCGTCTTCTATTTTCTCGCCTTTGCGTACCTGCTCAGTTTCCAGTCGTTGTTGCCAGCACTCTGGCCTTCAGGGATTACTCTTGCTTCAGGAACGCTCATTTTCCTCTCTCTTCTTACTCTCTTAAGTGTGCTGGTATGTGCCATAGGAGCGGTGCGTGCATTACATGCTGAAAAACTGCAAGGAAAAGAACTGACTGCATTCATTGGACTGGTAGTAATACTTGTTATCCTGATTACTGCTGCAAGCTTCATCTCAGGCGCACTTGGCACCTGCAGCCTTAAGTCATGTTCTTCTCTTTCTACGAAGCAGGCCTGTGAGTCAGCCAGTTTGCCAGGACAGGTATGTGAATGGCAGACCAATTACTGTGCACAGAAAGGATGCTACAATTATCTTAACAAGGATGACTGCAGGCAAGCGCCGGCCGAATTGAAATGTGATTGGATAAATACTACCTTTAATGAGTATTGTCAGCAGGAAGTGAACGATCAATACACTTTGTCAGAGACGCTCTGTGGCAAATATACCAATGAGAGAACATCCTGTCTCGCGCGTGAGCAATGCACGTGGAACGCGCAGTATTTCTATTCGAGCAGAGGCACGAATGCACCAACATCAGTCTGGCTGCTCTGGATTTTTGCAAATATCATTTTCCTTGCCTTAATTTTAACCGTACTAGGCTATGGCACCTGGCACAAGTCAACAAAAATAGTAAATATCGGCATTGTTTTCTTTGCACTGGATATTCTCACAAGATATATTGGCTTCATCATTGATTTTGGCTGGTATACCAGCTTGGCGTTTGTCTTTATTTCAGGAGGAATCGTTTTGATATTTGGTGGCTGGCTGCTTGAGCGCTGGCGTAGAAAGTTAGTAGCACAAGCGCAGGAAGCATGAACAAGCAGTATATCCAACTTATTCTTGCATTGCTGGTTCTCTTTATACTCTTAGGCTCATTTGCCTTATACTTGTATTGGCCTATCGCAACAGGCGCAGAAGCAACGCTTGCTACACTGCCTGTTGATCCCTTTGATCCTTTGCGAGGGCAGTATCTCACCATTCGGTATGAAGTAGGCACAGTTCCTTCCCTGGAAAAAGCGCAGGCAGGTGATAGCATATTTGTCTTATTGCAGGATGATGCAGAAGGCATTGCCCGCTTCAAATCAGTTACGGCAACTAAACCAGATTCTGGTTTGTTCCTCAAAGGAACAGTGGATTCCAATAACGGTGACAAGATGCATCTCATCTACGGCATTGAGCAATATTTCTTTGAACGCAATGCGCACGTTCCGGGAGGCCCACTGCAGGTAAAAGTTAAAATCGGCAGTAATGGCCAGGCCCGCATCATTGGATTGATGCAAAACGGCAAACCCCTTACAATTCAATATCAGAATGCCAGTTTGAAGTCGTAGAAAACTAATTAGGGATAATGTAATTGTGCCAAACAAGGCTGGAACGGTTTATTTTGAGAAGGGGTTAAACGTAACGTAGCATATCCTCGTTTTTCGCTTATCTCTAAAAAAGTTGAGTCAATACCATAGAGTTGATAACTCTGTTTCATGAACTCTTTCCAGGCATCATCTTTCATGAAGGTAAATCCATAGAAGTGCCAGGAGTTTCCTGAAACAACGATCATGCCAGGCATCGACAAGGAGTTAAGAGCACCTTCTAAAGGTACACGTCCATTGCAGAAATCAAGTAAAGGAAGATGATACAGCTCATTTTTAACACACACGAGTGAGGTAATGCCGAGTGCTTGGTCTTCTTTTAATTTTTTACATCTTTGTTCTAAGATGCCTTGTTTTATCTGTGAAAGCGAAGCATCAGTCGTTTTTCTTTGCTTTTGAGAAGCGACTTTACTGATCCAGGTTGGCAAATCTTCTATTCGGTAAGGTCCACTCTCTTCATCTCTTTCTCGTACGTTATAAGGTACAAATGAAAATAGTGCTTCTTTGTCCGGGAGATGCTCGGCGAGCGTTTGCACAATATATACTGCTCGTGCATCAAATGCGCGTGCGCTTGAGAAAGGATGTCGAGTAGCAGATATGATATCTCCTCCAAGATATTCAAAAGAAATGTTATCTAATTGGTAATTAGGGTAATCTTTAACAAAGCAGCCGTTGCATTCATATACAAAATATCCTAAATTGCCAAGTAATGTTCTGGCTGCTGGAAAACTTTTACTAAAATGAGTGTCATGGAAGTCGAGTGCAATTTTATGGTAAGGTAACAGACAGAATGCATGACTCTTAACTTCTTTTGTTCCTGTAAGTATCTCTTCTTTGACTTCATCTTTTTTCCAGCTTGTCTTTCTGCCTCGTGAAATAAAAATAACAGGAGGAACTTCACCTTCGTGGAAGTCTCTTTCTTTATTTACATCGACATCAATAAGCCAGGGCGAGAGATTCTCTTCGTGCTTTGGAGGTGAAGGAGGAAAACTAAGTCCTCCTTCGCTAGTCTGCGTCCAAGTCTGTTGTTGCATTGATTCAAGTCTATATGGTGCATGGACAATTCCTTTAAATTTCTCTGCAACACGATGTCTTTCTCTAATAAGCGCCGAGAAATCTATTACACCAGCCAGATGAGTGCTAAACATATCAAGCTGTTTAGGCTGGACTTTTTAACTATTACGGTGCTCATTCTCCTCGTAAAATCTAGAAAGATTTATATACCCTCATGCACCGACTTCAATACTTTACAATGTTAACGAGTGAGTGCCTTACTGTTAACCGTCGAGCGAGCTTACGCTTGCGTATCGACATCGCATAGTAAGGTATGAGGTATGCGAACATAGTTATACTTCTTAACCAACAAAACAGTCGTACAGGAGGATAGAGTGCGTTCGAGATTTCTCTTTACCGAAAATGCGTAGAGCATTTTCACATCTTGACAAACAATCATATGATTGTAAATCCAGTTTATCCTGCTGGCGGCTGCGGCTATCTGGTTTGCACTTAGACATGCAAGTGTTTTCTTTAGTTCGCAAGAATTGGAGGAACGCGAACTGCTCAGTAACACGTAGCTAACCTGCCCTCGAGTCCGTGATACCCTCGGGAAACTGAGGCCAAGAACGGATAGATGATGCTTTCTGGAATGATGTATCATTGAAAATTTACGCGAGGATGGGGCTGCGGCTGATTAGGTAGTTGGCGGGGTAAAAGCCCACCAAGCCAATGATCAGTAAGGGCCTTTAGCGAGGAAGCCCTGAGAGGGA
>CAYJQF010000031.1:0-4354 GCA_964372375.1 Candidatus Woesearchaeota archaeon
AAGCAGGAAATGCATATATCTACTTTACCTATGGAATGCACCATTGCTTTAATGTGGTGACCAATAAGAAAGGCGCTGGTGAGGCAGTTTTACTAAGAGCCTTGGAGCCCTTACAAGGAATAGAGATAATGAAGAAAAATTGCAATAAAGAAGATATACGACAGCTGTGCAATGGTCCTGCAAAGCTCGTGCAGGCAGTAGGTATAACAAAAGCCAATAATAAGCAAGATGTAACAAGAGGTAATGTATTCATTGTCAAGAGAAAAGAAAAGCCCACACTAATAAGGACAAAAAGAATTGGAATAAGCAATGGCAAGGAGAAATTACTTAGATTTTACATTAAAGATAGCTCTTTCGTATCTAAAAGATAGTCGCACATGTTTTTATAGTTATTAAGAGAATGTAGTGCATGCGCTACATAGTAAAAATTCTTGCAATGAGAGATGAAACGCATGATGTGAAGCGTTTCATTCTGGAAAAACCTGCCGGTTTTTCTTTTGTGCCAGGTCATTCAATGCTCATTGCCATAAACAAGCCAGGGTTGGAGGAAGAGAGAAGAGAGTTCAGCATGACCTCGGTAAATGACGATAAAGTTCTAGAATTTACCATAAAAAGATATGATGAGCATGATGGAATAACAAAGAAGCTACATGCTTTAGAGCCGGGAGATGAACTAATAATCTCAGATATGTTCGGCTCTGTCAGGTACAAAAATCAGGGAGTCTGGATTGCGGGAGGAGCAGGAATTACTCCGTTTTTGGCAATATTCAGGCAATTACACAAGGAAAACAAGATAGAAAATAATGTTCTTTTCTTTTCAAATAAAGAGCATAGAGATATTATCTGCGAAAGGGAGTTAAAATTAATTTTCGGCAAAAATGCGGTATTTACATTAACGAGAGAGAAGAAAGAAGACTACGAATTTGGAAGGATAAACCAGGAGATGCTTAAAAGATATACTTTTTCGTTCGATAAAGACTTTTATGTCTGCGGGCCGGATGCCTTTGTGCATGAGATGAAACAGGCGCTCGCCGTGCTGAAGGCAACAGCACAAATAGTTGAGTTCTAGAAAGATATTTAAACTTCATTTTCCTGAGATAAAGATGCAAAGAGAGTATGATTCCCTGCAACAGATGAGTAAGTTGCTCAGTCGTACTTCTATTTGCGTCTCTCTCGTGTTTACTTCCTGGTTATACAGGTAATATTACTTCTTTTCTCCGTTCCTTGCATAACCATGACAAAAACATACTCACCAGCTCTTGCATTTTCATTAGACTTAAAAGTATCATCCCTCTCACCAGTTGCTCTGCTGCTGACCAGGAAAAAGCAGAAGGCGTTGCAGCACGGCGTGCTTATTCCTGACGATTACATTGCAGATGTTGAAGCATATGGGATGAGAAATAGAATAGTTAAAGGTTTGAAAGCGAATGAACATGGCTGTTGTCCTGCCTGTATCAAAGCGCACGCATTCGTGCTTGCTAAGAAACATCAATTAACCAAAGCAGCATCAGACTATGTGCTCAGAGTATTGCCAGGAGTGCGAGGGCATAAGGGATATTATCTAGATCAGGAAGAGCTAGTGCATTTATGAAGAGCCTTGGCGTTCCATAAATTTACTGATAAAGGCGGTGTGCTTGTTCTGCTCGCCCAAGGCGTACACTTTCCAGTAGGATTCCTTTCGTTCTACTTTCGCTCTGCTTCGCGATGCAGCATGCACGGGGTTTGAAATCAAGACTTCCTGCTCAGCTTTGTCAGCCATTTTTTTGGCGAAGCTCATGCTATTTCCAAGGGCATTAAACTTAAACACACCATTTCGATAGTCGACAATCAGCTCGCCTTCATGAACGCCAAGACCATACTGAATCTTCTGGGCAAGACGGGCATTATGTTCATCAAACTGTTTCTTCACCTGGAAAGCGGCTTGCACTGCACTGATTGCATTTTCCTGAGACTTGGTGAGTGCAGGAGCAGCAATGCCTATGATATACTCTCCTGAACGAACGACATGCAACCGCTGTGCTTTCATACCGTCAACAGCTTTTCTGAGTGTTTCATGCAGAGTGCTTTCTTTTCCTTTTGCTGATTGTTCATTTTTTACCCGTAATGCAACAACTCCTGCCTTCTGCTTTTCACCATACTCAATCCCCGAAGTAGCCTGAGAAGTTTGGACAGCATATTCTGAAGAGGTTCCGATATATTCTTTCTTTGCCATCTTCTGATAATACCATATCGCAAGAATCCCCAGGATAATGATAAGGATGAGCCAGATCCACGGGATAGAGGAGAGCAATAATTGCTGGTTCTCTTGTACTGAGATAGCATCACCCGTTAAGAATGCATTGCCCAGGGAATTCACTGTTCCGTTGCTGCTTGCACTGATAGGATATGAACCATCGGGTGCGCCTAAGCGGAAGCGAATACCTTCACCAACACCTAAGGAAACCTGCTTAACCTCCTTGGTTTCTCCAATCGTGACTTCTACAGGCTTCGTATAAGGCACATTTCCTATATTAGTAATAGTAAGAGTGGTATTACTTAAAGAAAAAGATACGTTTTCTACTGCCTCAACAGCAAACTGCTTCTGAGCATGTAATGCACCGAGCACTGCCGCAATGTTCCAGGAACCAGGAGTGGTGTTCCCAAGAGCTAATAAGCTCTGCGCTTCACCCGTAGCAACTACTTGCTCTTTTACCAGCGAACCATCCGGGTTGCTGATGCGTACAGGTACCGCAGTTTTGATTGCATCGCCTGCTTGATCATACACTAACAAGGTGTAGATCAGCTCGCCTCCCGGCCTGATTGAGCCGGCATTACTCGCGATTGCCAATGAGCGGGGAATTTGTGTTATTCTGAATACTGTTGCACTCGTTCCTTCATTACTGATGCTATCGTCACTTTCTTTTTCATAGGCACGTACAAGGAGTGTATGCCCTCCCGACTTTGCGTCACCAGGTAGATGCAAGGATGCGCTAAAATTACCAGCACTCAAAGGTACGATGGTACTAAGTTTCAAGTCAGGAATCTGTACTTCAGCAAATCCCTGAGCGCTCTTGCCGTTCTTCTTGACTGCAGTTCCTGATATCAGTAAGGAGGTAGCAGGGTCAACTGCGGCAGGGAGGGTTTGTAAAGAGACATCCACTACGCTGGTAATAGTAAAGTTTCTGCTCTCTACTTGTTCATTTCCATAGTGTACCTGAAGTGTGCATGAGCCAAGCAGACTGCCTAGCACAAAGCGGTCAAGGGTGGTTGCCACGCCAACACTCTTCTGTTCGTTCGCCCCTACACTGAAAGGACTTTTATACAGCTCAACGCTTTCATTTTCACAGGTTAGTCTGATGCTCACAAAATCATGGGTGCTGGTACTTTTAATCACATATGCAGAAACATTAAATGCATCTCCTCGATTGTACAAGGCATCGGGCTGAGTAATAACCAACTCAGCCAGCACACTCTGCACAGCAAAAAGCAAGATAACGAGGCAAAGCACACTCTTTTTCATACGCTCTACACCCACTAATTGTATATAAACCTTGTTGCATTTCGGTATAGATTTATATATCGTTTTCTCCTTTCAAAAGCATGAAAAAAGAGCAGGTGGTTACCCCTTGGGAAGTTTCCGGCACTATTAATTATGACAAGCTGGTAAAGGAGTTTGGGGTTGACTTGTTGGATTTGAGCATCATGAGCAAGCTAAAAGATGCTCCACCTCTGTTAAGGAGAGGATTGTATTTCGCCCACCGTGATTTGCCTTTGTTCATAGCAGATGCAGAAAAAGGCAAAAAAGTCTCCATTGTTTCAGGAAGGGGGCCTTCAGAAAAGATGCACCTCGGCCATTTGGTTCCCTTTATTGTAGCAAAATATCTTCAGGACAAATATGGTTGCAAGGTATACATTCCAATTTCAGATGATGAAAAATTCTTTCTAAAAAAAGAACTCTCATTTGAACAAGTGGAGAAATATGCAGAAGATAACATATTGGATTTAATTGCTCTGGGCTTCAATCAAAAAAAGACATTCATTCACGCAGATTTCCAATACACACAGATATACAAATATGCTTCTCAGATAGCCAAGAGAATTACTCTCTCAACTGCCAAAGCAGTCTTTGGCTTTCAAGGGGAAAGTAATATTGGTTTTATCTTTTATCCAGCAATGCAATCTGCGCATATCTACCTTCCTCAATTCTTAGAAGGCGCTCACCGGACGTTAGTTCCTATTGCAATTGACCAAGATCCCTACATGCGTATTCTCAGAGATGTAGCAGATAAATTCAATTTCATCAAGCCCGGAGCCTTACACGCAAAGTTTCTTCCTGGACTGTCTGGTAATCCAAAGATGTCCTCTTCAGACACTA
>CAYJQF010000032.1:0-4006 GCA_964372375.1 Candidatus Woesearchaeota archaeon
CCTCGTGCGCTGAATACAGCAAGTTTATCCTCTTTATCTGTTGCTCCAACAGTTATTGCCTTCCTCGCCGTTCCTGGAGATCCTATAGTGTCTTCTCCAGGTCCGCTGTTTCCAGCAGCAATAACCACATTAACTCCCACATCAACCGCATTATCAACTGCCTGACTCATCGCATCATCAGGATTACCTGGACCTTCAAAGCTCATACTAATCACAGAAGCATTGGCTCTCACTGCCTCTTCAATTGCTTTGATAATGATAGTATCATAAGAATTTGGAAATACTTTATATGCTAATAGTTGCGCATCCGGAGCAACACCCCATACCTCCCCAAGCTCCGGCTCATACTTTCCATTCTTATTATAATCTCCTTTTCCTGCAGCAATTCCTGCTACATGAGTTCCATGCCCGTGATAATCCATAGGGTCATCGTCAGGCTCAGCATTAATTGGATTGTCTACATAAGTGTTGCCTGAGAAATCATAACCCGTGGCAATCTTCGTGCATTGTCTAGTCTGAATCTCTGCAAGCGTGCAATTGCCAAAATCCTCATGACTATAATCAACACCCGTATCAATAATTGCAATCTTTGTTCCCTTTCCGGTTATGCAGTCATTTACTGTACAGACTCCTCCCTGCTCATTTTGCTGCCAGACTTTATCAGCGCCTACTATCGGCAGTGCATCCTGCATCATTATTTCTCTCTTGATGTTTGGAGAAACCGAACTTACTCCATCAACTTTCTTAATCTTCTCTGCTTCCTCTCTGCTAACATCCAATGCAACACCATTCAGGATATCTGTATATTCAGCAATTACCTTTAATTCACTGGAAGATTCATCATTATTAGCAACTGCGCTTGCAGAAATGCCTGCCTGCCCTAAAGGAGGGAATGACTTACCAAGTGTATCGGCAATTCTCTGCTTTATTGCGGTATGCTCGCTCTGCACTCTCTGCTCCTGCCTGCCCAGCCTTGATTGCACGTCCTCGCTGCTCGTCACTCCAAATACCTGCTTGTAAATACGCACAGGATTGATGAAACTATGTGACTCAATATAAGCTCAATCACTCTCCAAGTGCTTGTTTAATTCAGCCTGCGGGACAAAAAGAGGTGTTTCTGTAAAAGTAACAATAAAACCATGAGGCAAAGAGTTAAAATCTGATACATCTCCAGAAATAGTTGTTGTAACAGAATCAATCCCATTTATATCTCCGGCAATCTCATTACGAACCCCGTAACTATCCTGCATAACTCTCTGATTTATACTTGTAACAAACCTATCACGAACTCCTCTGCTATCCTGAACAAATCTCTGATTAACATTTGAAACAGCCTCATTTATACCTCCAGCAACATTATCATCATTATTAGAAACTTCTACAACCTGCCTGATAACAGGCTTAAGCAATCCAAGAGAAATTGCGCTGATTGTAATCTTCTCTCCTCTTGAAAAAGTCAGCTTGGACAAAGCTATAGAAATATTAACCTGTGCAGATACCGGCCCTGCAACTCCATAATTCTGCAGACAACTTGCATATGCGCCTGAATTTCCAAAATTGCTCATTCTGCACAATCCTTTAACAGCAAGTATCTTAAAATTGCTCGTTTCATCCGTAATTTTCTTTACATTCTGGCACTTTCCTTGAAGACAAAGATTGCTCTCACACTGATAACTGTATTTGCACTGGCTCTCACTCTGTTGCTGCACTTGCATCTTTCCCTGCTCACTGCAAAACAGCCCCTGGCTGGCATTCAATACCCTAATCCCATAAGGAATGCATCTTTCCTGATAAAAACAACCATAGCAGCTTTCTGGATTGAATACTTCTCCTCTAACATTAGATGCTTCTGCCAATAAAATGAGAAAAGAAACAAATAAAACTAAAAAGAATAACACCAATCTGTTTTGCATGACATTCCATATCTTGCTTATTTATAAATAATGCCTTTATTCAAATCTCGGCAAGATTTAAAAGCTAAGTTATAAGAGTGTTTTCATGTCAAAAGCATCTATCAGAAGAAGCCAAGAAAGGAAAAAACAAGAGCATGAGCTATCAAGGCGCAGATGGCTTAAAACAATAGGAAAAGCTGGAAGTTTAGCACTTGCCCTTGGAGCAAGCTATCTCGCCTACGACCGATTGCATATACCTTCTTACTCAGAAGCATTTAACCGCCCTGAATTAAGGGAGCGCTGGCTCCACAGTCTGCCAACCAAACCATATATAACTATGAAGTTTGCAACCTTGGAAGAGCAGGCAGCAATAAGGAAAAAAGAAGGATATACCCAAGACTTGGAGCCCTGGACTTCCATCAAGCCAATGGATGAAAAAAAAGTTGGAAAAGGGACATCTTCTATCTTGTATTTGCATAGCAGCGTATTTGATGAAACAACTCCAGCACAATTCAAGGCAAGCACAGGAATTTGCATTGAGAACATGGTAAAAAACCATGAATTGATACATGCTGAGCATTTCTATGCGGGAATTCCAAATTATCCAATGGATTGGTTTACTAATCAAGCAGGAGAACTGAATGTCCCTTTGTTTATGAGTGTCAGCGAGATAGTCTGCCATAGGAAAGAATTCCAAGGGTTAAATGAAATAAAAAAGCGCGATAAACACCTGGATTTTTATCAGTCTTCTCTTTACAAACTGGCATTGCCATACTTCCTGCAGGTAAAGCGCATTAATGTTAATCCCGCCTTAGAAGAGAAAATAAAGCAGGAAGCCTGGTTTACCCTGCCTTTCTAAATCCATCCCTTCTTCTTTATCCCCTCATCAATAATCTGGAAATCAATCTGCTTTTCAGGCATGCTCCTATGCTTTCTCAGAAAGGCAGTCCTCTTTCCTTTCTCATTGGTAAGCTCAATATGGCACTTTGCCCAATACTTTAAAATATCTCCTGCAACCATTCTGCTCTCATTCTCCCACTGGTATACTTGATTTGTCACAATAACAGGAATATTGTGCTTTCTTGCAATCTCAGCCAGCGTTCTCAACTGCTCTGCAAGCTCACTGTTTATTTTTTGGATTTCTTCTCTGCCTTTCTCTTTCGCAGACGCAGAAGCTAATCTGTAAAGCATAGTCATCCCATCAACAATAACCAATGATGCTTCACTCTTAAGATGCTCAAGAAGTTTCTCAAACGCTTTCTTCTGCTCATTAAAAGAAGTAGGCTGTAAAAGAAATATGTTGCCTAGAACGCTCTTCTCATCCTCTTTGGCAAGCTGCTTTATTCTCTCACTGCTGAACCCTCCCTCGCTGTCTATATAAATTACTCTCTTTCCTTTCTTTGCCTGCGAGACTGCAACCAAAAGGCAGAAATTAGTCTTGCCTGTCCCAGGCCCGCCATAGAACATAGTGATGCTATCACTGTCATACCCTCCAAACAGCCATTTATTCAAGTCATAGCTGCCTGCAGAGATGCGCGCCATGTGCATCTGCCTTCCAATAAGTATATAAAACTAATGAAAAAAACAAAATCCTGCGAGTTATCTCCGCTTTCTAGCTGCTACTCTGGATTCAATAAAGCATGATTTACAGGTGAATGAATGTATCAACAGGACTACTCCTGCAATAACCAACACCCACTGTGAATAAGCAGTCTGCCAGAGAGCGAAAACAATCACGACAATTGCCAAGATAGCTTCACACCAACTTTTGCACATAGTATACCTCCTTGCATCATAAGAGAAAAAGCATTAATAAAGCTGTCGCTTCGCTCAGCTTTATAAAATTGAATAATCGATAATTACTTCTTCAGCCCTGAAACAAGCTTATCGCAATCCTTGCTTATCGCAGAGACTGCATCACTTACTGCCTTGGCAACTGTCTTCTCAGAGCTTTTAATCTTCATAAGCAATGGCTTTGATGGATGCTCCCTTCTCCATACTGCAAAATCCGCCCCTGATTCATACAAGTAAACTCTTAGAATTTCTGCAACAGTGACATTATCCAGCTCAAAATCCACTTCATTCTTCCCTTCCTTCAAAACTTTAAGGTGCAT
>CAYJQF010000033.1:0-3969 GCA_964372375.1 Candidatus Woesearchaeota archaeon
CATCGCAATAAGCAGCTCTTTCTCAGGAGTTAAAAATCTGGAGTTGTTTAACCTTTGGTGACTTTAGAAGCTTTCGGGCCTTTGTCTCCTTGTTCTATTTCAAATACAACTGAATCTCCTTCGCTGACGGAAACTCCTTCGCTGAGCCCAGTACTATGGACAAAATAATCCTTTCCATCTTCACCAGTTATAAATCCAAATCCTTTAGCTTCATTAAAAAACTTTACTTTTCCTTTCATTTATATACCTCCATCATTTATACATAAAAACCTGATTATGTAAGCATATAAACATTTGCTTTGACATCTCTAAAGAGAATCCGAGCAGAAACTGAGAAGAAAAACTTATATATCTCTGCCTGCTTTGCCTGTCATGAAAAAGAGGGCTTTGTTGCTAGTAACTTCCCTCGTTCTAGCCTTTTTTCTTAGTGTTTCTGTTCATGCTGCTCCGTTAGACGATGAAATGCAGAAGCTTACTCACTATGCAGAAGAGTATGAAACAGGCAACATCAATTACCCTCAACTACTGGTTTATCTTTCCAATGCCCAGCAGAATATCGAGAACATTCTTGGCAGCAGTTACCGTTCCCAGGAGAATACGCTGACCGCTGAAAAGCTTGCACAGCTTTTTGGCAAGCCTACCGAATCAACTTACTGGCTATGGGTTGATAAAGAAAATACAGAGAAAAAAGTGGATACTGCGCTGCCCGGATGGAGAAAAAGTATCTTTGATGGCGCCAAGATTCAAATTACGCTTGATGCCTGGCCGCATCTCTTCAAGAAAAACAATGAAGAAAAAATAATCTATAACATTAATCTGCAGACCACTTTCAAGAAGCAAGGAACACAGGATATCAGTTCAAACATTGATGAAATTGCAGGTTTAGCACGCTCCCTGCAGACCAATGATAAGAATGCCTTGGAAACGTTAGCAAAGAAAAGTATCCAAGTGGAAAGCGCCTTTAACACTAATTTTCAGCAATCAACGCAGCAATGCGAGCCTCTGATGAGCAAATATATTGGAAGCGTAAAGAATACTGAAGAGCATACGGTGCAGGAAATAACTCTAGCCAATAGCAAAAATGCTCAGCTTACTGCAAGGTTAGAGTGGTGTGATAATTGTGCCTGGCAATCAGTCAATCTGAATCTCTGGAAAATGCAGAGAAGAGGATATCCAAGTGGAGGGGTATCTCCCTCAGAAGCATTACGAAATACCTTTAGAAACTACGATACAGAAAAGCTGAAACAGGAATTAGAACAAGCTATTCAAGAATATATCTCCTCAATAGATAAGAAAGACACTTCGCAGATAGAACAAAGAATCATGGAACTAAACAATGCCTGGAATGAAAAAGCAAACAATGTCTGGGACCAGGTAAACAGGGAGTTTAATGAAAAACAGCAGGCACTAACTGAAGAGCAGCGTCGTTTGTTTAACGGGCAGAGCGAGCAGAAAGACAGAGAGCAAAGAGCACATGAGCTGCAGAAAGTCCTCTCTCAGGAGCAAAAGGACTTTTATCTCAAACTTTTCCAATCTTACGAAAAGAAAGAATTTCACTTCATACAAACCAATTATGAAAAGAAGATTGTTGAAGAATCAAATCTTATTTTTACTAATGTCTCACAGCAGGAAGTACAGCAACCAATGTGCGGCAATAATAAATGCGAAGTAGGAGAAGAAACTTCCTGTGCTGCGGACTGCAGGCAGTGTCCTCGTTTTCAAGCCATCCAATGTCAAGGCACAGCCCTCTTCAAAGGAAAAGATAGCAACGGCTGTGAACTTGCACCAATCTGTATTAAGGAAAATAATGTCTGCACTGTTGATGCAGACTGCCAGCAGCCGTTATGCGGAACAGCATCCTGTCAGCAAGGCACCTGCACAACTACCGCTATTACTGAATGCAAGCAGGAAGCGTGTACTATTGGAGAGCAGCAAGTGCAGAAATGCAATACAGGAGCAGAAATAATTACAGATATTTGCGAGCAGGGAAGCTGGAAATCCACGGGAGAAAAATGCGAGCAAGCATCAAAAGAGTCAGAAAAACAGGCAGGCACATTCCTAGGCGGTGCCTGTTTAAGCAGGCAAGACTGCGGAGGCAGTAATGATGTCTGCAGTAATGGACAATGCATTTCCCTTCCTAAAGTTCAAGAACAAGAAGCATCTCTGCAACCAAGCCAAGAAACTAGTTCAACTGTTCTTTCAGAAAAAACAGAACAAACTTCTACACTAACAGGAAATGCGGCAAAATGGTGGAATAATATTCTCGGATTCGTCATTAATGGTCTTGCCAGTGCAGATTCAAATGAAACCACTGCAAACAATCAAACAAACACTGAAAATAGCAATGAAGGGACAAATAATAATCAGAATAATAGCAATCAAGTTAATACGAGCAATCAAAATGAGCCTGCAAGCAATCAAAGCAGGAGTAGCAGCCAAAATGCCAATCAAACAAATAATAATCCTATTAACGAGACAAGCAAGGCAGGAAATACTAGAGAAAGACAAGAGCAAAAAATGGAAAATCCTCAACAGCAGCAGCCAATGCAGCAGGCAGCCTTTAGCATTATGGGCATGTGCAGAAAATCACAGGAAAAAACAGAAGGAAACCTGAACTTTCAGGGATGGGGCGGGCAATTTACCGATTTCCAGAGATTGAGAGAACAATACTCTAAACAAAACAATCAAGGATGGTGTGAGCAGGAACTGGAAAATCTTCTTGCAGAACGAGCAGAACTTGAAAAAGGATTCAATCAGGATTTTGTCAAATGGTTTTTTGAAACCTATTTAGCGAATGATGCAGAGCACTGGGACGAGCATAGTCAAGGGATACGGGATATCTACTGGAAAGATGTAGAATTGAATAAACGTATAGCAGAGAATACTGCTTACTGTCTTGGCAAAGAACTTTCAGAACAGCACCTTATCAATATCTCCTACAATACTACTTATGGCAGTCTGGAATTTTGGGAGGAAAAGCAGGAAGCACGACTTTCTCAGAATCAAAACCAGGGCGAGAATCAAGAGCAAAGTCAGGAACCGATACCAGTCATCTCTCCTTATATGAAGCTCTGGATTTTCCCTCCTCGAGAAGTTGTCATTCAGGAACTGCAAAATGCAATGAAAGAAGGGAGATTCCCTGGAAGTGATGCAGAACGGGATAAAGGAGAAGGATTGCCTGAAGAGCAAAGAAATATACTAAAGCAGGATGCAGGTTTTATGAAGAAGCTACGTACTCTGCTCAATAATCAGGAAAGCAAAGCTATTAGCTTGCAATTAAAAGATACTGCCAATAACCAGCTCATCTTTAACCTCTATGTTCAGCTGAACGAGCAGGATATTATTAAAATTCAGCCCTTGCCTTTGGAAAAAATGCCCTTGCAAGATACTACAGTAGAACTTGATTTTGACAGAGTCTATTCGCTCATCAAAACAATCCAGAAAGAAGAAGAGCAGAATAGAGTAGAGAAGCCGTACTGGGATCAAACCAGCAAACAGCCTATACTCGACCAGATAAAGAACGGCATCAAGATATGGTTTAAGATTGAAGGCATTATCAACTCAGCAAAGGTCGCGCCTGCAGGAGATAAAGCAAAGCTTAAAGGTCTTCTTACATCAGCCTTCTTCACTTCAGTCTCCAACAGCAAAGACAACCAGGATAATCGTCAAGTGCAGGCAGAATCTCTTTTGAATACTTCTCTAACGGGGAATGTTGTATTTAGATAATCTATCGCCTTTCATTCTCTTTTAATTCCTTACAGAGTGTTATGAGGGTAAAGCCCCTAGCAGGAAGAGAGCACAAGTAATTGTAGTATACTAGCAAGGTTGCTGTGTGAGCTAATACTGTTTTGATTTTCCCTAATGTCTATTATCTTGCTACAGGGGTTCCTCATTTAATCTTTCTCAGAATCACTTTCAGAATCATCTTCAGATTCCTTGTCAGAATCGCTTTCTAAATCTTCCTCTACA
>CAYJQF010000034.1:0-2846 GCA_964372375.1 Candidatus Woesearchaeota archaeon
GGATGAGTTTCGCCGTTATGTACAAGATTCCAGAAAGCGCTTCTAAATTCTTGCGCCGTGAATCTGCCTTCATGACGTTCCAGCTGGTCTGCGACGGTTTCTGAGTAGGTCAATAGTTCGCTATCATCCAAGGACTGGACAATTTCAAGTCCCCTTTTGTTATCTGCAACAAGAAAAACATCATCATCGACAGGCGTAATTACCTCGTCGATATGTCCGTAAACCGGGTGAAACCATGGCGTAAAGTCAACCCGCATTCCGTAGTTTCTGTAAACTTCATCCGGATAAGGCACTTCCTTTATTTCCTTCCCGAAGCGCATTTTCATCTCCTCTGTCAGCCATGTGTTGCTTGCGGAATAATCGACATCGCCAATGCCAAGCCGTCTCGAAAGCCAATCTTTAGGATGTCTTGATGAATCTTTGATGAACCGTTCTCTCTCCCTATAAATTCCTGGCAGCAACGTGCGCTTCCCAGCCTGCAAAACCTGGCCGCCGACAAACTTGAATGGCGCACATTTTATTTGCATACCATATTTATCAATCAGTATTCTTTCTACTGACCTGTTTTCCGCAAAAATATCTCGCCTTGCCGCCTCGGAAACCGGACCAATAAGCAGCGATCCGTCGCCTGCTACCAAAAAAATATCCCTTATGTAAAGACCTTCGGTATTGAAAGGCTCAACTGTTACGCCTCTATAAGGCTCTGAGTTGCCGAGGACAACGACATTACCGAAATTATCTGCAATTGCTCTGCCTAGCTGCTCTGTTTCATGCGGGCATCTGCTGTTTGTTATCAAAAAAGTTTGTTTTATCTTTCCCCTGTACGAAGACTGGAACGTCAGAGGCGGGCTTGCAATACCGTACTCATCGTACCTGGTAGCCGACGATAAAGAAGGAGATCCACCATCATAAAATCTCTTGCCGCAATAAGCTGCTCCTGCAAAAGGCGATAAGCCCAATCCAAGCAGGGCTGTTTTTAGAAGACCTCTTCGTGTAAGTGTCATATTATATACCTATTTTTACTACTATATAGTTAATACTATATAAAGTTACTTTGAAGTTTGTTAAAATAAGAATTAGTGACCTGCCATAGCCTGTCTTTTGTCAGCCTTCGTTTCGCTTGCGAATTTTCTTTTCGCCAGCGTTTTCTTTTGGAAAAAGAAAAGGCTGTGCAACATTTATCTAAGCGCTTACTGCTTGCACCCATATGTACGGCGCCGTTTCATCTTACTATGGCCATAGCCATGAGTCAGGCATCATAGAGCCTTGCGACTTTCAGCCTTGTAAGTTCGTTTCTGTTCGTCCGCAGCTGACTCTCGCCAGCAATGGAAAAAACAACTTTGACATTGTTCAGTCCATAATCATACTCGCTGCAAATAGCAGCTAGGTGGACAGAGCTTCCTCCCCGGAGCAGTTAACAGCAATCTCCTTGGCAACCTCACTTCCCTTACGGAAAGTATTACCAAGGACATGTAACATGCTCTAGAGACAGTTGCCGACAGGTCACTGGTAACTAGATAGAAGGAAATGTTAATAAAGTTATTATTTAATCATTTAATCATGGACAATTCAGAGGATCTTTTGCCGTCTCTACGACCATTGCAAGTCATGTCACGTGTCCGAAATCAAAATCCACACTTACCGCCTGGATATCAAATAGACAGAGACCGGTATAGAGAAATCCAAGCTGCACGTCAACCATCTTGAACTTCTTAACTCTTCTCGTAAAGCCTCTTAGAGAACAGCCCGACACCGGCTACCCACAATCCAATGGCAAAGACAAGCAATGTCTCGGTAAACGGGCTGAAGACTGCCAGACCGGCGAAGCCAAGGACGCCTAAAGCAAACGAGATCCACCTGCTCTTTCTTCTGGTCATTTTTGTGCCAGCTGCGAGAACCGTGACAAAAGCCAGCACAAAGAACAACGCCGCCAATGGTTTGTGAAGCTCGCTAGTTGAAGGGAAAAGACCTACTCCTATCAAAGACAGGATTGTCGCAAGGAAAAGTACTATCAGATAGCTGCCTTTGTAAACATGAAAAGCAAAAGGAACCGCAAGAAAAGCAGCGACTACCAGAGTAGCATTGAAAACCATGGCATGCTCGCTAACACCCAAGTCGCTAATGAAATTTCTGAACAGGACAAAGTCGCTGGAAGCAGCTGACAGAACAAGTATTACGGCTAAAGGCAGTAGTCCAGCAAGGATGCATAAAATCTGCTGGTATTTCATACTGCTATCCTACTTGACTTGTGATATGGAAGGTCTACAGAACTAACGAATAACCCATCAAGTAATCTCATTTGATCGCCAAAAGTAGCTATAATGGCAAACTTCTTAAGATAAAGCTTAAGAGAAGGAGTCAAAGCAATAAAAGAAAATTTATAACGCACTAATTAGAGCTTAACCTCGGAATTCCTTTCCACAAAAACCGCAGAAAGCAATACCCCTAGCCTTGACTACCTGTCCCTTGAAGCCATTTCCACAGTAATGTATCTTCTTCATTTCCAACACCCCAAAGACTTTAAACACAAGTTAAGAGACGTTCAAAGAACGTCAGTCAGCCAGATGTACAGCCGATTGCATAAATCACTTCCATGCAAAAGACCAGAATGACACCACACACGTCCGTCCCTAACGACCGTACACCCAAAGTCTTGTTCTAATTATATAGCCTTGCTTGGTATATATAGATTTTTATAAGCCCGTTATTTAACCTACAGACATTTTTATATTTATAGGCAATTATACAGTGACATGGCATATAGACATTTTTCAGATACTCAAAACCCGCAAGAAAGGCGGGATTTCCGGGCAGTCAGACATATTTTCAAGAAATATGGCCTAGGA
>CAYJQF010000035.1:0-2262 GCA_964372375.1 Candidatus Woesearchaeota archaeon
TCGCTGATTGGCACAACTTCATCAGTTACAGTATTGACACATCCGACCCATTGAAAGGGAATGGAAGAATCAACCATTGAATCAGCAATTTCCATAGCTTCATGCAGCCAGTATTTATCTTGGGTTGCTCGGTACATAGTTAAGAGTGCTTTCATGGGCCTCTGGAGATTGTAAGGCCGGTCGACAAAGACGCTAATTCCATTTTTGAGTTCGCATACTTTAGTCTCTTTAGCAATGTTTTTCCATCTGTCTTTTAACGGGATGCCGCTCGCGTCAGCTTCATTCCAAAGATTTGTGAACGCTTGAATATAGTAAGACTGATCGTGTTTAAAGACATAACCGGAAGGGGACTGAAGCGCCTTGCGGTCGCAGAACGTTTTATCTCCCTGCTGATCTTCATCTAGATGATAATCGCAGTCGTTGTCCTTGCCATCGCACCACTCTAAACCAGGTTTATCTTCTGGAGCCACACATTTATTGCTTACACAAGCATAGTTCATCGGGCATTCCTGGTCGCTGCCGCATTGCGGTTCGGCAGGGGGAACCATAGGTGCAGGGAGAACCTTGAACTTGTGAATCTGCCATTTGTTGTTATGGCAGTTCCAAGTGCTTCCTGCCTTTGCACAGGAATAGACTACTGCATAATTGCTGCCTTCTTTTAATTGATCAGTAGAGAGTGAAGCACTGGCGGATGACTTTATCCAGTTAGAGGTCCCTGCAGTTGTTTGTGGGAAGGTTTGTTTTTGCCATTGTCCATTAACCGTGACGTAATAATATTTGTAGATGTAATCTTCTTTGACCGAGAGGCTGAGAGGTTTTCCTTTGACAAGGGAATCTGAACTGATGCTCAAAGTAGTTGGTTCTGCATACCCAGCTTGCGCTAAACCGGAGTAGAAGGCTCGTCCGGCCAGGGGAGTTTGCCTTGCTTCGTTGAGAACTTTTGGCTGCGAAGGTGCATTGCTCCTGGCACAGGATGTGGTCGCCAGCAAGAGGATGAGTACTACTACCAGAATAATCTTTGAAGACACCGACCTCATTTATATTGTATGAAATTTGTCAAATAAGAAATATAGTTGAGCGGCGACCACCAGTGGGTACACTGGATGGCATGACCGCCGCTCAAGAATTTATTTAATAGGCTGTAAGCTGGGTCTGGTGCGTGCTGGAATATTTCTGTCTATCCAAGTACCGCATGTAGATGCCCATGTCATTGACATTGCGAATGTCATAGGCTGGATTCCACAAGCCGGAATCCCAGAATCTCCATTTCTTAAGCCAGGGAAGCAAGCGAAGTAAATGCTTGCCAACATATCCTTTGATTTTCTTTGCAAGTTCTATTTTGCTGTACAACCCTAAGTCTACAATCATGTGGACATGATCGGAGTCGAAAGCAAGCTTTTGACAGCGAATCTTGTACAAAGCAAAAGCTTCATGCAACAGTGCGTCGCAAAGCAAACGCACGGCAACCATATCAAAGATTTTGTGGCAGTACTTTACCTTAAATGTCGCCATCACCCATATTTCGCCGACGGCAGAGCTGTATCTAGTTGGTTTAGTTTTCATAAGAATCACCTTTTTATTTTTTAATTTTCTAAAAAGCGATAGCTAAAGCTATCGCAAAGTTTATGTATCTGAAGAAGATCGTAGCTACTCGAATGGTTTTCTTTGACCGTCGGCTCTGTACGAACAGGGCTCAGACGGTGTTTTTTTGCTTTTTGGTCTTCTTCAGAAGGAGAAATCTGAACGTGTTAAAAAACACTTCTGGTCAGTAGACCAGAAGAAATCTCAGCTTATAAAACTTACCTCATAAAATTCATCACTTCAATTCTTTCAACTTATGACTTACTAAAAACGGATAGGCTAAAGCTATCAATCCAAAGAGCGCAAAGACTAAGAAGTATTGTTTGAAGGTAAATAAGAAAACCGTCAAGAGCAAGGTAGCTACTCTGCCGACGTTAAGAAAAAATTCTCTGACTTTCCAAAAACTCATGTCTGCGACTCGTACATCCAAGGATACTGCTAAACGCAAAGGCGAGGAGATAGTGTAGATGACACTAAATATCCCTATGGCAATAAACCAGTGAACGCTCTCTTTCACTAAAGGGAGAATGAATATAGATAAGGACATCAAGACGAAAAGAACAAAAATAAAGGATTTCCTTTTCTGGGTTTTGTCAGAATACCTTGATAAAAGCATGCCAATTACAAAACCTAACAAGCCCAAGTAACTTAAGTAATACCCTATCTCTAAATTAGTCTTCA
>CAYJQF010000036.1:0-1674 GCA_964372375.1 Candidatus Woesearchaeota archaeon
CATGCTTTGATGGTTACAAGGAAATAAGCCGGTCCCACAGTTAAGCCAAACTAGACTACGAGCCCGATGCAGAATGTATCATTAATCAAACTTAAAAATGCTGACGCAGGAGCACATTGCAGCCGTCAATACGCTGTTCATTCAGGTGTCGAAGGACAAGTATTTCAAAGAGAAGAATGCTGAGTAAAATTAATTTTTGATTCTTTTTCCTGCAAAATATATTGATACTAGCACTAGCAATATGCTTGCAATTAAGATTGGAAACCTAAAAGACAATACAAAAAATACCGCAGAAGCTCCCAAGCCTACAAAACTAAATATTGCGCTTAGGCACATAGGGCACATTTTGCTGGCAAATAAGGTGCCCGTGATGCTGAAGAATCCTGTTCCTACACGCTCTCCAACGGCGCTTTTTCTTAATTTTCTGATATGCGAAGCGTAACTATGCAGTCCCATGGAAATTCCAAATAAGATGGAGAAAAGAATTGTCAGCAGTATATTATCCCATGTAAATAAAGAAATCTGATAATCTATTGTGTTGCCTGGGATAAGAATAGTCGGTATAAGTACTGCAAGAAATATCATGAACAAAGAAGAAGCAATAACGATACCCAGGTGCCTTCTTGATTTGAGAGTTAAGCGAATTGCGTCTAATGTTGATTTTATTCTCTTCATTTAGACCGCTTCCTTTTTGGCTTAATGGCGTGCTTTATGATTTCGAGATTGCAGCTGTTATGCTGCTTGCACCAGTCCTCGCATTTGTCAGCCCATGATTTTTCTTTGTAAGAGAATCCGCATACAGGGCAGCTGTGTGTTTGCATCTACTCACCTAGCCGAGAGCCTCAACCAGCAGCTTGCGCGCTTCCGGCGTCAATGATTTTCTAAGATCCTTTGTGCATATGCAAATACAGCAGTCGCACGCAGGGCAGATTCCGCCAGTGCAGCATGGTTTCCTTCTTGCCATAAAATCACCTCAACTTTAATAGTTTCTTTTATATACTAATTGACAGAAGCGGAATTTAAGGAGAGCAGTTTCATGGCAGAAACTAGTTTACGTATAGTAACTAATGAATGCAGGATGAAAGGCAACGGGTATTGCCCGCGACCATTAGAGAAAACAACCTTCCTCAGCAGGAAATGGACGCTAAGCATAATTGTAACTATTGGCAATTTCGGCAGCTTGAGGTTCAATGATCTGCTGAGAAGAATAGACGGGGTAACACAGAAAACGCTGTCTGAAAGGCTACAGGAACTTGAAAAGTATAGCTTAGTGGAACGCCGGGAATTTGCAGAAAGGCCTCCGCGCGTCGAGTATTCGTTAACGAGAAATGGCCAGAAGGTTAGGAAAGCAGTATTGCCACTGATTAAGCTTGCAGAGTCGAACGCCTTCAATAAGATCTAATCTAAGAAACAATTGTTCTTCATTATACAAATCTATTTATCTAAAGGCATGCAATTAGTAGCAAAAGTAGCCGTTGGTGTGGTTTATGCCCGGAAACATGCTTATTTCTGCTGAAAACGCTAGTTCTAGAGCTGTTTTAAGGGTAACCAAACGATTAAGCAAGCACAACTACGAGCCCCCTATGATAAAATCCACCGGGAACATTACGTTCTTATTCTCATCTCCTTAAATTCTTAATGAGAGAACTCACGACATCCTCCTATTCGTGCTCG
>CAYJQF010000037.1:0-1666 GCA_964372375.1 Candidatus Woesearchaeota archaeon
TATCTCTACGCAAGGCATTGGAAATGGAAGAGGCAACTTCCTGCGCTCTTGACAACTCCTTGGCCTGCACCACAATAAAATCAATGTCATCTCCAATAGAGAAAATTTCTTTTATGTCTTCTTCTTGAATAAAGATAGCATTGTTGAATTGAAATGAGCCCGTGCTTTTTAAAATAGCTAGAACTTCAAACTCTTTATCTTGAATAGTGATGCGAGAGCCTGCTTGTATCGGCTTATCTTTTCCGATATGCTTTGCAACTTCACTGCCTAGAATAACTGTATGCTTATCTCCTTGCTTGAGGAGCTTTCCCTGTGCTGCTTCCAAATGAAACGTTTCATAGAGAAAGTCAATGCCTTTCTGCTCTTTGGGCAAGCTGCTCATAAAAATGAAATGAGTATTTCTTGCAAATTCCACTTTGCCAACACGTAATAATCTTGGAACTGCAAGCGAGACTCCCGGTATGTTCTTTATGATGTCAAGGTCATGCTGATGCAGTTTTTCCACTGCTGTGGAACCAGGAGGGCCAAAGCCAGTTCCCTGATTCTGTATTAATAGCCTGTCAGCAGCAATGGTTGAGAACTGGCCGGTAATTGCCTGCTGCAAGCTATTTCCCAGAGAAATGAGAGCAACAACTGCAGCAATCCCTATAAAGATGCCGAGCATAGTAAGCAAGGAGCGAAGACCTCTTTGTTTTAGATTAGAAAATGCAAGTTTTGCCTGCTGGAGCATGGTTATCTCCCGCCTGCAAGCTCCAGAGATTTCTTCAGTCTTCTGCGTTTTGCAATGCTTCGATAAATAAGCCAGAGCACGACAATAAGCAAAATACTTCCTATATAGAACGGAACGTTGCTCTTAGTAATGATGCCTTTCGTAATTGCTTCATCTTTCGTGTACACGGTAAGAGGAATTCTGATTTCTTTCGTATAGTGATTATTATCGCTATCTCTATACTCCAAAGTACCTAACACCTCTGCCCGCTTGCTGGTAACAAGCACCTCAAATACGATGCTCGCAAAATCCTCTGAGTTGATAGAGCCCATATATACCTGCTCTTCTGAGAGTAACGTAAATCCTTGAGGAAGTAAGGTAAATGCAACAAAGCGTGCTTCCCCTAAGCCTCGGTTGACCAGTTTAAGTGTTATCTTGCCTTTTTCTCCGATGACAGGAGCATCACTGCTCGCTGTATAGCTCAAGTCAGGCTTAGCACTAATCTTAATGCCAATCGTGCCTTTCTTTGGAGCGGTGGCATTCTTGTAGGTAATTGTATAGGGAATATTATAATCTCCTGTTTTCGCATTTGTATCTGCCCGCAGCAAGAAGGTAACTGTTTCTCTGTCATCAGAATCGATTCTCGGCACACTAAATTCTGAGCTGCTGACTGAAGTTAAGGGAACCGTTGAGAGATCTAGAGAAAGTGAGACCTCTTCGAGATCATTGTCAAACGTATTCTTAACTGTAATGCTCAGTTTGCCTTCCTTGCCTGGCATGAGCGTGGGAGCATCGACACTGGAGATAACCAGAGCGGAAGCTACAGGCATGAGTATGAGTAAAGCAAGTACGAGCATAGATGCGTGTTTCATGGTTTGTATGAGCATATCTGGAGGTTTAAAAAGATTTGTATTTTATTACTAGAAAAGAGTTACAGGGCTATCTTCCCTGTCTCGT
>CAYJQF010000038.1:0-1631 GCA_964372375.1 Candidatus Woesearchaeota archaeon
AGTACTAAATAGTAGTAATAAAATGGGGTGGTGAGGATGCCTTATAAGACAAAATTTAGAGAAATAAAAGTTCCACAAACTATGCAAGAAATGCAAGCTCTCGGTCAGGACGCTAACTCTTTGAGAAGCTTTGGTGCTGCAGAATATAAACAATTTATTGAATCAGGATGTACTCCTCAAGGTATGCAAATTATTATAACGGCTATATCAGGGGCATACGATAAAGTTATCAGACCCCTTGCAGAATCTGGAGAGATAGAAGTAAATTTAGCTAGAGAGAGACAAGCTCAGACATACATCATGGAGGGTTTTGCGCGGGCAGCAGGGCAAATGGGCGACAGAGGAGTCGTAGAATATATCTCTCAGGCCTTGGAACGATTGAAGAGTGAATAAATTTGGAGTGCAAGCAAAATGCCAATGGAATTTGACTGGAGCACGCCTAACATCAGAAGACATGATAATGCGTCTGAAAAATAAGATGGAATAAAGGAGGAATTAAAATGACTATGAAAGAATATGTAACAAAAGCAAAGAACTGGCTGAAAGAACCAGAGAATTTAGGAAATGTTTTACGTTATACTTCGCTGCCTTTAGGCTTTGCGGCTGGAGCGAATGAATGGCTGAAATCTCAAGATGCGGTTGCATCGCTTAATGCAGTATCACCATTTGCTTGGCAGTTTGCAGCAGGTGAGGCTCTTAGACTTTACCAGCACGTAATAAAGGAGAGTGCAAATGCTTACCAGGCAGCTGGAAGAACGTTGTCTTTTGTTTTTCCGGCAATGGCTGCATTATTCTTTGGCGATAAATTATACGAACCTCTGGCTGAATTTGTTCCTTTTGTCGGATGGGGACTTTCCCAAGGTATAACAGGACGCGGCGACAAAAAGCGGGAATATGAACTAGGAAGCGAAATCATGAAGCGGTGGGGAAGAGAAGAGGTTGTTAAGTATATCGGAACAAATGTGTCTGACGAAGAATTGGCTCGATATGTTGGCAAAATGCGGAGAAGTAAGAAGTAAAATTTGAGAAGTTAGAACAGGTGGATTATAGATGAAAAATTACAATGGGCTAAGAAAACTCGGCCTTGGTGCTGCAACCTTGCTTTTAGGAGGGCATCTTGCTGCGCAGGAGCAGTTGAAGGGAGGGTTTTATCGAACACCTGATGGAAAGCGGTACTGTTTAGTCCTAATTAATAGAACTTTTGGCGGTACTTATCCTAGAGAGATGGTGATAAATTGCACTGATAAGCCTGACCCAGAGGCGTTTGACGTTATGAGCCATGGAGGGGAAGTTAGATTTTTTGGTTATGGCAATGATCCGTGGAGGGGCAAGAGGTTTCAGGTATTTCCTAAAGATGAATATGATATTTTGGTAGAAGGTGCGAAGAGACGAGGAGAAGATCCTAGTCGGTATGTGCTGGAAGGCAGCAAAGAAGCTGGCGCAGCTCAGAAAATGCATTCTGTGAGAGGTGCAAGAAAATGAAAACAAGATTCATATCTTCGGCCAAGAGAAAAGAGGGCAAGAATTTGGTAGAAAAGATGAGAAGTGCTAATGGTTTTCGCAAGATCGGCGAAAACGATTATTTGAATATAGACGGAAGGCGCTTCGTGGTATCAGGAAAGCATCTTATA
>CAYJQF010000039.1:0-1505 GCA_964372375.1 Candidatus Woesearchaeota archaeon
CCGGACTGAATATTTTTGACACGCTTCTGAGTAGGCTAAAGAGCTAAATAGTTACATTTATGTCATCTGGACTAAGATAAGCGGGATTACTCCCCATGGCAGGTTTTTCCTCAACCGGTTTCCTGAATGGAAGTACACGTGCGCCCATTTTTTTCACACTCTCTGTCATTTACTTGACCTGCTGCGTGCTTGCGGAAGAGCAGACAGGGCACTTCAATGAATGATAAAGCCATGTATAGCTGCAGCTATCACACTTGTATTTCTTTGCTGGATTCTTCGGGTACTTGAGCTGCCGCTTGCTCGCTTCCTCCAGCATCTCTATGTCCTCGTGCGTGAGCCAGCCGCGGACTCTTGCAAACCTTGAACGGGATTTCATGACTATTCACTCTCATCTTTTTGTAGGCGGTCATATTCCATTCTGACAGCCTCGACAGCCTCAACGTCGCGGGGAATCGGGTACACTTTGTTTGCGCTTATGAATGCCTGGACTCCCATGCAGTAAAATTCATCCGAAACAATGGCCCAGTCCTTTCCAATGCAGACACTCCGCGACTGCGGTCTTCTATCCTCCCACTGAACAATTCAGGAATGTTTCTGGCTTCTACCATCAGCTCTCCAAGCCTCTGCAATGCAAGCTCCGCAAAATCCCAGTCGGAAGCGCCGGCCAGCCCCTTTATTGCCTCCTCATAAGAATACAGGCTGTCGGCTATGCCAAGGTCGTATATCCTTAATCCAATGTCCGTATCAAAGAGTCTTTGCGACCTTAGAAGATCAGCAAACTGGTCAGCATGCATGTAATCCATATCCACACCCGGTAATTGAATTGTGTTATCTCTAATTAGTGACAAAAGCTTAAAAAGGTTTCTGTGCATGCTGGTATACTAGACTGCCACCTAGCTGACGGCACCCTGCTCAGAATAAAGGTTAACAGAAATGGCGTCCCAGACGCCAGCTGAACCTCATAGACGGCCCGTTTTACGCTTTTATTTGCCGATGAAGTAAGATGGAAGCGCGGAGCCATGAATAGCAACCTTTAAATTTTTAACGCCCTAACTAAAGAGAGGTTGGCGGCCATAGCGGAGAGGGTAGACCCAAACCCATTTCGAACTTGGAAGTGAATCTCTCCAGCGATACAATAAGTACTAAGCGAGAGCTTGGGAAAGTTTATACGTCGCTTACCATTAATCTTTCTTAAAAAGAAAGATTAATCAAAGAATTTAATCTTCTTTAAAAAGAAGATTAATCAAGAAGTATTAGCAGCGGTGGAAGTGTGACATTTACCCAAATTTTCTTAAAAATTAACAAACTAGATGAAGGACTGTTCTTTTAGGTGATTAGTTATAGCAAAATACTCTGCAGACTTTAATCAGGGATTTCAAGAAGGATTCATATGGGGCGAAATAAGGCGGGGGCTATATCAGACAGCTGCGGATCTTCAGGATGCAAACAGATTAAGATAATGAAATCATACTTGCCTCGGTGGTGTAGACAAAATTTTTGGATTG